>JAUMWJ010000028.1 GCA_030529655.1 Eubacteriales bacterium
CAAAAACCATAGGTTTTTGGCGGCGTTTTTGCCTACTTTTTTCGCTGATGAAAAAAGTAGGCCGCCGGAGGCAATGAAAAGAATTACAAATATATCATTCCCCGTTACTATATCATTGCAAGAAAGGACATTGTTTCAATGGCCAAGAAGAAAGACACCGAACAAACCACCCGACATATCAATAACCCCAATGTGATGGGTCTGCGTGGCGCCGTCATCGACCAGCCCATCACCGAAACGCTGGACAGCAACTATATGCCCTACGCCATGAGCGTCATTGTCTCCCGTGCTATTCCCGAGATCGACGGCTTCAAGCCCGCTCACCGCAAGCTGCTGTATACCATGTATAAGATGGGGCTTCTGACCGGCAGCCGCACCAAGAGTGCCAACATCGTCGGTCAGACCATGCGCCTCAACCCCCACGGTGATGCCGCCATCTACGAAACCATGGTGCGTCTTGCCAAGGGCAACGAATCCCTACTCCACCCCTTTGTGGACTCCAAGGGTAACTTCGGTAAGGTCTACTCCCGTGACATGGCCTATGCCGCCAGCCGTTACACCGAGGCAAAGCTATCTCCCATCTGCGCCGAGCTGTTCCGTGATCTGGACTGCGACGCGGTGGACTTCGTGGACAACTACGACAACACCATGAAAGAGCCGTCCCTGCTGCCCACCACGTTCCCCAACGTACTGGTGAGCGCCAATCAGGGTATCGCCGTTGGTATGGCGTCCCAGATCTGCGGCTTCAACTTAGGTGAGGTGTGTGACACCACCATTGCCCTTTTGAAAAACCCCGACCACGACATTACCGAAACCCTGTTGGCACCGGATTTCCCCACCGGTGGTCAGCTGATCTGCAATCCGGACGAACTGCGGGAGGTATACCGCACCGGTCGCGGCGGTATCAAGGTGCGTGCCAAGTACCGCTACGATAAGAAAGAAAACCTTATCGAGATCTATGAGATTCCCTATTCCACCTCTTTGGAAGCGATTTTGGACAAGGTGGCGGAGCTGATCAAGCTGGGCAAGATCAAAGAGATCAACGATATGCGCGATGAAACCGACCTGAGCGGTTTGAAACTGGCTATCGACCTCAAGCGCGGCGTGGATCCCGACAAACTGATGACCAAACTCTATAAACTGACACCCTTGCAGGATACCGTCAGCTGCAACTTCAATATCCTTATCGCCGGTATGCCCCGGGTGATGGGTGTGGGCGAGATCCTCACCGAGTGGACCGCATGGCGCACCGACTGTGTCAAACGCCGCGTCTACTTCGTGCTGAACAAGAAAAAAGAGAAGCTGCATCTGCTCAAAGGTCTGAAGCGCATCCTGCTGGACATTGACAAGGCCATCCAAATCATCCGTGAAACCGAGGAGGAGGCGGAGGTCATCCCCAATCTGATGATCGGCTTTGGCATCGATCAGGTGCAGGCCGAGTATGTGGCGGAAATCAAGCTGCGCAACATCAACAAGGAATATATCCTCAAGCGTGTACAGGAAACCGCCGCTTTAGAGGACGAGATTGCCGACTTGGAGGATACACTCTCTCAGCCGCGCCGTATCCGCAAGATCATCATTGATGAGCTGACACAGGTACGCAAGAAGTACGCCATTCCCCGCCACACGGAGATCATCTACGATCACGAGGTGGAGGAATATGTGGAGGAAGTGCAGGTGGACGATTCACCGGTGCATCTGTTCCTCAGCCGTGAGGGTTACTTCAAGCGCATCACGCCCCAATCCCTGCGTATGTCCGGCGAGCAGAAGTTCAAGGAGGGCGATGCGCTGCGTCAGAGCTTTGAAACCACCATGTCCGCCGAGGTCATGTTCTTCACCGATCAATGTCAGGTCTACAAGACCCGTGTGGGCGAGTTCGGTGACAGTAAGGCGTCTGTGCTGGGCGACTATCTGCCTGCCAAACTGGACATGGACGAGGGTGAAAATGTGATCTATATGTGTCTGCCCGGTGACTACAGCGGTCATATGCTGTTCTTCTTTGCAAACGGCAAGGCCGCCAAGGTGCCGATGCAGTCCTACGCCACCACCTCCAACCGCCGCAAGCTCACCGGTGCCTACAGCGACAAATCACCGCTGGTCGCCATACTGTACATGAAAGAGGAAGCGGAGCTGGCACTTTATTCCACTGAGCCCCGTGCTCTGATCTTCCATACCGCCCTGCTTTCGCCCAAGACCACACGCGCCACACAGGGCGTGCAGGTGATGACCCTCAAGCCCAAATATCATCTCGACCGTGTGGCATCTGTGGCTGATACCGGTATCGTCAATCACGCACGCTACCGCGCCAGAGCCATTCCCGTGGCAGGTGCGCTGCTGCGCAGCGAGGACAGCGACGAAAAGCAAATGGAATTACTGTAAAAACCTTTGAAAGGAGACCGTCACCGTGAAAAAAAGCGTATTATGCCTGATTCTGACTGCCATGCTGTGTTTAAGCGGCTGCGGCTCCTTTTTAGAGCGCGAATACAGCATGGTGGAGCCCCACAGCTCCACCTATTATGAAAGCGAAAATCGCTCTGTGCTCCGTGCCGAAAGCTATCAGGATCTGGTAAACGACCTGTTGGTGCTCATTGGCAACCATGCAGAGGAAGGCACCATCTTCTACTATGGCACCGGCGATATACCTGCCGCCGAAGCTGCGGAGCAGGCCTGCCGCGAGGTGCAGCAGGAAACGCCTATGGGTGCCTATGCAGTGGATTATCTGACCTATACCATGGACGACGAGCCGCGCAATTATACTGCCATTTCTCTGACACTGGGCTACCGCCGCAGCGCAGAGCAGATAAACGGCATTGTGCACATCTCCGGCGTTACGGCGCTGTATGATCTGTTGATGGCGGCGGCACAGGACGGCGCAGAGGAGTTGGTAGTTCGCGTGGGATATTTTGATCACGAAGCGGATGCGGTTCGAGCCACGGTACAGCAGGTACAGCGCGAACTGGGCCGAGCACAGGAAAATTGGCAGGTCAATTTTTATCCCGATGCTGCCAATGCGGGAATGATTGAAATTATTTGTAAAAAGTAAAAATTAGGGGTTGACAAACGCTATACCTGGCGCTATAATGAGTCTTGCTTTTGCGGGCGTAGCTCATCTGGTAGAGCGCGACCTTGCCAAGGTCGAGGTAGCGAGTTCGAGCCTCGTCGCCCGCTCCATAAAAACGACTTAGCTTTTGCTAAGTCGTTTTTCTTTTGCTTTGCGCTCCTCAGCGCTCACCGACAAACGGGGTTTTTCCTCGAAACCGCCTCGCTTTTTACGCCACAGGCGGCGCTTCGGCGATTCTTTCTCACCGTCAAACCAGCCGTTTCCCGGCTGCTATCGCAGCCGACAAACGGGGTTTTTCCTCGAAACCGCCTCGCTTTTTCCGCCACAGGCGGCGCTTCGGCGATTCTTGCTCACCGTCAAAACAAATTTTGTAAATAAATCACAAACTATACCGCAGTGAACGGTAGAGCCGATCCTTGGCGCGGCGCAGGGTGCGGGACACGCTGGACTTACTGATGCCCAGTTCAATGGCTATATCAGTGACACGCATGCCTTGAAAGTAGCGCATTTCCACCATTTTACGTTGACAGGGCGTCAGCTCCTGCTCCACCGCCAGAGGCAGATTGTGAGATAATCTTTCCAAACGCGGGCTGTTATCGCCGCTTTCGCTGCGCCGCCACGCGTGCAGGCTGGCAATGTCAATGGGATCAAAGGGTGTATTTTCCATTTCGACAATAGTCCCTTTCGTAGTAATGTGCGGTCAGATCTGCCAATTCACGGGCCTCACGCTGCAAAGGCCGCAGTTCTGCAATGCGACGGCGCAGCTTGTCCGTTTCCTCCAAATCGTCACTTGCTTTAATGGCGTCGTTCAGTTCGCGGATGCGCGCCGCAATCGCTTCTGCTGCCTGGCAATAAGCGGCAGATAGTTGTTCCATGGTCATGTATTTCAGCACTCCTTTCGAGGAAAACAAATCGTGTAAAAATTTTCGTCGTTGCCTGAATTTTTTGTTGACAAAATAAAAATGGTGTGCTACTATGTATTTCGCTGGTCATGTGCTGGTGTAGCTCAGCTGGTAGAGCAGCTGATTTGTAATCAGCAGGTCGGGGGTTCGAGTCCGTCCACCAGCTCCAGTAAACTTCATAAGTATGGGGGATTTCCCGAGTGGCCAAAGGGGACAGACTGTAAATCTGCTGGCGATGCCTTCGGTGGTTCGAATCCACCATCCCCCACCAAAAAACAGTTTCACCGTCAGGTGGAGCTGTTTTTTTGCTGTGGGGGATCGCGTGGATGAGAAGTTTATGCCCGGAGGGTAAATCCACCATCCCCCACCAAACAAATCCGAATGGCTTTTGCCATTTGGATTTGTTTTTTGTTGGGGGTAGCGTGGAGTCGAAGTTTATACCCCCTTGCGGGGTGAATCCACCATCCCCCAACATACACACAACTGCGAAGTATGATATCCTCCTTTCTGCCACCGTTTCTGCGGTGGCTGTTTTTTTGTCCGTGCACTCGGAACCTCTTTTGTGCCTCTTTTTCGCACCATGGCATAACTGCCTCATTTTCCGGATATATTACCGCAAACGAACAAGTTTCTTGATAGTACGGTTACTTTAGCACAAGTATCTTGTCTTGTCAAGCGTATTTTAACAAGTTTCTTGTTATTTTTATTGACAAGAACAAGGAAACGGGGTACTATAAGAATGAAATTGTCGGAAATTGTCGAGGAGGAAGGGTTTTATGAGTTTTGGTGAGCAGTTACGCAGACGCCGTGAGGAGTTGGGGATCTCCCGTTCGGAGCTTGCCGCGCGTCTGGGTGTAACCAAGTCTGCTGTGGGTAACTACGAAACCGGAATCAGTACACCGAAGGAAGAAATCTTATTGCAGCTTTTTGATGCGCTGCAGGTGGACCCCAACTATCTCTACCGTGACAGCTTCCGTTACGGCACTGCGTCGCTGCTGACAGATGAGGAACAGCATTTGCTGTCACAGTATCGGGATCTGAGTCTGACCGGACGACAGACTGTCCGCACGCTGATGACGGCGCTGAGTGCCTATCAAGACGAGCTGGAACGCCATATTCCCACCGCGGAGCCCCGTGTCATTCCGCTGTACTGTTCTCCTGCTGCCGCGGGCTTTGCCGCGCCGGTGTTCGGCGAGGACTACGAGCCGCTGACCGTTACAGGCGATGTGCCTATGGGCGCGGAGCTGGCGGTGCGTATCCAAGGCGACAGCATGGCGCCCTATATTGCCGACGGTTCGGTGGTGTATGTGAATCACGATCCCCTGCAAAACGGCGATGTGGGCATCTTCTGTGTGGATGGGGATATGCTGTGCAAGCAGTATTACCGTGACCCCTTGGGCATGGTGTACCTCTTTTCTCTCAACCGCGACCGCGCTGACATGGACGTGGTGTTCCATCGGGGCAGCGGACGGAGTCTGACTTGCTTTGGGCGCGTCATGATGCATTCTCTGCCCATTCCGGAGTAAAATAACACCCCGAACCGTTGGTTCGGGGTGTTTCACATTCTCTATACGATTTACAGAATAAATCCGCCGTCCACGGTCAGCACCTGACCGGTGACGAAGCTGGCTTTCTCGTCTGCCAAGTACGCCACAGCGTGGGCAATGTCCTCGGGCACACCCAAGCGGCGCAGGGGTGTTTCCTCCGCTAACTGGGGCAGTACGCCATCGGGCAGGGCGTTCAACATATCGGTCTTGATGACGCCGGGCGCCACACAGTTGACGCGGATATGGGTGGGTGCCAGCTCAGCCGCCAGCGAGCGGGTCAGACCGATCAGCGCCGCCTTGGTGGCGGAATAGGTCACCTCGCAGCTTGCACCGCGCAGACCCCACATGGAGGAAATATTCACAATGCAGCCCTCATGCGCATGGAGCATATGAGGCAGCACCGCCTGAATGGTGTGGAACGAACCGTCCACATTGACGGAAAAATAACGGTGCCACAGCTCGTCGGTAATTTCCTGAAACAGTGCCTGACCGGCCACACCGGCATTGTTCACCAGCAGGGAAACGGGGCCAAAGGTATCCTCCACCTTTTTGACCATTTCATTGACCTGCTCTCTGTCCGCCACATCTGCCTGCACCGCCATAGCGCGGCAGCCCTCAGCGGTCAGCTTTTCCACCAAGTCCTCCGCGCAGTCTTTCCGCACACGATAGTTGATGCACACAGCATAGCCCTGATGAGCCAGCTCCGTGGCAATAGCCCGTCCGATACCGCGGGAAGAACCTGTTACCAATGCGATCTTTTCCATACGATCCTCTCCTTGTGATTACTTACTGCATGGCAGTATAACAAATTTTTTGAATAATGGCAAGAAAAGTATTGACAAATATCGCCCTGTCAGTTATTATATTACCGTTGTCTGCGCGGTTAGCTCAGCTGGCTAGAGCACATGCTTGACGTGCATGGGGTCACAGGTTCAAGTCCTGTACCGCGCACCAAAAATAAGATCGGCCTTTTGGTCGGTCTTATTTTTTATGTCCGACAGAAGTTGAAATCTGAGGCCTCTTTGCCGTCAGGCATCGCTTGACGGGCATGGGTCTGATGCCGAAGCGCCGCCGGTGGCGGATAAAGCGAGGCGTCAGAAAGGAGTGTCAGCCGTCTTTCGTGCTCCAATGGGGCAGGAAAGACGGCTGACACGACGCGAGCGCACAGGTTCAAGTCCTGTACCGCGCACCAAACCTCACTTCATCGAGAAGTGAGGTTTTTCTTTTGTTTTGCGGTTGATTCCTGTGAGGCATCGTAGTATACTGACATATCATCCGTTGTGGAAATTGCCTGCGTGAGTCGGGTATACAGGTCGTAGGCCTGAGAAAGAAGGAAACCATGGGTTTGGGTGTTTTTCTCTTGATGTTAAAAATAATTCTGCTGTGTTTTCTGTCCTATTTCGGCGCAGCATACAGTGGTATTCGTTTTTATGAGCTGCTCACTTTTTATGTGCCGTTTTCCCGGGAGTTGGTGTCAGGCGGTGTCTATTCCCGCACTGTGCACAGCAAGCTGATGAAAGAGCGTGTGATGCCGCTGTGCGTCATATTTCTCGGCGCAATTCTACTGATGGGGCTGTTGATTCGATTCACCACAGCGGGCTTTATTGCCGCCATTGCCTGTTTTGCGGCAGGATTGGTGGTCTATTATCAGGCAAGACTGAGCAAGAAGGCGCTGATCCGCGGCTATATCCGCCAATATCGCCGTTATATGGATGAATCCCGCCTGAATGTTCTGTTGCAAGAGCATTATGGTATGTCTGTCGAATCAATAACGGTCCGCGCCGGATAAAAAATACAAAAAGCATCGGTTCAACATAACCGATGCTTTTTTATTTATTGACTTATTATTCCGGCAGCACGTAACTCTTAATGCTCTCGTAGAACTGTGCGTGGGATGCTTCCATGTAGGGGGTGACCCACAGGGTGCCTACGCCGAGGCACATAGAGCCCACGATCAGCCAGCCGATGAAACTCAGATCCAGCATGAACAGTTCGCCCTTGTGACCCTTCATCATGGCCTGGCTCTCGTCAATGCACTGACGCCAGTCGTATTCGGGGTGATCGATCTTGATGTAGTAGGCCATGGAGTAGGCGTAGGCCTTGACAATGCCGGGAATCACAAACAGCAAACTCCAAAGGAAGGTGAAAATGCCGGTCATCAGACCAATGAGGAAGGTCTGGCCGAAGTCATCGGTGAAGCCCTTGAACAGATCGCCCAACTGCATTTCCTGGCCATCGCGAGCCTGCTTCAGGAAGACGTAATTGAGGCCATAACTCATGGGGCCGATCACGATCAGCGCACCGACACCGGGAATAACGCTGCCTGCAGCAGCGCTAATGGCGCCGACGATAAAGCAGGCCAGCAGAGCATACATCCAGATGCTGCCGAAAATATTTTTGCCAAGTTGAGCACGTGCTCTTGCTTTCAATTCTTGTCTTGTCATAGTTTTTTCTCCTCTATAATGATTTATATTTTATTTTGCCGCTTACGGAGCTGATTTTCAAACTCCTCCGGCAGCTCGCAGTGCAGTTCCACCGCCTCGCCTGTACGGGGATGGATAAATCGCAATCCCACTGCGTGCAGGCACTGTCCGGTGAGCCCCGGCACGGGTTTTTTGGCGCCGTACACCGTGTCGCCTAAAATGGGATGACCGATATAGGCCATGTGGACACGGATCTGATGCGTACGGCCCGTTTCCAAGCGGCATCGCACATGGGTCACGCCGGGATAGCGGGTAATCACTTCCCAATGGGTCACGGCGTCGCGGCTGTTTTTCGCCGTGACTGCCATTTTCTTGCGGTCAACCGGATGGCGTCCGATAGGCGCATTTACCGTACCGCTGTCCTCCCTAAGATGGCCCACCACCAGGCACTCATAGGTGCGGGACAGGGTATGATCGCTGAGCTGCGATGCCAGAAAAAGATGCGCGGCATCGTTTTTCGCCGCAATAATGAGGCCGCTGGTATCACGGTCGATGCGGTGGACGATACCGGGGCGTTTTTCACCGCCCACGCCGGATAAGCTGTCGCCGCAATGGTATAAAAGGGCATTGACCAGCGTACCGTCGCTGTGTCCCGGTGCCGGATGCACCACCATCCCCACCGGTTTATTCACCACGATCACATCCTCGTCCTCATACACCACATCCAACGGGATGTTCTGCGCCGCCACTTCCGTTTCCACCGCCTCCGGCAGCGTCACGCTGAGCGTTTCATCGCCCCGCAGGCGGTAGTTTTTGGCAAGCGTCTTTCCCTCGCATACCACCAAGCCGCCCTCCAGCAATCGCTGTGCCGCCGAGCGGGTCACACCGTCCAAATGGGCAGCCAGAAAGCTGTCGATCCGTGCGCCGGCATCTTCAGTTGTTGCCGTCAGTGTCATGAGCATGGGGTTTCTCCTTTTTATCAACCTTCTCGTACAGCCACAGATAGTACACCGCACCCAAAATCGCGCCCACCACCACGAAGCAGTCAGCCAGATTGAACACAGGATAGCGAATAAACAGCAGCTCGAACATATCCACCACATAGCCCCGGAAAATACGGTCGATCATGTTGCCGATACCGCCGCCGAGAACGAGAATACAGGCGCATACGCCCAAGGGATGCCGCACGATCTTCTTAAGAAGCAGCACCGCCACGCCCACCATCAGCACCACGGTGACAACGAGCAGCAGCGCCGTCTTGCCCGACAGACTCGACCACGCCGCACCATCGTTGTGAAGCCGCGTCAGACGCACGATGCCGGGGAGCAAGGGCGCACTTTCGCCCAGAGCCAGATGGGACACCGTCCAGTATTTGAGCCATTGATCCAAGCCGATCAGCACAGCCAGTAATATCAAATACAACATAGTCATTTCCTTTACCTGTTTTTCATCTTTATCATACCCCATTATCACCGATTTTGCAAGGTGCGATGGGCAAAAAGACTTTACGGCATTTTGCAGTTGTGCTATAATAGGTTAATTAAAGTAGATGATTGTCGCCATATGGCAGGGAGGTACCCTTTGGAACGAAAAAATGTACTGATCGCGGACGCGGATTTGCAGCGTCAGCGGGATTTTGAAACGAAAATCAAAGCCATACACGAAAGCCGCAGTGCTGCGCCGAAAGCCATGGTGGATACCTTCGGCTGCCAGCAGAATGTGGCGGACAGCCAGCATATCATGGGTATGCTGGAGGCCATGGGCTGCACCTTTACCGACCGTGCAGAGGATGCCGACATCATCGTGCTGAACACCTGTGCCATTCGTGACCACGCGGAAAAGCGCGTGTTCGGTAATTTAGGCGCACTGACCCACACCAAGAAAGCCAACCCCGAGCAGATCATCTGCCTGTGCGGCTGTATGGCGCAGCGTCCGGAGGTGGCGGAAAAGGTACGCAAGAGCTATCGCCATGTGGACCTGGTCTTTGGTCCGCAGGCGCTGTGGAAATTCCCCCAGCTTTTATATCAGGTCTATACCCGTCGGGGTCGTGTGTTCTCCATTGACGATGAGCACGGTCAGGTTGCCGAGGGGTTGCCTGTGGTGCGCGAGGGCAATATCCGCGCATGGGTGTCCATCATGTACGGCTGCAACAACTTCTGCTCCTACTGCATCGTGCCCTATGTCCGCGGCCGCGAGCGCAGCCGTGAACCGGAGAAGATCCTCGCCGAAGTCCGTGAACTGGCCGAGGCAGGGTATAAGGAAATTACCCTTTTGGGTCAGAATGTGAACTCCTACGGCAAGGATCTGGACAGGGATTACGACTTCGCCGATCTCCTTGCCGCCATTGACGAGATCGAGGGCGATTATCTGATCCGCTTCATGTCCTCCCAGCCCAAGGACGCCACCTATAAACTGTTTGACACCATGGCACGCTGTAAACACGTGGCCAAGCAGTTACACCTACCGGTGCAGTCCGGCTGCGACCGTGTGCTCCGTGCCATGAACCGCCCCTACGATCGGGCGAAATACTTAGAGCTCATCACCTACGCCCGAAAAGTCATGCCCGAGCTGGTGCTGACCTCCGATGTGATCATCGGCTTCCCCGGCGAAACGGAAGAAGAGGCCATGGAAACGGTGGATCTGGTAAAGGAAGTGCGGTTTGATGCCCTCTTCACCTTTATTTTCTCGCCTCGACCGGGTACACCTGCCGCCAAAATGGACGATCCCGTGCCCCGCTCGGAAAAACAGGTGTGGTTTGACCGTCTGTGCGATGCCCAAAACGAGATTTCCGCCCAATTACACGCCGCCTATGTGGGCAAGACACTGCGCTGTCTGGTGGATGGCGAAACGGACGACAGTCGTTGGCCGTTAAGCGCCCGTACCGCCGGCGGACGGCTGGTACACCTGGTAGGCGATAAGAGCGCCATCGGCACTTATCATGATGTAACGATCACCGACAGCAACACCTGGGCACTGTTCGGTGAGATGAATTGAACTGTTGGGTGAAAATTGTCGAAAGCCGTTGAAAACAAAGACTTTTCCACCTTTTCCACACTTTTTTGCACACCTGATTACTGAAACGAAAGGAGCATCGCGGTATGGCTGAACTGACTCCTATGATGCGCCAATATCTGGAAATCAAAAAGCAGAATCCCGGCTCGATTCTGTTCTTCCGCTTAGGCGACTTTTACGAAATGTTCGGTGACGATGCCCGAACGGCATCCAAAGAGCTGGATCTGGCATTGACCAGCCGTGACAAGGCCAAGGACAAGGCGCCGGAGGAGAAAACGCCCATGTGCGGCATTCCTTACCACGCCAGCGATTCCTACATCGCCCGGCTCATTGCCAAGGGCTACAAGGTGGCCATCTGCGAGCAGACGGAGGATCCTGCCGCCGCCAAGGGCCTTGTCAAGCGCGACATCATCCGCGTGGTGACACCCGGCACGGTGATCGACAGTGCGTGTCTGGATGAGGGGCGTTCCAACTTCTGCGCCGGCATTTATCTGGATGAGCAGTATGCCGCCCTGTGCGCCTGCGATATTTCCACCGGCAAGACTCACGCCACGGCCTTTGCAGGTGGAGCGCGTATTAACCATCTGATGAATGAATTGGGTCGTTTTTCCCCTGCCGAAGCGGTGCTGAACCGCGATGCGGCCGATTGCGCTGTGCTGTGCGATCTGCTGCACAACAAGTTCCATTGCCATACGGAAACGCTCAGCGACAGTTATTTTCGCATGGAGTCTGCGGAAAAGATGATTCGCAGGCAATACGGCGAGGATGCGCTGACTCGTCTGCCCCGTCATAATCCGGCAGCCGCACTGGCATTGGGTGCGCTGCTCGCCTATCTTTACGAAACGCAGAAAACCGAATTACATCATGTGGATTCGCTGGACTATTATCAGGAAGGCAAATTTATGGAGCTGGACCTGACCACACGGCGCAATCTGGAGCTGACGGAAACCTTACGCAGCAAGGAGAAAAAAGGTTCCCTTTTGTGGGTGCTGGACAAGACCAAAACCGCCATGGGTGCCCGTTGCCTGCGCTCTTGGCTGGAGCGTCCCTTACTGGGCGTGAACGCCATCAACCGCCGCTTAGACGCGGTGGACGCGTTGGTGAACAATATGATGGCCCGTGAGGAGCTGATTTTAGCCCTCACCGGCATTGCCGATATGGAGCGGCTCATCGGCCGCATCGTCTACGGTACGGCAGGTGGACGGGACATGGTGTCGCTGCGCTCGGCTATGGAAAAGCTGCCCCAGGTCAAGGCACAGCTTGCCGCTTTCCCCAAGGGTCTCCTCCACGATCTTAATGAGCAGTTGGACGATTTGAACGACTTGGCCGCCTTGATCGGGCAAACGCTGGTGGACGATCCTCCCTTCTCCGTCCGCGAGGGCGAGTTTATCCGCGACGGTTTCCATCCCGAAGTAGACCGCCTGCGTGGCATCCTCCATGGCGGCAAGGACATCATCGTTAATATGGAGGCCGCCGAGAAAGAGCGTACCGGTATCCGCACGCTGAAAATCGGCTACAACAAGGTATTCGGTTACTACATCGAGGTGTCCAATTCCTTTAAGGATCAGGTGCCCGAAACCTATATCCGCAAGCAGACGCTGGTCAACGGCGAGCGTTATATTACGCAGGAACTCAAGGACTTAGAGCACGACATCCTCTCTGCCGCCGACCGTGTTTCGGCATTGGAGTATGAGCTGTTCTCCACCCTGCGTCAGGAGATCGCCTCACAGGTGGCGCGGATCCAACGCTCTGCCGCCGCTGTGGCAGAGATCGACACCCTCTGCTCCTTTGCCGCCGTGGCGGTGAAGAACAACTACTGCCATCCGGTGGTGGATGAAAGCGGCGTGTTGGAAATTCACGACGGGCGCCACGCCGTAGTGGAGCAGATGCGCCGTGACAGTCTGTTTGTGCCCAACGATACCTATATGGGGCAGAAAGAGGATCGGGTGGCCATCATCACCGGCCCCAATATGGCAGGTAAATCCACTTATATGCGTCAGGTGGCGCTGATTGCCCTGATGGCACAGGTGGGCTCTTTTGTGCCTGCGCGCGCCGCCCATTTGGGCGTGGTGGATCGCATTTTCACCCGTATCGGTGCCAGCGATGACCTGAGCGCCGGTCAGTCCACCTTTATGGTGGAGATGACGGAGGTCAGCGATATTCTCCACACCGCCACCGCCGACAGTCTGCTGATTTTGGACGAGATCGGGCGTGGTACTTCCACCTTTGACGGCATGAGTATTGCCCGTGCGGTGCTGGAATACTGCGCCGACAGTAAAAAACTGGGTGCCAAGACCCTCTTTGCCACCCATTACCATGAACTCACCGCCATGGAGGGTGTCCTTAATGGCGTGAAGAACTATAATATTGCCGTACGCACCCGTGGCGAGGATATTATCTTCCTGCGTAAGATCATTTCCGGCGGTGCCGACCGCAGCTACGGTATTGAAGTAGCGAAGCTGGCAGGTCTGCCGGATCAGGTGGTCTCCCGCGCCCGTACGATCCTGCATCAGTTGGAGGAGGAATCCGGCCGTCCCACAGCACCTGCTGCAGAGGTGAGCGATCAGGTGTCCTTTACCGCCATGGGCGAGGCGGAAGCCATCGATCAACTCAGACGCGCGCAGGTAGATACCATGAGTCCCTTGGAAGCGCTGAACCTGCTGTATGAATTGAAGCAGAAGTTGTGATAAGGCGATTTTGAATCCCTCCGGGGGCATACTTTTTCCATCAGCGGCAAAAAGTCACCCGCCGGAGGCAACTAACAAAAACCACAAAACAATCTTTAATATAAACCCACAAAAAAGGAGGTCAAACCCATGCCCCAGATCCAACAACTCTCTCCCCATGTGGCGGATCTGATTGCCGCCGGTGAGGTGGTGGAGCGTCCTGCCAGCGTGGCAAAGGAACTGCTGGAAAACGCCATTGATGCCGGTGCCAGCGCCATTGTGACGGAGATCGAGCGTGGCGGTCTGACCTACCTGCGTATCACCGACAACGGCTGCGGCATTGCGCCGCAGCAGCTTCCCACCGCCTTTTTGCGCCACGCCACCAGTAAGCTGCGTACCGCCGATGACCTCGCCGCCATCGGCACGCTGGGCTTTCGCGGCGAGGCGTTGGCCGCCATCAGCGCCGTGTCCCATGTGGATATTTTCTCCCGCGAAAGGGAAAGTGAAACCGGCGCTATGCTCCATTTGGACGGCGGCGTGGCAGGCGAAGTGACCGATACCGGTTGCCCTGAGGGTACCACCATCTGCGTGCGCGACCTCTTTTTCAACACGCCGGCCCGTATGAAATTTATGAAAAAGGACAGCGCCGAGGGCAGTGCCGTTACCGGCATCGTCACCCATCTGGCGCTGAGCCACCCCGATATTTCCTTTAAGCTGCTCCGTGACGGTGCGGAAGTGTTGCACACGCCCGGTGACGGACAGCTTCTGTCCGCCATCTATGCCGCTATGGGTCGTGATTTTGCCCGCAGCTTGCTGCCGGTTCACGGCTGCGGCGGTGAGATCAGCGTGGAGGGCTTTATTACCCAACCCTTGAGCGGCCACGGCACACGGGGCAAGCAGGTGTTCTTTGTTAACGGACGCTTTGTCAAGTCACAACTGCTTGCCGCCGCCCTGGAGGAGGCCTATCGCAACCGGATGCTCAAGGGCAAGTTCCCCGGCTGTGTGCTGCACATCACCCTGCCCACCACCCAGGTGGATGTGAATGTTCATCCTGCCAAAACGGTGGTGAAATTCCTGTCCGACCGTGCGGTTTTTGACGCGGTGTACCACACGGTGCTGGACGCGCTGGATCACGACAAGATGCCACCGGCGAAAAAAACCGAACCGTCCTTCTATCAAAAAATGACAGTGACGGAGTTCCGTGAAAAAACCGCCGAAGTGGAGAAAAAACCCCTCGGCTCATATGTAAGCCGTCCGGTCATGCCGGTAAAACCCGGGGTATCTCCGGAAACACCCGTGGATAAACCCCTGTATCTCCACGATGTCTCCGTGGACAAACCCAAGACATTTACCGCACCCACCGCCAAGACAGGCGTCAGCTACGAGATCACGCCGCCGGCGAAGAAAGCGGAGCCGATCACCTTGCCCGAACCGGAGCAGGTGACCATGGAGGCCAAAAAAGAAGCACCCTGGCGGATCGTCGGAGAGGTGCTGAAAACCTACATCATCTGCGAAGATGAGGGCGGTGCGATGTATCTCATCGACAAGCACGCCGCCCACGAGCGCATCCGTTTTGACAAGCTGAAAGAGAGCACCGAGCCGCTGATGGCGCAGATGCTGCTGATGCCTATCGCCGTGACGCTGTCGGACGAGGAGTACAGCATCGTGCTGGAAAACTTTGACACCCTGCGTGAGTTCGGCTTTGCCTGCGAGGATTTCGGCGGCAGTACGGTATTGCTGCGGGAAATTCCCGCCGATATACTCACCGGTGATGCCGCCGCCACGGTGGAGGAACTGGCGCAGAAACTGGTGCTGGGTCGTGCCGACCCCGCCGGGGCAAGAGATGAACTTCTCCACACCATGGCCTGCAAGAGCGCCATCAAGGCGGGCATGACCACCGACCGCTCGGAAATGGCGGCACTGGTGGAAAAGGTACAAAGCGGCGAAATCCAATACTGCCCCCACGGACGCCCCGTCTGCGTCAGACTGACCCAATACGAAATCGAGAAGATGTTCAAGCGCGCATAAAAATAGGAGTAACTATGCCCAAAATTGTCTGTGTGGTAGGCCCCACGGCCTCCGGAAAAACGAAATTCGGTGTGGCCATCGCCAAGCTACTTGGCGGCGAAGTGGTCAGCGTGGACTCCATGCAGATCTACCGCGGCATGACGGTGGGTACCGCCGCCCCTACTGCCGAGGAAATGGAGGGCATTCCCCACCACATGATCGCCGTGGCTGACCCGAAAGAGAGTTGGTCGGTGGCAAAGTTTGCCGAAAAGGCCGACGGGTGTATTCAAGACATCCTCGCACGCGGAAAAGTACCCATTCTGGTGGGCGGCACAGGGCTGTACCTGGACGCCTTAGTACGAGGCACGGACTTTGCCCCGGGGGACAGCAGCGGCGAAACGCGAGCCATGCTGCAAGAGCGCGTAGCAAAAGAGGGCATCGAGCCGCTGTTTGAGGAACTGAAAACCATTGACCCCGAAGCCGCCGGAAAGCTCCACCTGAAAGACGAAAAACGCATCATCCGCGCTATGGAGATCTATCTGGAAACCGGGGAGACCATCACCGAGCACGACCGCCGCACCCGTGAAACGCCGCCCAAATACGATGCCATCTATTTGGGATTGGATTTTGCAGACCGCAATGACCTGCGTGAGCGCATTGACAGGCGTGTAGACATCATGGTGGAGCAAGGTCTTTTGCAGGAGGTGGAAAACTTGCTCAAAGCAGGACTTCCCAAGGACGCTACCGCCCTGCAGGCCATTGGCTATAAGCAGTTTTTGGCAGTGGAGGAGGGCAGCACCACCGTCAAGGATGCGGTGGAGGAGGTGAAGCTCCGTTCACGGCAATATGCCAAGCGGCAGCTGACATGGCTGCGGCGAAACAAGGACATCCACTGGTTTTATTGGAAAAAAACACCGGATTTTTGCGCCGCATTACAAAATGCGACAGAAATTCTCACCGCCGAGGGGTTATGCTAATCTCCGGCGGACGCACATCGTCCGCACAAAGATATAAAAGGAGCAGACGATATGCAAAAGACAAACAACTTACAGGAAATCTTTCTCACACAGGCCCGCAAGCAGAATATCCCCGTGACCATGTTCTTGATGAACGGCTTTCAGCTGCGGGGCAGTGTGACCGGATTTGACAGCTTTACCGTGGTGCTCAACAGCGACGGTAAACAACAGATCATCTATAAACACGCCATCTCCACCATCGTTCCCTTACATCCCATTTCTCTGATGGAGGAGGGCACCGACACCTGAAAGAGGTAACGCCATGAAATCTTCCCTCGCTTTCCGGCTGCTGTTTATTGCTTTGCTGGCCGCCGTGCTGCTGTACTTTGCCGTACAGGGCTACCACTATTTTTCCTCGCCCTTTTCTACCTCCGTGGCCTATCAGAGTGTGACCGAGGAAACCATTCCCGCCACCGGCTATCTGGTACGCAGTGAGGAAGTACTGCCCCATGTGGACGGTACGCTGCGTCATGTGGCTGCCGAAGGTGCCAAGATCGGCGTGGGACAAACTATCGCCCAAAGCTACCGCAGCGCCGGCGCACTGGACACAGTTACTAAGATCGAGGCGCTGGAGCTGCAAAAGCAACAACTGGAATTCGCCCTTTCTTCCTATCTGGACAGCGATGCCGCCTTGAAGCTGGACAGCTCCATTACCACCTCTGTGCTGGAATTGCAGCAGTCCCTTGCCGGGGGTGACTACACCGTGGCACAGGAGGATCTGTCGGCACTGAAAGGCGCTATTTTGAAGCGTGACTATTCCTTCTCCTCTCAGGAGGAGATTCTGGCAGGCATTGAGGACGCAAAAGAACAGATCCGCCAACTGCGCGGTACGCTCAGCGGCGCACAGGATATTACCGCACAGCGCACAGGGATCTATTCCTACCACTGTGACGGCTATGAAGACCTGCTGACACCCGATATGCTGCAAGGCGTCATGCCCTCGTCACTGAAGGGTCTGTCGCCCGGAGATACCGGCAGCGGTATCGGCAAAATGATCTACGGCGAAACATGGTATTTTGCCGCCACCATTGCCCAAAGCGATGCCCAACGGCTCCATACGGGTCAAACGGTCACGCTGCGCCTTTCCAAGGGCTTTACACAGGATGTGGACACCACCGTGGAACGCATCAGCGCCGAAGAAAACGGGCAGGTCGCCGTGGTGCTCTCCTGCCGGAAATATCTCAGCGAGGTATCTCAGCTTCGTCAGCTCTCCGGCGAGCTGGTGATCGATTCCTACTACGGTCTGCGTATCCCCTCCAGCGCCTTGCGTGTGGACGGGGACGGACGAACCGGCGTGTACTGTATGATCGGTCAGGAGGCATGCTTTAAGCCCTGCATTGTGGACTATCAGGGCAATAACTATTCGCTGGTCAAGGCCGATCCTCTGGCGGAGGGTACGGACATTCTGCGACACGGTGACGAGGTCATCGTGACCGCCAGCACACTAAGCGACGGCGTTTTAATGCGATAAGGCGTCACACTAAGACAATTCTGCATAGAAAGGGAAGATTCATATGTCGATTCAGGAAAACATTATGGCGCTTCGCCGGCGTATCGACCAGGCAGCCCGTGCCACAGGCCGCACCGGCGCGGATATTACGCTGGTGGGTGCCAGCAAGATGAACGACGCTGCCGCCTGTCAGGAGGCCATTGCCGCCGGCATCGATGTGCTGGGCGAAAACCGCGTACAGGAAATGACGGAAAAGCTGGCGCAAAACGCCTATGACGGCGCACCGCTGCACTTTATCGGTCATCTGCAGCGCAACAAGGTCAAGCAGGTGGTGGGCAAGGTGGCGCTGATCCAGTCTGTGGGCTCCGTGGAGCTGCTGCAGGAGATCGAAAAGGTGGCTGCCAAGCTGGAAATACAGCAGGATATTCTGTTGGAGGTCAACATCGGCGGCGAGGAGGCAAAAAGCGGCTTTTCTCCCGATGCTCTGTTTGACGCGGCGGCTTTCGCCGGGGAACTGCCCCACATTCGCGTGCGCGGTATGATGTGTATTCCCCCTGTGGAACAGGTAAAGGATGGAAATGTGCCTTATTTTCAGAAATTACAGTCCCTTTATGTTGACATAAATAAAAATTTGTACGATAATAAATTAGAATATATCTCAATGGGTATGAGCGGCGATTTTGAAAGTGCCATTCGCTGCGGCAGTAACATGATCCGCGTGGGTACGGCTATTTTCGGCGCCAGAAACTACACTAAATAAATTGGGAGGCCTTTTCCATGAGCTTTATGGACGAACTGAAGAAAATCATTCACCCTTATGACGACGAGGACGACTACGAGTACGAAGAAGACTTTCCCCAGCCCAAGGCAAAGGAGATTTCTGCCTTTGAAGAGCGCAAGGAAGAGCGTCGCAGCGAGGAACGCCGCAACAAGGTGGTAAACATTCACGCTACCACCCAGCTCAAGGTGGTGCTGGTCAAGCCGGAGCGTTTTGAGAATGCCTCCGAAATTGCCGATCATCTGCGGGAAAAACGCACCGTAGTGCTGAATCTGGAGTCCACCAATAAGGACATCGCCCGTCGCCTGATCGACTTCCTCTCCGGCGTGGCTTATGCCGGCGAAGGCAAGATCAAGAAGGTGGCAGCCAACACCTATATTATCACGCCCTATTCCGTGGATATTATGGGTGATCTGATCGACGAGCTGGAAAACAACGGACTGTATCTGTAAAGAAATAGAGAAGCTGGGAGGATATTGTTATGTTCACACCGCAGGAAGTTTCCGAAAAAACATTCCCCGAAACCCGCAAGCACGGCTATGATATGGCCAGCATTGACGAATTTCTGGACACACTGACCGAGGATTACACCGCCCTGTATAAAGAAAACGCAGGCTTAAAGACCAAGCTGAAGGTGCTGGCAGAAAAGGTGGAGGAATACCGCGCCACAGAGGATGCCATGCGCTCCACACTGCTGACGGCACAGAAGATGGCCGCCAAACTGGTGCAGGAAGCACAGACCGAAAAGGATCAGATTTTGGTCGAGGCGCGCGCATTGGCCGCTACCGAGATCGCCTCTCTTGACGAGAAGCGGCATGAAGCAGAGCAGAAGCTGGCGATGGCACAGCAGAATCTGGCTGATTTTATCGCCAAAAGCGCCGAAATGTGTGCACAGCAGACCGCCTTTCTGCAATCTTTGCCGGAGCTGGAGCTGGCAGTCGCCTGTGATGACAGCGTCAGCGACGAGGATGCTGCCGTAATGGCCATTGAGGAGGAAATCACCAAGGAGTTCCAGCTCAACACCGCAGAGCCGGTAACGCCGGAGGAATCCGGTGCGGAAGACACTGCGGCAGAGGAAGAATCCGGCGAGGCAGAGGAAGCCGCGGCTCCTGCCAACGACGATGTGGCCGCTGATTTTAAGCTGAGTCTTGATGAATTGAAGTTCGGCCGCAATTACGACAGCGAAAATTGATTGCTACATAAAAAGCGGCTCATAGGAGCCGCTTTTCTCTTTTTTGGGGAGGTACATGATGACAAAACCCATTATTGCGCTGCTGTATGACTTCGACAAAACGCTGTGTACGCAGGATATGCAAAATTACGCCTTTATCCCCAGTCTGGGCATGGAGCCGGGTGCCTTTTGGCACGAGGCCAATACCTTCGGCTGGCAACAGGAGATGGACGGTATTCTGGCGTATATGTACACCATGCTGCGTAAGTGCAAGGAGCTGGATATTCCCCTGACACGGGAAAGTCTTGTGGAAAAAGGACGCTCTATCGAGCTGTTTCCCGGCGTGAAGGACTGGTTCGGGCGCATCAATGCCTTCGGTGAAAGTTTGGGCGTGGAAATTGAGCACTATGTCCTTTCCTCCGGTCTGAAGGAGATCATTGAAGGCAGCGGTATCAGTCACGAATTCAAGATGGTCTATGCCAGCGAATTTTATTACGATGAGTCCGGCTCACCTGTCTGGCCCAAGCTGGATGTGAATTTTACCGCCAAAACCCAGTTCGTCTATCGTATCAACAAGGGTGTGCTGGCGGTATCCAACGACAAGGATCTCAACGCTTCCATGCCCGACGACAGTAAACGAATCCCCTTTACCAACATGATCTATGTGGGTGACGGACTCAGCGATGTGCCGTGCATGAAGATGATGCGTGCCTATGGCGGTCAGGCCATCGCCGTATATCAAAACAGCAACCGACCGGGTGTGGAGGAGCTTTTGTCCCGAGGTCGTGTGGACTTCATTTTTCCTGCCGACTACCGCGAGGGCACGGCACTGGACTCCACCGTGAAAAATATTATCCGCAAAATGGCCATCACCGATGCACTGGCGGCAGAGAACACGGAACAACTGAAAAGCGTGGGACAGTACGAAATGCCGTTCCAAGCCAGTTTATTTGAATAATGACATAAAAAGTGCTGCACTTTCATGGTGCAGCACTTTTTTACTTTATGGCAGATAGTTCAGCGGATCCACCGGCGTTCCGTTCACATAGATGCGGAAGTCGCAGTGGCTGCCGGTGCTGATACCGGTGGAGCCCATATAGGCAATGAGCTGTCCCTTATAGACATGCTCGCCGGCTGACACCAAAAGGGTACTGTTGTGACCGTAGCTGGTAGAAAAACCGTTGCCATGGCTGATTTCAATATAGTAGCCAAAGCCGCTGAACCAACTGGATCGCGTTACCGTACCGCCATCGGAGGCATAGATGGGTGTGCCGTAGCTGTTGGAAATATCAATGCCCTCATGGTAGGTGGATGCACCATAGGTGGGGGCACTGCGATAGCCGAAGTAGTCGGTGATCGAACCGTAGCACGGCCAGCCGAACGATCCGGAAGGATACCAGGTGGGCCGCTCCTTTGTGCCGCGTTTTTGCAGCTCTGTCACGCTGTTGCGCAGCGTCACGCTGGCAACCACTTCCCGGGCCTTTTCTTCACCGTTGATATAAGTGACATTGGCCGTCACATCTGCCTTGCCATACTGACCGGCAGAAATCACCTTTGTTTCGCCCTGATACATACCGGCATCGTCCTGATACTCGATCTGATAGGGCACATCGCTGATATAGTTCTGGCGTTCCACATTCACCACCGTCAGATAGGGAACGGCCTGCGAGATCATCAACTGATCGCCTACATGAAGCATATTGACATTATAACCGGGGTTCAGTGCCAGCAGTTCCTTCAAACTGATGCCGTACTGATCGGCAATGCCGTAGTACGTGTCGCCGGACTTGACTTTATACGTCACGGCTCCCTGCTTGGTTTCATTGAGGATCTCTGCGATATAGCCCAGATTCATCATATACGAGGCATCCACATACTCCTGGCGGATCTCTACATTCTCTTCAAAATAGCTATCCACCGTATTGGCAGTAATGTAGCCCATCTTCATCTGCTCCAGCAGTTCTTCCAACGCACCGGGGAAGGTGGTTGCCACTACGGGCTCATCATTTACATACAGCACATAGCCGTATGACACCAGACCGATCTTGTCCGACAGCTTGGTCTCCAGCTCATCACGGCCCTCCAGTCCGCTGCGCGGCACGATCTCTGTGGCCGTTTCCATTAACTGCCGATCCAGCGTATAGCTCTCATCCCCCAGCGTCTGGCGCGTTACCTTTTCCAGCTTGTCTATCACGGCATTCACCGCCCGCTTACTCGTCACGGTGCCAAGATCCGTACCGTCATAACGCACCGCCGTTCCCAGCGTATACAGCGACAGCGTCACCGCCAACGCCGCGATCACCAACGCCGCGCTCAAAAAAGCCACAGGATGCAGCTTTACATTCTCCCAGCGTCCCTTACGACGCTCGCGGGCATGGACGCGGCGACGGCGATGGCGCAAGTGTGCACCGACTTCCGCCGCAGCACGAGGCAGCGAACCCCACACAAACAGCAGCAGTTGGAAGAAACCGCGTTCCGATTCGGGGAACTCATTTTCCCGCTCACGGCGCGCCAGACGCTTGATGTCACGGCGCAGCTTGCCGATCCTCTCGCCCAAGAAGCCCGCCAGTCGCCTGATGCCGCCTTGAATGTCCAGCGTAAAGCGATCCGGGTGTTCCTTGCTGTACCAGGCCCAGTCTTTTAAGTTTTGTTTGAGCAGCTCCCATAACTGCCGCAGTGTGCGGCGTTCACGGGGCGTTTTCTCTTGTATATCTCGATTCATATGGCAAATCCCATCTAAAAGTTACAAATTCGTTACAAACTACTATACAGGTTTTTTGGCTATCCGTCAAGTCTTTTTTCTCCTTTTCCCATGTACGATACCTGAAAACAGGCAAAAATGGGGGATTTGCGCCTATTATTTGAAACATTTTTTGAATCATAAAAGTGACAAAAAACCGGTTTACAAACTGTATAAAAAGTAGTATAATTTACTCCCTGTATTTTGCAGAGGAGAAGAGAGAAAGAGGAGAGGGACAGATGGTAACCGATTTTTCCCGCACGCTGAGTTTACTGCGCCAAGAAAAGGGGCTTTCCCAGCGCAAAGCGGCGGCGGCTTTAGGTATTTCTCAGGCATTACTGAGTCACTACGAAAATGGCATCCGTGAGCCGGGCCTTGCCTTTGTCACCAAGGTTTGCAATTTTTATCATGTATCCGCCGACTATCTGCTGGGTCGTACTGCCAGCCGTGACGGCGCCATGATCGAGTATGACGATCTGTATGATTCCAGCGACGAAAAGGGTACGCTGAAGGGCAGTATCATGGCCACGCTACAGAAAAAACTGGTCGTGAACACCACGGGCGTGGTGTTTGATCTGCTGGGCAAGTTGGGCGATCGGCAGGCCATCACCGCCGCAGGCGACTACCTGAGCAGCGCACTGTATCAGCTTTTGCGTCAGCTATACCGGCGCAGCGGCGGCAACGAGGATTTCTTTGCCGTGGATGCCGACGCCTTTGATGCAGGTCTTGTGGAAGCCGACATGACACTGGCCCGTACACGCTACGGTACGGCACTGGCGAAGGTGGAGGAATTCCCCCCGCTGACCTCCGATACCATTACTGCTTATCCCGGTTTGGGGCAGAGCGTGGCACAGGTGATCCATAACACCGACGAACGGTGCAAGAAGTTAGGGGAGTAAGGGAAGCGCAGTTTCACCTTTACGAGGGCGAGGTGCTTTTGTCATTGTTTGTCTCCGACGGCATACTTTTTTCATCAGCGAAAAAAGTAGGCAAAAACGCCGCCAAAAACCAATGGTTTTTGAATTTCCTTTGCGCGGCTATGCATCGAAAAAATGAATTAGATTCTGCCACGCGAATGAATACGGCATTTATCGCTGTATCAAATATGACTGATGTTGCGACTTATTGCTGCCGCAGTCGGCGAAACGGTAGGAGTGTAATCTCCTACATTTTGAAAATGTAAGCGGCAAAGCGGGTTAGACACTGAGGCAATTCCTGATTTAGGTTAGATTTTATCCGCACTATCGCAACGCGAAGAAATAACTATCAATTACTTTCGCACCTGTACGCGCGAGGAAGTTTTGAAACCTTAGGTTTCAAATGGCGCTTTTGGGTACTTTTGTCGCTAATGACAAAAGTACCTCGCGGTCGAAACCGCGAAATATTCTTTTTTCTTCGGTGAAACAAAAAGTCTCCGGAGACAACTAAAAAATTCTGTCCTCTGTAAGGACATACTTATCTATTTCTTCATTCAGCAAGGAGAGCATATTATGTTTGATCAATCGAAGATCCGCAATTTCTCCATCATCGCCCACATCGACCACGGCAAGTCCACACTGGCAGACCGCCTGCTTGAAAAGTGTGATGCCGTCAGTGAGCGCGAGATGGAAAATCAGCTTTTGGATAACATGGACTTGGAGCGCGAGCGCGGCATCACCATCAAGTCCCGCGCCGTGCACCTTTTCTACAAGGCGCAGGACGGGGAAACCTATGCCCTGAATCTGATCGATACCCCGGGTCATGTGGACTTCAACTACGAAGTCAGCCGTTCTCTGGCTGCTTGCGAAGGCGCCATTCTGGTGGTGGACAGCACGCAGGGCGTGGAAGCCCAGACGCTGGCCAACACCTATCTTGCCATGGAGCATGAGCTGGAGATCCTGCCCGTGTTCAACAAAATCGACCTGCCTGCCGCCGATCCGATGAAGGCCAAAGAGGAAGTGGAGGACATTATCGGTCTGCCGGCCATGGATGCGCCGGAAATTTCCGCCAAAATGGGCATCAACATTGACGCGGTGCTGGAGGACATTGTGCAGAATATCCCTGCACCCGACGGCGATCCCAACGCACCCCTGCAGGCGCTGGTATTCGACAGCCAGTATGACCCCTATGTGGGCGTGGTGGTGTATTTCCGTATCAAACAGGGCACGATCCGTCGCGGTCAGACCATTCGCCTGATGGCCACCGGCGCAGAATACACCATTCTGGAGTGCGGTTATCTCAAGCCCCTGGGCAACGAGCCAACCGATGCGCTGCAGGCCGGTGAGGTGGGTTATTTCACCGCCAGCATTAAAAATGTGAAGGACACGCAGGTGGGCGACACCATCACCGATGCCGCCAATCCCGCCAGCGAACCCCTGCCCGGCTACCGTCCGGCACAGAGCATGGTGTACTGCGGTATTTACACCGAGGACGGCAGCAAGTATCCCGATCTGCGTGACGCGTTGGAAAAGCTGCAATTAAATGACGCTTCCCTGACCTTCGAGCCGGAATCCTCCGTGGCGTTGGGCTTCGGTTTCCGCTGCGGCTTCTTGGGTATGCTGCATATGGAAATCATTCAGGAGCGTTTGGAGCGTGAGTTCAATCTGGATCTTGTCACCACGCTGCCCAGCGTTATTTACGATGTGTATAAGTCGGACGGCACGGTAGTCCGTGTGGATAACCCCCACAATTACCCCGATCCCGGCACTATCGAGCACGCCGAGGAGCCCTATGTGAAGGTGTCCATCATCACGCCCCAGGATTTTGTGGGCAATATTATGCCCATGTGTCAGGATCGCCGCGGTGAGTTCAAGGATATGCAGTATCTGGACACCCATCTGGTGGAGCTGCACTATCAGATGCCGCTGAACGAGATCATCTACGACTTTTTCGACACCCTCAAGGCCAACACCAAGGGCTATGCCAGTTTGGACTATGAGCTTTCGGGCTATCGCACCAGCGATCTGGTGAAGGTTGACCTTTTACTGAACGGCGATGGCGTGGACGCATTGAGCTTTATCGCCCACCGCGACAAGGCCTATCCCCGTGCTCGGAGACTCTGCGAAAAGCTGAAGGAGAACATTCCCCGTCAGCTCTTTGAAGTGCCGATTCAAGCCGCCATCGGCGGACGCATCATCGCACGCGAGACCGTCAAGGCCATGCGCAAGGACGTTTTGGCCAAGTGCTACGGCGGTGACATCACCCGTAAGAAGAAGCTGCTGGAGAAGCAAAAAGAGGGCAAGAAAAAGATGCGTAATCTGGGTACCGTGCAGGTGCCTACCGAGGCCTTTATGGCTGTGCTTAAGCTGGATAGTGATTGATTTCTTGCCCTCTTTGCGAGCGCAAGCGAGCCGCCGCTATGCGGCGTAATTCAAATTGGCGCGCGAAGCGCCGATGGAAAGCGCAGCTTTTCCATCGGGCAAGAAAAAGATGCGTAATCTGGGTACCGTGCAGGTGCCTACCGAAAACGGCCCCCACGCAAAACCCAGCGCAGCGGATTTGCGTGGGAGAGGAGCCGCAGCGGAGGGAACAAGCTTTTGCCGCAAGGCGAAAGCGGGCGATCCGCAGCTTGCGGCGACGACATGGCTGTGCTTAAGCTGGATAGTGACTAAAATCATGTGCGGAGCAGCTAAATGCTGCTCCGCACTTTTTGTTGTGATAGTTGCAGTACGCTCTGCCTCCGGCGCTATACTTTTTTCAATAGCAAAAAAAGTATACAAAAATGCCATTTGAAACCTAAGGTTTCAAAACTTCCTCGGCGCGTATCGGCAGGAAGAAAGCAAAAATTTTACCTCGCGTAGCGATAGATTTTATAAACTTAGCCTAAATCAGGAATTGCTTGTACTTCTAACCCGCTCAGCCGCTTACTATTACGAAATGTAGAGTTACAATCTCCTACCGTTTCGCAATCTGCGGCAGCAATTAAGCGCAACAGCGGTCATATTTGCCACAACGATGAATACCGTATTCGTTCGCGAAGTAATGGTGTGGATGTTTCCTTTGCAGGATAGCCGCGAGAGGGAGTCTTTAGAACCGTAGGTTCTGAACGGCGTTTTTGCATACTTTTGCCGCTGATGGCAAAAGTATACCGCCGGAGGCATTTTCATAAGGCTCTGTCACAACAAATGGTTGATTTTTGACGAGAAATAGCGTATAAAAATAGTAGGAAATAGTACCACCGAAGGAGGTAATTGGATATGCCTACTATCAAAGACGCATTAGATAT
>JAUMWJ010000029.1 GCA_030529655.1 Eubacteriales bacterium
CGACGGCACTTTTTCGCAGGAATACTTTGTGTATTGCAAGAAAAAGTGACTAAGTATGAGCACAAATTTTCCGGCAGATGCCGAAGACGATTTAATCAGCGCTTACTTTAGTAGAAAGGAGGACCGGCAGCATAGAAGCGATCACACTGGAACGCATCGAAAATGACCACAAGATCACCCGTGAGACCGACGGCAAATTTCTTTACGAATATCAGAAAGCTGTGCTACTGGCCCTTGTAGAGTTAAACAGACTAACTGAAATGCAGTATAGATATGCTGAAGAAAAATTACGACAGCAATACTTTAATGATCTGAAACGGCAATCCGCACATTTGTCAAATCGGACATGATGTGTAAAGCTATCCATGGAGGTGATTATAATGATTTTGGTAGCTAGTTATTGCCGCGTTTCTACAGATAAGGACGACCAGATAAATTCTTTTGAATCTCAGCAGCGATACTTTAAGGAGTACATCAATCGTCAGCCGGATTGGGAGTTGTATGAGGTTTATGCCGATGAGGGTATTACTGGTACATCTACTAAAAAGCGTGCACAGTTCAATCGAATGATTAACGATGCACGTATGGGTAAATTTAAGCTCATCGTTACAAAGGAGGTCAGCCGTTTTTCGCGTAATATCCTCGATACCATATCCTTTACCCGTGAACTGAAATCTCTCGGTGTTGGTGTACTTTTTGTGAATGACGGAATCAGCACACTAGAGCCGGATGCGGAACTGCGACTGTCCATCATGGGCAGTATTGCGCAGGAGGAAAGCCGCAAGACATCGACACGTGTGAAATGGGGGCAGACTCGCCAAATGGAACGTGGCGTGGTATTCGGTACTTCCATGCTGGGTTACGATGTGAAAGACGGGAAGATGACCGTCAATCCGGAGGGGGCGGAGGTCATTCGGCTGATTTTCCATAAATACGGCGTTGAGAAGAAAGGAACCACGATTATTGCACATGAGTTGCAGGAGGCAGGGTATAAGACCTACAACGGCAACACCCGATGGTCGAACAGTCACATCGTCAAAATCTTGAAAAATGAAAAGTATGTCGGAGATCTTGTTCAGAAAAAGACCTTTACGCCGGACTACCTGACCCACGCCAAGAAATACAACCATGGCGAAGAGGAGATGGTCTGTCTGCAAAATCACCACGAGCCGATCATCGACCGTGAACTGTGGAATATCGTGCAGATGGAGCTTCAAAAGCGCAACCGCAACGGCAAATTGGGAGCTGGTCATTCTAACCGCTATGTTTTCTCCGGAAAGATTAAATGTGGCGAGTGTGGTGCCAGCTTTGTATCACGCTATAAGCGACGCAAAGACGGTTCAAAGTACCGCAAATGGGGCTGTCTGGTGGCAACGGACAAATACGCAGGCCGGACAGATGCAGATGGCAATCTAACTGGCTGCAGCATCGGCAGGATGATTCGGGATGATGTGGCCATGGAGATTTTAAAACAGAGTGTACAGAGCCTGCAGATGAATACCGACTGGATCATCCAAAATGTAACCGCGTTGGCAATGGAAGCCATCCGACTCGGCGAGACCAGCAGTACTGAGACTGGAGAGCAACTCCAATACAAAATCGAACAGATCACAAAAAAGAAAGAGGCTGTTCTGGATGCGTTCTTTTCCCAGACGGTCACAAAGGAGGACATGAGACTCATGAACGAAAAATACGACGGACAGCTTCATGACTTGCAGAGCAGATTGCAGGCTGTCAGGCAGAAAGAGAATCTGTGCTACGACATGACGCAGCTTGCGAGAGACGTCAGCAAGGAAGTTACCGCCGTTGTTCGAGGTGAAAAAGAGAGTGAGGTGTTCTATAAAAACATCCTCGACCATATGACGGTTTTCAAGGATAATCGGGTAGAACTGCGGCTGAATCTTCTGCCACACAAATGGGCGTTTATCCTCGGAAAACTGCACGACTTCCGGCAGAAAACGGGAGTGTCACTTAACGACAATGCAGTATCGACGGAAAGCGGTTCTCAAAAAAGTGAGGAATATCAAGGCCTTACGGTTCCGGTGTCACTTAACACAGACGCCGTACCTATATCGGTCAACAGACCTTTTAATTCAGGGTAGGGCATGGAATAGCGTTGGCTGAGATAACGCAAAGATGCGCCGAGTTCGCCGTCAGGTCCACCGTATTGGCTTATGATAGCGGCTGCCAACTTAGGATTGGTATTGGCAATCTTGACCGGATACTGTAATTTTTTCTCATAAATAAACATCAGTCATTGCCTCCTTTTTCCCAAGGCCACGGATCCTTCAACCACTTGTATTCGCCGGGAGTAAGTGTGGTTTGCAGCAGCGGGCCGTATGCTGCTTCATATTTCTTGCGACCTTCATTCGCCAGTTGAATGTAGGACCAGTAGAGATTCAGAGCGTCTAGGTCATCCGAATGTGTGACCAGATACAGCCCCAACTCATCGATAGCAAAATCAAGTGCCATCAACTCCGACAATGCCTGATTGACAGCCGGAAAACGCGTTTTCAGTTCTCTATGAAACGGCAAATTCAGTCCGGGGAACAGTGTGCCGTTCTGCAAGGCCTCTTTTTTGTCATACTGCTTGGGATTTTTGCCCTGCATGGCGACATACGGAAAGACCATTGCGCCGCATTTCCCGGGTAAAGCGCCTTCCATTGTGGAGCAGCCGCCTACCTGTGCAGCAGAAGTATCTGTCATATTATTAGTCATGTTATTGTTAATAGTTGGTCGAGTGTTTTGCATTGGCATGGATTGATCCATGCCAACGGTTGTTTCTGTATACAACACAGTTGCCTCCTTTGAATTCATTGCGAGCTATTAGGAAAGCTCAATCCATATTATGTTGCAGATGTTAAATGGGAAACTGGGGATTTGCAGCAGACAAGTTTTGTGGTATAATAAGCATAAATCCCTTACCATTCACATAAAGTGGCGGAAAAGGGAGGCGGATACAGATGATTCTGATTGTGAAACGAAGCCGTTTGTTTGCGATTATCGGACTAATAGCCATAGTATTTGCCGGATTGCTATTGGTCAAAAATGCAAAGACGGTTTCGGCTTTTTCGCCACAGTCATGGCAGAAAGCCGTTGTCATCGTTGATGCGGGACACGGCGGAGAAGATGGCGGAGCTGTATCCGCAAACGGTGTGGCAGAGAGTCGGATCAATTTGGCGATTGCCGTGCGTGTGGATTATCTGCTGCATTTTGTGGGGCAGGAAACGCTTATGACACGGACGGGGGAGGAGGCAATCTATTCCTCTGATGCTACGACGCTGCGAGAAAAGAAAGTTTCCGATTTGAAAAACCGCGTGTCAATGGTAAACGAACAGGAAAACGCCGTGTTGCTCAGTATACATCAAAACAGTCTGCCGTCTCATCCGAATGTGCACGGTGCACAGGTTTTCTACAATACGGTAGAACCGGGGCAAGGAATGGCAGAGACGGTGCAGGCGTTGCTCAATAAAAATATTAACAGCGGAAACGAGAAAGCGGCAAAGCCCATTGACAACTCTGTATACCTGATGAAGAACAGCCAAGCGCCGTCTATATTGGTGGAGTGTGGATTTATGTCTAATGGGAATGAAGTGCGTTTGCTGCAAAGCGAGGACTATCAATTACGATTGGCAGCGTGTATCGTTGCCGGATTCAGACAATATCATAAAGAGTGAGGGATCACCAATGAAAACTAAAAGCGTTTTTTTCTGTACCGAATGTGGAAACGAAAGTCCAAAATGGTCGGGACGATGTGCTGCCTGTGGAGCATGGAACTCCATGGTTGAGCAGATGGCGGAAAAAACGAGCAAAAACGGAAATAAGCGTACGATCAACAAGACTGTAAAGCCAACTCGCATTACAGATCTTGACACGACAGATGAGATTCGTTTTCCCACAGGAATGGGAGAATTAGACCGTGTTTTGGGTGGTGGTGCGGTAAAAGGATCCCTGGTTTTGGTTGGCGGTGCACCGGGCATCGGAAAATCCACCTTAATGCTGCAAATCTGCCAGCAGTTAGGGCAGTTTGCCAAAGTGTTATATGTATCCGGTGAGGAATCGACCCACCAGTTGAAGATGCGCGCACAGCGTCTGCGTGTGGACAGCGAAAATCTACTGGTACTGTCGGAAACTTGTTTGGGCGATGTGCTGGCATGTGTGGAGGACGAACAGCCGGATGTGCTGATTATCGACTCTATTCAGACGCTATATAATGAGGAGTTGGACTCGCCGGCCGGCGGTATCGGGCAGGTAAAAGACTGCACCATGTCGTTGATGCATTTGGCGAAAGGGCAGGACATTACAGTGTTTGTGATTGGCCATGTGAATAAGGAGGGCTCCATTGCCGGACCTAAGGTGCTGGAACATATGGTGGACTGCGTGTTGTACTTTGAGGGCGACCAGCATATGACCTACCGCATTTTGCGTGCAGCAAAGAACCGTTTTGGCGCAACAAATGAAATCGGTGTGTTTGAGATGATGGATCGTGGATTGCAGGAAGTGGAGAATCCATCGGAAATGCTGCTTTCCGGTCGTCCCAAAGATGCGCCGGGTACCTGCGTGACCTGTGTGATGGAGGGTGCGCGTCCTGTATTGGCTGAAGTGCAGGCGTTGATTGCACCTTGTACCGGCAGCAAACCTCTGCGTAGCTGCAACGGCTTTGACTATAGTCGGGCTGCCATGCTGTTGGCAGTGTTGGAAAAGCGCGGCGGCTTAAAAGTATCTCAGTGTGATGCGTATATCAATATCATCGGCGGCTTGACCTTGGACGAGCCGGCAGCAGATCTGGCGGCTGCGGTAGCGATTGCTTCCAGCTATTTGGACAAACCGATCTCCGGTGAAATGGCGGCGATCGGAGAAGTGGGGCTGTCAGGAGAGATTCGCAGTATCAACCATTTGGAGCAGCGTTTAAGTGAAATACAGCGTCTTGGCTTTACCCAATGCATTGTACCTGCTCACCGTGCCAAAGAACTTAAGGCACTTCCTCATCTGGAACTATTGCCTGTGCAGACGATTGCTCAGGCACTGCAGATACTGGTGCGCGGGAAATAGGTTGAAAATGAACGCATAAATGTGCCATATCTGTTTGCCCCATTGTGGTGCATTGGGTCAGCGTACATAGTCCGTCTTCCTGGAAACGACACGGTTGGGTGCATGGGATCATACTCATAGGCCACATCCTTTCGCTTCGTAGTTTTTGCGGTATTCCGTATTTTATAACCCGTGAAAAGGAATTTCGATGCAGAGTCGAAATTCCTTTTTTGTCACCATTTTCAATATGCAAAAAAATTGTATATGCAGAATATGTTGTATATAATAGTTGTAAATAATATTAAAATGTGGTATGATACATAATTACTGAACAGTGGCGCAGTATCCTAGTCAGATCTGCCATCTTCTAAGAAGGGCCTAAAAATCCTTTAAAGGGCACAACTGTGAATCCTCTGGTGCCTGCTTCTTACGCCCAGTTTGGGGTGGGTGCTGGAGGAAGGCGCGGCATTCAAGCCGTGCCTGCGGATTCAGGGCGCCCTCCAATGGCATGGAGGACCCGACCCTGCTTTCGTGGAGACCTGCTATTGTGCATAGGCGTACTCCCTTCGTGGTCAAGCGACCTGTGTACGAAGCAGATTGAGAACCTGCATTGCGGTGCTAAAGCGGCAAATAGCCGCTGTAACGCTGTGTGCAGAGTAGCCTGCCTTGCGTGGGTAGGGTGAATAGGGGAGCTCATGCGTGAACTCCCCGGCCAGGGAGCTAACGCTATTCCCTTGAAACCCTATCTGCAAAAGAGGCTAAGAGATGGTGTGACTGCGGTGGAAATCACCTAGGCTGTCTTTTAAGGGCACCGAAGGGATTGCAGTGCGGACTAAGTGGCAGTCGGGTATCATGGCGGGTAACACCATGATGCAGCACCGAAAGGGAAACCGCCTGATCGGCAACGAGAGGTGTGCTGCAGGGAAATCCAACCCGTACCTAAGCCGTAAGATTTACTTTCGGAGCTGCCCTGTTCAGTATTACTTAGTAAGTGAGGATTTGTTTTGAGCGATAAAAGCAAAAAGAGTAAGGGCAAGAAAAAGAACAGCCGTTGGCCGCTGAAGGTTTTTTTGATGTCTATTGCGCTGTCTGCCGTGCTGAGTTTTTTTTCATCCACGGCGTTAAGCGGTGCCGGATATATCGTAGCAGCTGCAGTACTGATCGTTTTTATCCTGCTTGGTATTCTCTTTGATATGATCGGCGTGGCAGTAACCGCGGCAGATCCTCGCCCGTTTCACTCCATGGCGGCGCATAAGGAGAAAGGCGGTAAAGAGGCTATTCAGCTTCTTAATCGCGCCAATGAAGTCAGCTCCTTTTGCAACGATGTGGTGGGCGACATCTGCGGCATTGTCAGCGGCTCTACTGCGGCGGTGATCGTCCTGCAGTTACAGCGTCATTTTAATACGACTTCTATTTTGGTTTCCATTGGCATAACTGCCTTGATCTCCGGCATGACCATCGGCGGCAAGGCGCTGGGTAAGACGGTGGCGATCAATGACTGTACCAATGTAGTTTATCGTGTAGCGCGTGTGATGCACACACTGCACCTTTTCCGATGAAAAGAGGATACATTTGTGATTTTAGAAAGAATCAACGATCCGAAAGATGTAAAGGATCTGAATAAACAGGAAATAGCGCTGCTTTGCAATGAATTGCGTACATTTTTAGTAGAGAATGTATCCAAAACAGGTGGTCACCTGGCCTCCAATCTCGGCGTGGTAGAGCTGACAGTAGCCATTCATCGTGTGTTTGACACCGCGAAAGACCGCCTTGTTTTCGATGTAGGGCATCAATGTTATGTGCATAAGGCACTGACCGGGCGTCAATCGCAGTTTGATAGACTGCGGCAGTATGGCGGTCTTTCCGGATTCCCCAAACCTCGCGAAAGTGCACATGATGCGTTTATAGCAGGTCACGCTTCTAATTCTGTATCCGTTGCACTGGGCATGGCGCGGAGCCGCACGCTGCTGCATGAGGATTACCATGTGCTGGCGTTGATTGGTGACGGCGCCATGGGCGGCGGTCTGAGTTTTGAGGGATTGAATGATGCCGGTGCCTCCGGTGAACCGATGATCGTGATATTGAACGATAACGGTATGTCCATCAACAGCAATGTGGGCGGTATGTCGCGCCATTTATCCAAACTGCGGAATAAACCGTCCTATTACAAATTTAAAAAAAGCTATCGCCATGTATTGGCTTCCTCGCAGGCCGGTCAAAAGGTTTATGAACTGAGCCATGATGTAAAAACGGCACTGAAAAAATCCATGTATCCCGGCAGTACCATGTTTGAAGATATGGGATTTAAGTATATGGGACCAATAGACGGACACGATGTAGAAGCGATCACGCAGGCCCTGATGTTGGCCAAAGAGCAACCTTGTCCTGTTTTGCTGCATGTGAATACAGTGAAGGGGAAGGGCTACCGTTTCGCCGAGGACAACCCCGGTTGTTTCCACGGTGTTTCTCCGTTTGATCCCAAGACAGGCCTGCTGTTGAATCCGCCTGTCCCTACATTTTCTCATGTGTTTGGTGAAACAATTTGCGAAATAGCGAAAAAAGAGAAACGCATCTGCGCGATTACTGCGGCAATGGAAGAGGGAACGGGACTGACCGCTTTTGCCAATAGTTATCCGGAGCGCTTTTTCGATGTGGGCATTGCAGAAGGCCATGCCACAGCAATGGCGGCAGGTATGGCAAAGCAGGGACTGATACCCGTGTTTGCTGTTTACTCCAGCTTTTTGCAGCGCGGCTTTGATATGCTGCTGCATGATGTGTCGCTAAGTCGTATTCACGCCATATTTGCCATCGACCGTGCCGGCTTGGTTGGCGCAGACGGTGAAACCCATCACGGCTGCTTTGATCCTATGTATTTATCTATGATACCCGGCATGACAGTGCTTTGCCCTGCCAGCTTTGCCGAGCTTAAAATGATGCTGCACATGGCGATTGAAGAGTTGGACGGTCCGATTGCTGTCCGGTATCCCCGGGGAGCGGAAGGGGATTACCGAGATTGCTGCGGTAAAGAACTGTTTACACAGTTGCGTGACGGGAATGACTTGACCATCGTTTCTTATGGTATCATGATCAACGAGGCATTGGCTGCGGCAGAAATACTGGCGCAAAAAGGTGTTTCCGTGCGTGTGATGAAGCTTAATCGCATAGCACCGCTGACAAATGAGGAAGTATGTGAGATGCTGCGCAATGAAAAGCATCTGTTGGTGCTGGAGGACTGCCTCGGCACCGGCTGTGTCGGTCAACGGATAGCGGCTATTTTGGCACAGGAAGGCAATGCGCCACAGCACTTGATTTTGAAAAACTTAGGCAGCAGCCTTCCTTCGGAAGGAACTACCGTACAGCTATATCATGAGCGCGGTCTTGATGGCATTAGTGTTGCCCGGACCGTTGAGGAGATTTTATCATGAGCAATAAAACACGGTTAGATATATTGCTGACAGAGCGTGGATTGCAAGAAAGCCGTCAAAAGGCGCAGGCCACTATCATGGCAGGCATTGTATTTGTCAACGGTCAGCGGGTGGACAAGCCCGGTACGCAAGTGGCATCAGATGCGGACATCGAAGTGCGCGGTCATGTGATGCCCTATGTAAGTCGCGGCGGTTTGAAGCTGGAAAAGGCGATGAAGTCATTTTCGCTGACACTGCAGGATAAAATCTGCGCTGACATCGGTGCTTCAACCGGCGGATTCACTGATTGTATGCTGCAAAACGGTGCCAAAAAGGTATATGCCGTGGATGTGGGGTACGGTCAGTTGGATTGGAAGCTGCGTAATGACGAACGAGTGGTATGCTTAGAGCGTACCAACGCCCGCTATATTACCCATGAAGAGATTCCCGACATACTGGATTTTGCCTCGATTGATGTGTCATTTATCTCCTTAAAGCTGATTTTTCCTGCGCTTTACCGGTTACTTGGCGATCACGGCGAAATTGCTTGTCTGATCAAGCCCCAGTTTGAAGCGGGTCGTGAAAAAGTAGGAAAGAAGGGCGTTGTACGCGACGCGAAAGTCCACCTTGAAGTGCTGGAAAACTTTTTAAACCATGCAAAGGAAAATAACTTTACAGTTGTTGATATTACATATTCTCCTATTCGCGGGCCGGAAGGAAATATTGAATATCTCGGCTATCTGCGGAAGAATGGCGGAGAGAACGGTGACTTTGACCTTGTTTCCATTGTCGATGCTTCGCACACCGCATTAAAGGAGGCATAAGCATATGAAAAAAGTGATTCTTTGCCCCAATCCTTATCGCGACAACGAAATGAACGGCGCGAAGCGAGCAAAGGAAATTTTGGATAAGGTAGGATTTCAGACGGTGGTTTGCCTTCCTTTTTATAAGGAGGGCTATGGCGATGAGATGGGTGTTCCCATTAAACAGTTGCAGCAGGAGATTCGTTCTGCCGATCTGCTGATTGCGTTCGGCGGTGACGGTACCATTTTACATTTGGCACGCACCGTTGCCTTACATGATGTTCCGGTACTTGGCATCAATCTGGGTAGTCTTGGATTTATGTCGGAGCTGGAAGTAAATGAAATGGAACGCCTGCAGGACTTGGCAAGCTGGGATTTTACAGTGGAACGCCGCATGATGCTGGATGTCAGCGTGATTCGTGACGGCAGAACGGTATACAGTAATATTGCACTGAATGATGCTGTTGTTTCAAAGGGTTCTATTGCAAGAATTGTAAGACTAAGTATCTTTACAGAAGAAGGTCACCTGACCCATGTGGGCGGCGATGGTGTGATCATTTCCACCCCCACCGGTTCTACAGGATATTCTATGGCAGCCGGTGGCCCGATTGTAGAGCCCACGGCAAAAAATTTGCTGCTTACTCCGATCTGCCCTCACGCCACAAGATCAACATCGTATGTTCTTTCTCCGGAACATAAAATTACGATTGAAGCAGCCGATGCTAATCGAAAATTTGTGTATCTGTCAGTCGATGGCGGCAAGGCGTTTTCCCTGAAAAATGGCGATCAGGTAATCGTTTGCAAGTCTCAGTACGAAACAAAGCTTGTGCGTTTGTCAAAGAAGAGTTTCTGCGAGATCCTGGATAAAAAAATGGGGATGGAGGCCGCCAAATATGAAAAATGACCGTCAAAATCAACTGTTGCAAATTATCAATGAGGAATGTATTGAAACGCAGGAGCAACTGCTTGCCCGTCTTCAAGCGCGAGGTATTAAATGCACCCAGGCGACCATTTCTCGCGATATTAAGGAGATGCACCTAATCAAGGAGCCTGCCGGACAGGGAAAATACCGTTATGCGGTATCTGTTCATCGCACAAGATTGAATTTTGCCGATAAACTGCGCACGATCTTCCACGAGAGCGTTACCAGCGCCGATGCAGCGCAGAATCTGGTGGTCATCAAGACGATGCCGGGTCTTGCCTCGGCGGCTGCCTCTGCGTTGGACGGCATGGACATTTCCGCAAAGGTCGGCACTTTGGCCGGCGATGATACGGTGCTTTTGATTATGCGCGATTCGATCTGCGCAGAGGAGTTTTGCGTTGAACTGAAAGAAATGCTGCGCTGATTCAGCGTGTTAGCGGAGGAAATGAGATGCTGCAATTACTTCATATCGAAAATATTGCCATCATTGAGCAGGCGGACATTATATTTGAATCCGGATTTAATGTACTTACCGGTGAAACCGGTGCAGGTAAGTCCATTGTTATCGACTCTCTAAGCGCCGTTTTGGGACAGCGCACTTCCCGTGACCTGATTCGCACAGGTACCGACAAAGCATTTGTCAGCGCTTGTTTTGTAGATGTGCCGGTGAATATCGGAAGTGATTTGGGCATTGACTCGGAAAATGAATTGCTTTTACAGCGCGAGATTCATGTTGACGGGAAGAACGTGTGTCGTGTAAACGGTCGGCCTGTCACGGTGACACAGCTCCGTGCATTAGGCAATCGCTTACTGAATATCCATGGTCAGCATGACGGACAGCAACTGCTTGATGAGGAACAGCATGAGGTCTATTTGGATAATTTCGGCCGTATGCAGTCGCTGCTTGACGGTTATCGCAGTAAATTTGAGGAATTTATATCCCTGCATCGCCAGATACGAGCATTACAGATGGACGAATCGGAGAAGGCACGGCGAGTGGATACTCTACGCTATCAGATAGAAGAACTGGAACGCGCCGAATTGAAGGCAGGCGAGGAGGATGAACTGCTCGGTCGCCGCAATTTGCTGCGTAACAGCGAAAAGTTTATTGCCGCTGTGTCAGAGTCCGATTATTGCTTAAATGGCAGCGATGAACAAGAAGGCGCCGCCAATCTGATTCGTCAAGCGCAAAATGCGCTCAATAACATCAAGAATCTCGACAGCGGATTTGAGGAAATCTTCAATCGACTGGAATCGCTATACTGTGAAGTATATGACCTTGCCTATACAATACAGGACAAACGTGACTCTTTTGACTTCTCTCCCCACGAATTGGATGAGGTAGAAGGCCGATTAGATCAACTTTATCGTCTGAAAAAGAAATACGGACCTACCGTAGAGGAGATGCTTGCCTATCTTGAACGCTGCCGTAAAGAACTGGACGAGATTGAATATGCCGATGACACACTGCAGCGTCTTGAGAAGGAGCTAAAAAAAGCACAGAAAACAGCATTGGATGCGGCAATGGTTTTGTCGACAGCAAGACAGACAGCAGCGAAAGATCTGGCGCAACAGATTTTGTCGGAGCTGCGGCAGCTTGATATGGGAAAGATCCGCTTTGAAGTGTCTTTTGACAGCAAGGAAATGGATGCCACGGGCATAGATCAGATACGATTTCTGATGTCTGCCAATGTAGGTGAGGAACTGAAGCCCATTAATAAAATTGCATCCGGCGGTGAATTGGCGCGCATTATGCTTGCCATGAAAAGTGTATTGAGCGAGCAAGACCATGTGGGTACGATGGTCTTTGATGAAGTAGATACCGGTGTATCGGGTCGTGCTGCGCAGAAGGTGGCGGAGAAGATGGCTCGCATTTCCCGGAAAAAGCAGGTGCTTTGCGTCACTCATCTGCCGCAGTTGGCTGCCATGGCGGACAACCATTTCTCAGTGGAAAAAGGCGTGTTAGATGACCGCACTTATACAAAGGTGCAGCAGCTTGACCGCAAAGAGCGTCAGAAGGAGCTGGCTCGCCTGACAGGTGGTGCCCATGTATCGGAAGTGATGCTGCGCGGCGCAGAAGAACTGCTGTGCGAGGCAGAAAGCTTTAAATGCACACTGGGATAAATAGCTTGACAAAAGGCGAAAATCTGATTATAATAACGCCAACAATTTGTTTTTGTTACTGCGTTGAAGGGAATAAGTAACATTTTCAACTATCTGCCAAGAGAAACTCCGGTCGGTGTAAGGAGTAGAGATAGGAAGATGTGAATACATCCCGGAGCAGCCATCTGAACGCCAAGCAGCAAGTAGGAATGCGTCGGGTTCGCCCGTTATAGCGATAGGGTATTTTTGTACCCGACAAGGTCATTGTCCGTGAGGAAATGACGAATACGAGGTGGTACCGCGATTTGATCGCCCTCTGTCGATTTGACAGAGGGCGTTTTTGCTTCTGTACACGATAACAATACAAGAAATTATATTTTGGAAAGGGAAATATACACTATGGGAATTTATGAGGAACTGGTAGAGCGTGGCTTGATTGCGCAGGTTACTAACGAGGAAGAGATCCGAGACATGGTCAACAACGGCAAGGCCACTTTCTATATCGGCTTTGACTGCACCGCTGACTCTCTGCATGTGGGACATTTCATGGCACTGTGCCTGATGAAACGTTTGCAGATGGCCGGCAATAAGCCCATTGCACTAATTGGCGATGGTACCACCATGATCGGTGATCCCTCCGGCCGTACCGATATGCGTCAGATGCTGACCGAAGAAACGATTGCGCATAACGCGGAATGCTTCAAGAAGCAGATGGAAAAATTTATTGATTTTTCTGATGATAAGGCGCTGATGCTGCGTAACTCCGCATGGCTGAAGCCTTTAAATTATATTGAAGTCCTGCGTGATGTGGGCGCTTGCTTCAGCGTGAATAACATGCTGCGTGCCGAGTGCTACAAGCAGCGCATGGAAAAGGGCTTGAGCTTCCTGGAGTTCAACTACATGATCATGCAGAGCTACGACTTCTACTATATGTTCCAGCACTATGGCTGCAACATGCAGTTCGGCGGCAATGATCAATGGTCCAACATGCTGGGCGGTACAGAACTGATTCGCCGCAAGTTGGGCAAGGATGCTCATGCCATGACGATCACGCTGCTGCTCAACTCCGAGGGAAAGAAGATGGGCAAGACGGCCTCCGGCGCTGTGTGGCTGGATCCCAATAAGACCAGTCCCTTTGAGTTCTACCAGTACTGGCGCAATGTGGATGATGCCGATGTGCTTAAGTGCATCCGTATGCTGACCTTCTTGCCGCTGGAAGAAATCAACAAGATGAACGACTGGGAAGGCGCTCAGCTCAATGAGGCCAAGGAGCTTCTTGCCTATGAGCTGACCAAGCTGGTCCACGGCGAAGAAGAGGCGGAAAAGGCAAAGCTGGCCTCTCGTGCACTGTTTGCCGGCAACGGCAACACAGAGAATATGCCTACTACTGAACTTACCAATGACGACTTCGGCGGCGGTGCTATTAATGTGATGACGCTGCTGGTCAAGTGCGGTCTGTGCGCCAGCAAGGGTGAGGCTCGTCGGCTGGTACAGCAGGGCGGTGTGACGATCAACGATCAGAAGGTGAATTCCATTGATGACAGCTTCGGCTGCGAGCAGTTTACCGGTGACGGTCTTGTGATCCGTAAGGGTAAAAAAGTGTTCCACCGGGCTGTATTGGTGTGATAACGATGCGATAACGAAAAACCGCAGCATACGCTGCGGTTTTTCTCTTCGCAAAAATTGACTAAACGACGGGAATATGATATAATTCACCGCTGATGATTTGAGATTTTGGCCGTGAAATGAGTTGATAAAATGAAAACAAGTGATTTTAATTTTGAACTACCGCCGGAGCTGATTGCCCAGACACCCATCAAGCAGCGTGATGCTTCTCGTCTGCTGGTTTTGCATAAGGACAGCGGTGAATGGACACACCGACATTTCTTTGACTTGCCGGAATATTTGCACAAAGGTGACTGCTTGATTTTAAATAACTCCCGTGTGCTGCCTGCTCGTTTGCTGGGACAGCGTTTACCCGGTGGTGGTGCCTGCGAGGTGCTGCTGTTGATCGACCGCGGCGAGAAGACTTGGGAATGTCTGGTTCGCCCGGGTAAGAAGATGCGTACCGGGGCAAAGTTGTCCTTTGGAGACGGCGAGCTGACTGCTGAGGTGGTGGAAGAACTGCCCGGCGGTAACCGACTGGTGAAATTCGATTATGAGGGCATTTTCCTTGAAGTGCTGGATCGGCTCGGCAAAATGCCGCTGCCGCCCTATATCAAGGAAGAATTGCAGGACAGAGAGCGCTATCAGACGGTCTACTCCAAGGTGAATGGCTCGGCAGCCGCGCCTACGGCCGGCCTGCATTTCACACCTGAGCTACTTGAAAAAGTGCAGGACATGGGTGTGAAAATCGGCTATGTGACATTACATGTGGGATTGGGTACCTTCCGACCCGTGAAAGAGGATGACATCAACGACCATGAAATGCACAGCGAATACTGTGTGATTCCGCAGGAAACCGCGGATCTTATCAACGAAACAAAGCGCAGCGGCGGCCGTGTCATCTGTGTGGGTACCACCTCGTGCCGCACGATTGAATCCTGGGCAGCGGAGGATGGCACCATGAAAGCCAGTGCCGGCTGGACAAATATCTTTATCTATCCCGGCTATCGCTTCAAAGTGCTTGATGCGTTAATTACCAATTTCCACCTGCCGGAATCCACACTGATTATGCTGGTATCTGCATTGGCAGGACGAGAGCAGGTGCTGGCGGCGTATGAGGAAGCAGTACGGGAGAGGTACAGATTTTTCTCGTTTGGCGATGCCATGTTTATCCAATAAAGGAGCAGCAATATGTTTAAGGTTATTAAAAAAGAGGGACGGGCTCGCCGCGGCGTTTTCAAATGTGCCCACGGCGGGGAAGTACAGACCCCTGTATTTATGAATGTGGGTACGCAGGGCGCTATCAAGGGCGGCGTCAGCGCCTTTGACCTGAAAGAATTGGGTTGCCAGATCGAATTAAGCAACACATACCATCTGCATCTGCGGCCGGGTGACGATGTGGTGCGCCAAATGGGAGGTCTGCATCAATTTATGCGCTGGGATGGACCCATTTTGACCGATTCCGGCGGTTTTCAGGTGTTTTCTCTCTCCGGTTTACGCAAAATCAAAGAAGAGGGTGTCACTTTTGCCAGCCATTTGGACGGTCACCGCATTTTCATGGGGCCGGAAGAGAGTATGCAGATTCAGTCCAATCTTGGCTCTGACATTGCCATGGCCTTCGACGAATGTGTAGAGAACCCTGCCGCTTACGATTATGCGAAAGCGTCATGCGAGCGGACGCTGCGCTGGTTGGAACGCTGTAAAACAGAACATGATCGCCTGAACGCACTGCCCGATACGGTCAATCCCGGTCAAATGCTGTTCGGCATCAATCAGGGAGCTACCTATAAGGACTTGCGTATCTGGCATATGCAGCAGATCGCCAAGATCGACTGTGATGGCTATGCCATTGGCGGTTTGGCAGTGGGCGAACCAACTGAGGTAATGTATGATGTCATTGAGGCGGTAGAGCCCTATATGCCCGAGGACAAGCCGCGATATTTGATGGGCGTGGGTACACCGTCCAATATTATCGAAGGCGTTGCTCGCGGAGTGGATTTTTTTGACTGCGTGATGCCGGCGCGTAACGCTCGTCACGGTAAGCTGTTTACCTGGCAGGGTACGCTGAATATTAAAAACGCCAAGTATAAATTGGATGAACAGCCCATTGATCCGGAATGCGATTGCCCTGTATGCAGGAACTTTACCCGTTCCTATATCCGCCACCTGTTTGCGGCAGAGGAGATCCTTGCCATGCGTCTGGCGGTGATGCACAATTTGTATTTCTACAACAAACTGGCGCAGCGTATTCGAGATGCGTTGGATGCCGGCACTTTTGGGGAATTCCGTAAGGAATACAGCGAGAAATTGGCTAAGCGCATTTAAAACAGTCAGAAAACTCTTGCCAAATCTGGAATAGTTTTGTATAATAACAACATATTTGTAAAAAGGAGTATACCTAATGTTCAATTTGATTGATACTGCATATGCAGCAGCTGCCGGTGGTCAGGGCGGCAGTCTTGGCTCTACTATTTTGATGATCGTGATTATGATTGCGATTTTCTATTTCCTGCTGATCCGTCCTGAAAATAAGCGCAAAAAACAGGCAGAGGAAATGCGCAGCGCTCTGAAGAAGGGTGACTGGCTGACCACCATCGGTGGTGTGTACGGCCGTGTCGTGACCATCACGGATCGTACTGTAGTGATCGAGACCAGCGAAGACCGTGTTCGCATCGAGTTCCTGAAGTCCGCTATCGGTTCTGTCGGAACGCTGGATGAACAGGCTGCCGCTCAGCAGCGCAACGGCAAGATGTTCATCAAAAAGGATGAAACTGCTGAAGATGTTGTCGAAGAGAAGACTGAGTCCTCCGAAGAAAACGAATAATTCTTGAATAAGAAATTCTCCCTCGAATATGCTTGATTAGAGCATTCGGGGGAGGTTTTTTTATGTCAAAGCTGCGTAAAATACTGGGAAAGAAAACATGGATAGGATTGGTTGTGATATTTCTCACCAGTTTAGCTATCAATGCTATTTGCTCCTTGCTGCTGATCAAGGGTGTTTTGCAGGAAACGTCGGTTAACGGGTGCGTTTATGCTGCGTGGGGAATAGGCGGGCTATTGGGAACCTGCGTAGCAGTCCGTGGAAAGGACGGTGCCTTACTGCACGGTATCCTGCTGACGGTACTCTCGTTTGGGTTGGCATGGCTATTGGGCTTTTTGATATTTAACACGACCAATTTAGATGGATACGGATGTGGCGTAGCGATTTCGATTGGTGCCGGATGCCTGGGAGGCAGTTTGTTAGGCAGCGGCAAGAAACAAAAACGAAATAGAGCGGCGGGGAAGAGGAAAGCGAGTTATCGCGGAAAACAAAAGATACATAGTAAAAATGAACGAAAATAACATATTTCAAAATAAAAAACTTGACAACGCTTTGCACGGTAAATTTGCGTTGTATATTCCAAGATATAGTGATGCGGAGTCAGAAAAAAACCACATCTTGCCATTCGGAATCACGTCCCATCACAGGATTTACACAGTTAACATAAAAAGGTATACATAAAATTTTAACATAATTCACAAAAAATTTTTTCTTGTGGCAAAACACTTGCGAAAACTCGAATTTTGCCCTATATTAAAGCAAGTGGCGCAACAAGACTTGCTTCTATTTCACCGGCTGAATGCATATGGTCTGGTGAGGTGAGCATGTCTATGAGGTTACAGAAAATTTCCCAAGGCAGGCAGCTTCGTGTGACTTTTTGTCCGCGGCTGCTGCTTCTTTGTCTATTTTTCGTAGCGGGATCCATCATCGGCTTTCTTGCGCAAAAAACCGTCGGCGTGGAAAGTAATGCTGAATTATGCGAGTATTTACACCGATATGCTGACGCCACAGCACAGGGCTCGCTTACACCGGTTTCTTTTTTTCGCGTGGTCGCTGTCTACTTTCGCTATCCACTATTGGCGTTCTGCCTTGGCTTTTGCTCGCTGGGTGTTTTTTTGCTGCCGCTTCTGTGCGCTATACAGGGTTTTTTTCTCTCGTTCTCTGTATGTTGCTTTGCTTCCGCCTTGGGACGCTCAGGCGTCTACTTGGCCTTTGTCGCTTTTGGCTTGCGTGTTTTGCTGACGCTGCCGTGTATGATGGCTCTTTCGCTGCAAGCACTTGAAAATGCCTGCCGCTTGCATGGCTCGTTGCAACAAAAAAGCGGACGCATCCGGGCGTTCCCGGATGCTGCATATATGAAGTTATTAGGTATTTGTTCCGCTGTACTTCTATTGGGAACAGTTCTTGAAATTACATGGTTGCCGCATCTGTTCCGGTGGGTAATCGAAAAATCTGTGTAGAAAAGAGGTGACATCGAAATAATGACAGACTATGTAGCGTTGTATCACGATTATTTAGAACAGGAAAAGCACGCAGCAGTCAATACGCTCAGCTCCTATATGCGTGATATGACACAATTTCGTATGTGGCTTCTTTCCTCCGGTATCTCTGACTTGCGAAAAGTGAAAAAGGATACGATCAGTGATTATTTGATGTCACTCAGTCGCCAAGGGAAATCTCCGGCCACGGTTACCCGCAGCACAGCTTCGATCAAATCGTTTTATCGATTTATGTTAAAAAGTGGTTACATCAAAACAAATCCCGCTAAAACAGTGGCAACGATGAAAGTGGAACGCAAATATCCGCAAATTCTGACCAGCAAGGAAGTGGAGCTGTTCTTAGATCAACCTAAGTGTGTAGACGAAAAGGGCTTTCGCGATCACGCCATGCTGGAACTGCTGTATGCCACAGGTATTCGCGTGTCGGAGTTAATTGGCTTGAATATAGATGATGTGAACTTAACCATTGGTTTTGTTTACTGCGGCAATCAAGGGAAAAAGCGCAGTATCCCGCTTTATCACGGCGCTGTAAAAGCCCTGCAGGATTATATCTTTCAGATTCGGCCAAGATTGATCAACAATGAAGATGAAACGGCGCTGTTTGTTAATATGAACGGTGAACGCATGAGTCGGCAGGGTTTTTGGAAAATCATCAAATACTATCAAGAAAAAGCGGATATTCACAAGGAAATTACGCCCCACACATTGCGTCACTCTTTTGCAGTACATCTGCTGGAAAACGGTGCTGATCTTCATTCTATACAGGAAATGCTGGGACATGCCGATATTTCATCCACACAGATTTATACGCAGGTGATCAATAAGCAACTGAAAGATGTATATGCAAAGGCACATCCCCGTGCATAATAGAACGACTGTTCCTCTGAGCAGTCGTTTTTCTATTGCCTTTCTTGTGCGTTTTTGATATAATAGCCATGATTATGAGGTGGAGGAGAGGATCATGCGTATTTTGGGAATTGATCCCGGCGTAGCAATCGTGGGTTTTGGCGTCATAGAGCATGATCACGGACAGCAACGTATGATCCAGTACGGTGCCATTACCACACAGGCAGGTTTGCCCCTGGCCACGCGGCTTGTCCAGATCGGCAATGATCTGGAACAGTTGATTGCTCAGTTCAAGCCGGACGAGATTGCCATAGAAGAACTGTTTTTCAGCAAGAATATCACCACCGGTATTGCCGTGGCCCACGGACGCGGAGTGATTTTGTATACGGCAGAAAAAATGCAAATACCCATTTATGAATATACCCCGATGCAGGTCAAGCAAGCTGTAGTAGGTTATGGATTGGCTGAGAAGAAGCAGGTCATGGATATGACGCGCCGACTTTTGAAGCTCAAGTCCGTTCCTCGTCCCGATGATGCCGCCGATGCCTTGGCGATTGCCATCTGCCATGCGCGAAGCGTTACCAGCTTGCTGCGGCGTAAGGACCCGAATGTGAAGGAGACAGTTTAATATGTTTTACTATGTAAACGGCATTGTCGCAGAAATAGATGCCAGCTTAGCCGTTATTGACTGCAATGGTGTGGGCTATGCCTGCGCAACAACAAACTACACGCTGTCACAGTTAAAGAAAGGCGAAAAGGCAAAGCTATACACCTATCTGAATGTTCGGGAAGATGCGGTGGATCTGTTCGGTTTTATCAGCCAGAGCGAACTGAACAGCTTTAAAATGTTGCTTGGCGTATCGGGTGTAGGCCCTAAGGCCGCACTGTCCATCCTATCATCCACGACACCCGGCAATTTAGCGATGTCCGTGGTAATGGGTGACGAGAAAGCACTGACCGCCGCACCGGGCATTGGTAAAAAAATAGCACAGCGTATTATTCTGGAACTGAAAGACAAACTGGCGAAGCAGCAGACGAGTGGCACTTTTGAAGTGGGCGGCAGTCAAATGCCTGTCATTACACAAAACAGCAAGGTAAACGAAGCATCGGCTGCATTGGCGGTGTTGGGATACACTTCACAGGATATTTCCGTAGCACTGAAAGGCATTGACATGGATACCCTGCCATTGGAGGAGATCATTCGTCAGGCACTGAAGAAAATGGTGCGCTGATTGCTACATTTCGGTGAGGAAGTGATTTTTTGAGTATAGATTTCGGAACAGATATTTATGAAGAACCCATCGTGGCGAAGACCTTTCTAAGCGAGGACACGACAGAGGTTTCTTTGCGACCGCACACACTAAAAGAATATATCGGACAGGAAAAGGCAAAGCAGAATCTGTCCATTTTTATTGAAGCGGCGCGTCGCCGTACAGAGTCGTTGGATCATGTGTTGCTGCATGGCCCTCCGGGACTGGGCAAAACAACGCTGGCGGGCATTATTGCTGCAGAAATGGGCGTCAATATCCGCATTACATCCGGTCCGGCGATTGAAAAACCGGGCGATCTGGCGGCTTTGCTGACAAATCTCAACGAAAATGACATATTATTTGTAGACGAGATCCATCGTTTGAATCGTTCTGTGGAGGAGATTCTATACCCTGCCATGGAGGATTATGCCATTGACATCATCATCGGTAAGGGTCCGTCAGCCAATTCTATTCGACTGGACTTACCGAAGTTTACCTTGATTGGTGCAACGACCCGAGCTGGCTCGCTGTCCGCGCCGCTGCGTGACCGATTTGGCGTCACATTGCGCTTGGAGCTGTATACGCCGGAAGAATTGGCGCAGATCGTGAAGCGCAGTGCAGGTATTCTGGATGTACCTATTGATACAGCCGGTGCCATGGAAATCGCTCGGCGCAGTCGCGGCACACCTCGTATTGCCAACCGTATGCTGCGTCGTGTGCGTGATTTCGCGCAGGTGGTGGCAGATGGTGTCATTACGAAAGAGGTAGCAGATAAGGCGCTTTTGGCGTTAGAAGTAGACTATCTTGGTTTGGATCAGGTCGATCGCCGTATGTTACGCGCCATTATTGAAAATTATGGCGGCGGTCCGGTTGGGCTGGATACGCTGGCAGCCACGATCGGCGAAGAATCAGTGACTTTGGAGGATGTATACGAGCCGTATCTCATGCAGATCGGCTTCCTGACTCGTACACCACGCGGACGCTGTGTGACGCGCAAGGCGTATGAACACCTGCACATAGATTATATGGGGCAGGAGCAGTTAGAAATTTGAGATGGGAGATAGACACATGGGCAAATTATTTGGTACAGACGGTATCCGTGGTGTTGTTGGGAACACTTTGACGGTGGAGCTTGCTTATCGTGTTGGTCAGGCAGTTACGACGGTTTTGACAGAAGAATTGGGGCATAAGCCCATTATTACAATCGGTAAGGATACGCGCATTTCCTCGGATATGTTGGAATCGGCTCTGATGGCGGGAATTTGCTCTGTGGGCGGCGATGTAATGCCTTTTGGCACCATTCCTACGCCTGCTGTGGCATTTTTGACGGTACAGGAGAAAGCAGATGCCGGCATCGTGATTTCGGCGTCTCATAATCCGTATGAATATAATGGCATTAAAGTGTTCAACGCACGGGGTTATAAGCTCTCTGATGAGATGGAAGAGCGCGTGGAACAGTTGATTCTCACGAATGCGCCCATGGATATTAAAACCCATGGTGAGATTGGTAAGCGTTATCACGGTATGCGTCAGATGAAGAAGGATTACATTCATCATCTGTATTCGTCTATCGACTGTGATCTGACCGGTTTGCGCGTTTTGGTGGATTGCGCCAATGGTGCTGCATCGGCCACAGCACCGCAGCTATTCGGCATGCTGCCTTTGAAGGCTGACTTTATCCATATGACGCCTGACGGAACCAATATAAACAACGGCTGCGGCTCTACACATTTGGAATCACTGGCTAAGGGTGTTGTCATCGGCGGCTATGATCTGGGCATTGCCTTTGACGGCGATGCTGACCGCTGCCTGCTGATAGATGAGAAGGGTAATACCATCGACGGTGATAAAGTTCTGGCCGTATGTGCCACGAGCATGAAGCGTAAAGGCAAGCTCAGCGGTAATGCCATTGTTGCCACGGTGATGTCTAATCTGGGCTTGCATGAATTCTGTCGGAAATACGGTCTGGATCTGATTTGCACGGCAGTGGGCGACCGCCATGTGTTGGAGAAAATGCTGGAGTGTGGTTATGACATTGGTGGCGAACAGTCCGGTCATACCATTTTCCGTGCCTATGCCACCACCGGTGATGGCGAACTGACAGCGCTGCAATTTTTGCAGGCATTGAAAGAATCCGGTATGAAGGCTTCAGAGTTGGCTGGTTGCTGCGCGCAGTATCCACAGGAATTGATCAATGTGGAGCTGCCCCATACGCCCGGCGAAAAAGAACGCATTATGGCGAATGAATCGCTGTGGCAGCGTGTGAAGGAAAGGGAAGAGGCATTGCGTGGCGAAGGTCGCGTATTGATTCGTCCCTCCGGAACAGAGGCCCTGATTCGTGTGATGGTTGAGGCAAAAACAGATGAAATCGCGCTTCAAGTTGCGTCAGACTTGGCTGAATACATAAAAAAGATGTAAAATAACGCACATTATTGACAAACTTTCGGGAATTGCTTGACAAATTATTTAGTAAAAAGGTATAATAAACAATGGCAAATGGTTATGGAGTAAATTATTCCCATTTGGAGCAACTGAATGATGAAGATCTGTGTATGCATTTGCAAGCAGGTAATCGGACGGCAGAAGAAGTATTGGCTTCACGCTACCATCGGTTAGTTCGTTCTTGTGCCCGCCCATATTTCCTTGCAGGAGGCGATAGCGAGGATCTTTTGCAGGAAGGTATGTTCGGATTGATCAAAGCCATGCGCGAATATGATGTTGACTATGAAGTTGCTTTTCACTCTTTTGCGGAAACATGTATTCGTCATCGCCTGTATACCGTCATCAAGGCGGCTTCCTCAGGAAAACATTTGCCACTGAACCAATCGGTTCCCTTGAATCCCTCATTCTTTGACACCAATTCTTCTTTTGCTCAGGTGGATCCTGAGGTAACATTGATTGACACTGAAAAAGCAGTCAGTCTGTTGGAGAACGCCCGCAAACAGTTATCCGAATTAGAGGTAAAGATTTTAGGGTATTATTTAGACGGCCTCACTTACCGTGAGATTGCAGAAACTGTGGGCAAGTCCCCCAAATCGGTGGACAATGCTGTGCAGCGTATACGCCGCAAGATCGCGCGGCAACTTAATTTGGGCGATATCAGCAACGGCTGAACGCAATATATTTTTCTCAAAGAGAGGGTAAAATCATGTACGAAGATAAGACTTTAGTTTGCAAAGAATGCGGCAACGAGTTCGTGTTTACTGCCGGTGAGCAGGAGTTCTATGCTGAGCGTGGATTCCAGAACGAGCCCCAGCGCTGCAAGGCCTGCCGTGATGCGCGCAAGAACGCCGCCCGCGGTCCTCGTGAGTATTTCACTGCTGTTTGCGCTCGCTGCGGCGGCGAAGCTAAGGTTCCTTTTGAACCCAAGTCTGATCGCCCCGTATTCTGCAGCGAATGCTTCGCTAAGATGAGAGAGAACGGCTGATTCTTTGCAATAAATTGATATACGATAAAATAACGCGCCTCAATCGGCGCGTTATTTTTCATTGTTTCACTGTAGAATAGAGAAAAGAAGAATATTTTTACATTTTTAGTTGTTTTTGTTTTAAAGTGAGAGTATAATTACTATGTTCGATTTGAAAACTCGAAACTTTGACCGTATGAAATATACATTCGGAGGTAGTTATGATGTTCGCTAATTTTAAAGAACTGGAAGCATTTGTACTTGCTCAAAATACCAAAAAACGCATTGCTCTGGCCAATGCTCATGATGAGCCTGCGCTGTCTGCTGTTGTTAACGCCAAGCGTAAGGGCGTTGTGGATGGTACGCTGATTGGCAAGCAGGACATGATTATTGATATGCTCCATGAAATGGGTGAGGATGAAAAGGATTATGAGATCATCCATTTTGACGGCGAAGAATTGGAAGCAGCTAAGATCGCCGTGAAGCTGGTCCGCGAGGGTAAGGCTGATATTCCTATGAAGGGTATTTTGCAAACCTCCAGCTTTGCTAAGGCAATTTTGAACCGCGAAACCGGTCTGATTCCCGAGGGTGGTCGTCGTCTGGTCAGCCAGGTGGGTATTTTTGAGTATGAAGATCGCTTTATGATGATAACTGACGCGGCTATCAACATTGCGCCCGATGTCGAAACGCAAATCGGCATTGTGGAGAACGCTCTGCCTGTCGCCAACGCGCTGGGCATTGATTGCCCCAAGGTTGCTGTCCTGTCCGCTGTGGAAACCTATAATGAGAAGATGCCTTCTACTGTTTCTGCCACAGAGATCGCCAATCGCGGCATTCCCGGCTGCATTGTCTCCGGTCCTTTGGCTTTGGATGGTGCGATTTCCATGGAGTCCGTTAAGCACAAGTCCATTCAGAATCCTGTGGCAGGCCAGGCAGATATTCTGCTGGTACCCGTGATCGAAGTGGGCAATGTGCTGTATAAGTCCATCACTTATATTGCCGGAAAAACCATGGCATCCAGCATCTGCGGTGCTTCTTGCCCTGTCATCATCACCAGCCGCGCTGATACGCCCGATAGCAAATATAATTCCATTCTTCTGGCAGTTCTGCGTTGCCTGAAGGCATAAGAAATTTGCATAAAAAAAGTCCTCATTAAGCGATAATAAGCTTAATGAGGACTTTTTTGTTATATTCTTGTAACTTTAGGTTGAACAAAATATTTGCTTGTTTTATCTCTGACAAAGTGTATAATAGGAAATAGAAAATCGAATTCACTGGCAAAAAGGGAAGTATCTATGTCAAATCAGAGAAATAAGGCATCAGAAGGTATTTATTATTTCATATTTATTGTTGTATTGCTATGCTGTGGCTTTTGTTCGGGAGAAGGCAATATCAATTTGACGGAAATATTGACGATGTATATAATACGCTGGTCAATCTCCGACCACTAAAAACCATTTCCGCATATCTGTATGTGCTGGAAAACAGGGAGGACGCCTATTTACGGAGCGTTGCTGCGTACAATCTATTCGGCAACATCGTATTGTTTATTCCATATGGTATTTTTCTGCCGTATCTATTTAAGCGCTTGCGGAAATTCTGGAAGGTCATGCTATTTGGCATCATTACGATCGTTTGCGTCGAGTTGTTGCAGATCATTACGCTGCGTGGCAGCTGCGATATCGATGATCTGATTCTAAATATGATCGGCATTTTTATCGGATACATCATGTATCGAATCATACATCTGAAAAGGAAGCAGCTTTTCATTCCATACCAATGATTGAACAAAATAAAAATTTTGTTCAATTTGATGGAGGGGAATTTGTAATCTATTGTATTTTAGGAGAATCGGCTATGCCACATATGACTGTAACCAACGGACGGCAGACCGTCATGATACCGTTTGAAGATGGCGAAATGACCGCTGTGTCACTGCAAAGGGTTTTGCACTTTTTAACGCCGTGCCATGGACACGGCACTTGCGGCAGATGTAAAATCAATGTCATACTTCCGGACGGTACTCGATCAGCACAATTAGCCTGTATGTATCCTGCCCGTGAAATGACCATTGAAATGCCCGTTATTCGATTAAAGGTGGATTGACTATGTCTTACAATTATCGTTTAGATTCGCCGCCGATTTTGATTGATTTTTTGTCTTATCATGAAACGATCAAGGCGCATTCGCAGCGTACAGTCGATGAATACTACTTGGATCTTCGTAATTTTTTCCGTTATTTGAAGCAAATCCGTGATCCGGTGCTTTGCGGTAAAAAACTGGATGAAATCAGTGTCAAGGACATTGATTTGGCGTTTATTTCTACTATTACACTGACGGATATATACGGATATATGACGTATTTGAGCCGTGAACGTCTCATTTACCAACATAGTGAAAATTCTAACAAAGGGTTAAGCGCCTCTTCCAGAGCACGAAAATTGGCGGCAATTCGATCGTTTTTTAACTATTTATGTAATAAGGTTCACCTTTTGGAGGAAAATCCCTGCAAGGACATTGATACGCCAAAGCAGAAGAAATCTTTGCCTCATTATCTGACGCTGGACGAGTCCCTTTCCCTGCTGGACGCTGTGGACGGTCAAAATCGAGAACGGGATTACTGCATTTTGACGTTTTTTCTTAATTGCGGACTGCGAATTTCTGAACTTATCGGATTAAATATCAGCGACGTACAAGGTGACGCCCTGCGTGTTCTGGGAAAAGGTAATAAAGTGCGAATTGTTTATCTAAATCAGGCCTGCAAGGATGCGTTGGAACAGTATTTAGCCATCAGGCGCCCTATCTCCGGTACAGATCAAAATGCATTGTTTCTTTCGTCGCAAAATAAGCGAATCAGTCGCTCTATGGTTCACGCTTTGGTGAAAAAACATTTGACTGAGGCCGGTC
>JAUMWJ010000030.1 GCA_030529655.1 Eubacteriales bacterium
CCTCAAGGACCTCAAGGCCCTGCCGGTCCTAAGGGTGATACCGGGGCAACAGGTCCCGCAGGTCCTAAGGGGGATACTGGTGAGACCGGACCGCAGGGGCCACAAGGTATTCAGGGTGTCCCCGGAGCCAAAGGCGACAAAGGCGACACCGGTGATACTGGCCCTCAAGGTCCCAAGGGCGACACTGGCGCAACCGGAGCTACAGGCCCTGTCGGTCCGAAGGGTGACAAGGGCGATACCGGCGAGCGTGGCCCTGCCGGATACACTCCTATAAAAGGTGTAGACTACTTTGACGGTAAAGACGGAAAGAGCGCCTACGAGATGGCGCGTGAAGCAGGCTATGAAGGAACGAGCACCGAATTTGCGGAAACCCTTTCGAATGTCAGGACGAATCCGCAGATCATCACACTTGACGCACCATCCACCATTACCCTGCAGGACAACGCTATATTTAATCTGACGAGCGTAAGCGATCTGCGGTTTGACTACCCTACAGGCGACTTCAGATGCGTTGCGATTATGGAGACCGCCGCGGACAGCGGCATGAGAATTGCTATCCCTGCGTCAGAATATGTTGGCGATGTTCCTGTGTTTCAGTGCAATCAGAAGTGGATGATATTATTCAGAGACGGTACGGTAGAGGCCGTTATACGTCATGATCTTGCAGCAGATTCTGATCAGTATGTTTATATCCCTGACGGAAATGGAGGATGCGTTAAATCGTATATCGCGGATAAAGACGGAATTATCACGCAGTTTGCACTGGTCGATAACGGGAAGTTGATGCATCCGGAGTATCCGCTCAGAGTTGGAAGAACAGACATATTTACATCTGACTATACTGCATACGGCTATAAGCTGATCGTTAATGGGACATATCCGACTGTTGACGATGATCATATCGTAGTCCCGGATGGCTTTGAAGAAGATGACACTACGATCACCTTGCAGTATACGCAGGCATTAAAGACGGTTAAAAGTCTCACCGCCGCATCGGAAAACCTTGTATACTTCTACGACGAACTCTTTCGAGTTGATAGCGCGCTTCCCAGCATTGAACTGTCTGCGCCAACAGTAATTACGCTCCAAAGTGCCAATTATGAACTCACCAATGTTTCAAACCTGAAGATCAAATTTCCGGCAGATACCTCAGAGCTCAAGTGCTGTGTCCATTTGACAACGGCAGATACAGGAGATGTCAGCATCTTGGCGCCTCAAAACGCTGACATTTGGCCCCTAACAAGTTCGCACGTTATCACTTGGGAACTTGACGATAATGGGGAATATCAAAAGAAATTCAACTATCCCCAAAAAGAGAAAATTTCCGCCGGAGAAAGCTGGACGCTGTATGTCCTCGGGAAAATTATTAAACCCGAGGAGGATCAACACGAGGCACCCGAGAAACCGACAACCTGACTGACTGAAAATGCTATGAAATTATATGATATGGGATTGGAGTATCTAGAAAAGGCAAAGGAACTCAGTCTAAAAGCAAAAGAATACCGATTATTGGGCCTGCCTGGTGATGCAGCCATTGTGGACGTGATGGCAAAGGACTGCCGTGAAATCGGTCATCACCTTTGTTGTTATTATACGGGAGGAGTGAAAAAAGAAAATGGCTACACACGGCCGTTATGCAAAGCCGAGCTACGGAATCCCACTGGAAGAAAGGCTCGCGTCTATGGAACTTTGGAGAGCGGAAAATGCGGAGACCAACGACGAACAATTAAAGCGTATCACGAGAAACCTCAAAAAAATCATCCTGAACGAATTGACGCCGACACAGAGAGACTACTTGATCGATATTTACTTTAGGGGGATGCGCGTTACGGATATTGCCTTAAAATACGGTGTCAGTAAATCTAGCGTTTCGAGAACACTTCGGAGAGCCAGAGAAAGGCTTGAGCGACACTTAAAATACAGTTTCTGATGGAGGCGCATTGACATGAATCCTATCTGGCTAATTCTAATCATCCCCGCAAGCGCTGCATTTGGCTTTGCTTTTGCGGCGATTTTGGGCGCAAACAAAAATAAATAACCGCCCACGGGTAACAGTGGGAGAAAGTGAGGACCCAATGGAAACTATCAACATTCTGGGCATTGCCGGTGTAGCGGCAATCGTAATCATCTGCTTTATGATCGGTCTGATCGTAAAGGCAACCGGCATCAATAACAAGTGGATCCCTGTGATCTGCGGCGTGGCCGGCGGCGTGTGCGGTGTGCTGGCCATGATCGGCGGTATGCCTGATTTCCCGGCAAACGACTACTTTACGGCCGTCGCAGTCGGCATTGTGTCCGGCCTGGGCTCTGTCGGCTGCCATCAGATCTACAAACAACTGACCGGTTACGTCGATAATAACGCATCAAGCATCATGGCGGAATTGGAGGAACTGAGAGCTAAGAAGATCTCGCTCGAAGCCATGCTTGAGGCACAGCAGAACGAAGCAGAAATGTACGAAAGAGAAGAGGTGGAATAAACTATGACAAAGAAGAAAGTTTATCTGTCCCCGTCCAACCAGACGGAGAACCGCTACGCATACGGCAATACCAATGAGGCGGTACAGTGCGGTAAGATTGCCGAAGCGTGTCGTGTAGCATTGGTGCGGTCCGGCGTAGAGGTCATGGTGGGGCATATGCCGTCCATGCAGCAGAAGTGCAAAGAATCTGATGCGTTCAAAGCAGATCTCCATGTTCCCATCCACACAAATGCTTGCAATGGCAAGGTGAGTGGCACAAGGATGTTCTGCTACAACAAGACTGGCAACGGTTACAAGGCTTGCCGCGCTATCTACAATGTGCTGGCACCGTTTACTCCAGGTACATCTGAAAGCATTACCGCTAACGGCGACGAACTGTATGAGGTTCGTGTTCCGTCCGCTCCTACCGCATACATCGAGGTGGACTTTCACGATGTGCCGTCCGTGGCGAAGTGGATCATTGAGAACACCACAAACATCGGCGAGAAGATTGCACAAGGCATTTGCAATTACCTTGGCGTGAAGTTTGTTGCGCCTGCCGCTCCAAAGCCCACTTCTGCGCCAGCCGCCACCGGCAGTACAATCTACCGTGTACAGGTCGGCGCGTATGCTGTAAAGGCCAACGCAGAAGCCATGCAGAAGAAGCTGAAGGTCGCTGGATTCGATGGAATTATCGTCGAAGGAAAGAAGTAAGGCGGTAGACGGCGTGACCGGCGCCAAGACTTGGCCGAAACTGATTGCCGGCTGATACATAGAAAGCTGTGTCCAATTTGGACACAGCTTTCTTTTATCTATAATGTTATATCGTGGTCAATCCTTATCCCTGCAGCTATCAAATATCTTTTTTGTATGGATACAAACGGATTCACGAACAGCACTCAAATCACTGATCGGACCCGGCATGGTTGCCTCAGGCATAGTATGACCTCCTATTAAGTACTGAAAGAAATCTTCTTTCAATCCAGTCTATGCCATAGAGGAAGAAAAGTGATAGCTCCTTCGGTTGGAATACAGTCCGTGTCAAAAACCTTCCGCTGAAAAAAATCGCATTTGACCCTGTACAAAATGCGAAAAATTATTTATAATGAATAAGCTATAAAAGAGGTGATTGCATATGGCTAACGGCTTTATCCGAGATAAACTCGACATTAAATTTTTAATTCTTTATATCGCTGCCAGAGTGATCGAGCCTCTGCCGATGGAAGGTATGCAGGAGCTGACCATGTGTGATGGCGGTATCGACTATTTTGACTTTTCTGTCTGTCTTGCCGATCTGGTAAAGACCGAGCATTTGTGTATGACAGAGGATAACAGATACAGCATCACGCAGAAAGGTTTGAAAAACAGCGAGATATGCGAATCCAGTATTCCATATTCTGTCAGAATGCACGCAGAGAAAAATATTGCGGCCTACAACAAAGAACTAAAGCGTCGCGCACAAATTCTGAGTAAAGTGTTGCCCCGTGATAACGGCACCTATACAGTAGAGCTATCGCTGAATGACGATGTGGATAATGTCATGAAGCTGCAACTGATGGTAGCAACAGAAGAGATGGCAAAGGATCTGGCTGTGCGATTCCGCCAAAATCCTGAGAAAGTGTATGCAAATCTTATTGAATCTCTTTATGGCAAGTGATGTAAAGCAATATTCCCTTACAGATAAAACTACACAAATAGATACAAAAAGCTGTGGAGCGATAACGTTCCGCAGCTTTTTTCTGTCATACAATAGGACAAGGTTTCATATATGTGAGTATCTGGAAAAGGAAAGGTGAGGGTTCGTGGACAAGGGATATGCAATAGAACGCTATCATTCAGCGGCGTCTTTGCTGCCATCGCGTTGGCAGCGTTTGGCGCTGCAATTACCGGAAGAACAACAAGGCATTGCGGAAGAACTGCGTTTGCGTGCCGGACAACCAATCACTGTGCTGCTGCCATCGGGAGAAATCTATCCGGTATCAGACATGAGCACTGTCGTCATGCCGAATGATTTGGAACAGATCTGCGATACGGTCACCGGCTATTCACGCTATGCTGTGGCAGAGAGTATCAGCCGCGGCTTTATCACCGCCAAAGGCGGTTTTCGTCTGGGTATTTGCGGCACGGCGGTCATTAAGAATGGATGCAATGTCAATATGCGAGATATTTCGTCGATCACCATTCGCATCGCAAGAGAAGTCACAGGAGTTTGTGACGGGATTTTTCCGGAACTGATCAAGGACGGTTTATTTTTCAGTACATTGATTGTGGCGCCTCCCGGAGCAGGTAAAACGACGCTTTTAAGAGATTTGATCCGGCATTTATCGGATGGAACCGATTCATATCCGCCTCAGCGCGTAGCGGTGGTCGATGAACGCAGTGAGATCGCCGTAATGTATCAGGGATTACCGCAAATGTCAATCGGAACACATACTGATGTGTTGGATGCCTGCCCGAAATCAATCGGTATACCGATTTTAGTGCGAAGTGTCAATCCGCAAATTATCGCCGTAGATGAGATTACTGCGGAGGAAGATATTCGCGCCATTCTGTCTGCCGCAAATTGCGGCGTACAATTTCTTGCCACCATTCACGCCGCAGATAAGCAGGAACTGCGGCGCAAGCCATTATACGCCAGACTGCTGAGATCAAATGTTTTTTCCAACATCATTACCATAGGCCAAAACCGGCAATATACGGTGGAATCGCTGTGAGCAAGGCAATTGGCGTGATATGTATTTTAGTGGGAAGCGTATACCTTATTATAGGTCAAGTGCGGAAGAAACAGCAGGAATTGTCGCTGCAGCAATCGTTGATTACAGCAATGCGGGCGATAGAATCTTCGATTCGATGGAAAGGGCAAGTTTTACCGATTTGTATAAAGGAGCAAGAATCTCGTAAACATTGCGGCATCTATTTTAAAAAAATTGCACAATTATTGGAAAGTGGATTTACTTTACAATCGGCATGGGAAAACGCATTCCAGACACTTCCAGAGGATACGAAAGCTGTGTTATTACAAATGGAATGGGAAGGCGATGAAAACCACTTGCTGGGGAATCTGCAATGTATGACGCAAGCATTAACCGTCGTTTATGGACAGCAAAAGGAACAACAACACAGCGAAGAAAAGCTGCTTGTGGCAGCTATTGGTTCAGCCACAGGATTGCTTATCATCATCTTGCTGTGAATATCACACAGGAAAGGATCATGAATCATGGATGTGGATCTGATTTTTAAGATAGCGGCAATAGGCATTCTCGTGGCTGTGCTGAATCAGTTGTTGATACGCAGCGGACGCGAAGAACAGGCCATGATGACTACACTGGCGGGTTTGGTTGTGGTCATGATGATGCTGCTGCAAAAAATCAGTGATCTGTTTGATCTGGTTAAATCTTTATTTGGATTATAACAATGGAACTCATTGTAAAAGTAACGGCGATCTGCCTGGTAGCCGCCTTACTGGCAGTTCTGCTTAAAAAAAGCAATCCTGAATTAGCAATGCTTCTCGCCGTAGCTGCTTGCGTTGCTGTATTGACTGTGGTAATGCAGGGGTTAGAGGGAATATATGTGTTCTTTGACGAGTTGGTCACTTGGGGTGGATTATCCTCAGATATTTTTTCGCCACTTTTGAAAACAGTGGGTATTGCGCTGACTACGCGAGTCGGAACAGAGTTATGTAAGGACGCAGATGAGAATGCAATGGCTTCCCTTGTGGAAATAACAGGGGCTTTCGGTGCCATCCTTGTGTGCATACCGCTGTTTCAAGCGGTATGGGAAATGTTACGGTCACTGATATGAGAGGAAGAAAATGGATTATCATTGCATTGTTGTTGGCAATGCTCACCGTCAGAGCAGATGCTTTGCCTGTATCGGAAGAGATTATGGACACCCTGCCAAATGAAGCCGAAGATTTGCTGGATGAACTCGATACAGAGAACTTTGACCACAAAACGCTGACTCAGGGATTGAGTCTGCTATGGAACGCGGTATGCGATTTCTTTTTGTCAACAGTAAAAGACAGCGTGGGTGGTGTGGTACTTATTTTAGGCGTGGTACTCCTGTGCGGTATGGCAGATGATTGCTTTCGGGCTGCCGGAAATGAGACAAGCCCCAACTATGTACCCATGGCAGGCGCTTTTGCCATTACACTTATCGCTGCAGGAAATATGCGCTCGTTAATTGGCTTAGGCATTGATACCGTAGAACAGCTTGATATTTTAGCCAAAGCATTGCTGCCAACCCTTGCGGCGGCTGTGGCAGCCAGCGGCGGTATGATCTCGGCAGGCGTGAAGCAAGTATCCACTGTATTCTTTACCAATCTTTTGATCACGCTGATTCACAATGTTCTATTGCCCATGGTATATTGCTATATTGCCGTCGCCGCCATGGACGCTATGCTGCCACACGCAAGACTGAAAAAAATGGCGGAGGGGTTACGAAAAGCCGTTTCTTGGATTCTGACCGGTTCTCTGGCGCTGTTTACAGGATATTTAACAATCTCCGGCGGCATAACAGGATCTGCCGACGCACTTAGTGCTCAGTTGACGCGCTCTGCCATATCTACGGCAGTACCGGTAGTAGGAGGTATCATCTCTGATGCCACAGGTACCGTATTGGCTGGGGCCGGTGTGTTGAAAAACAGCATCGGCATCTTCGGTATGTTGGCTGTGCTTGCCATCTGTCTTGTGCCGTTTTTGCGGTTGGCTGTGCAATATTTACTGTATAAACTAACCGCTTTTTTCAGCGGAACAGTGGGATCGGAGTCTTTGGTCAATTTAATTGACGCTTTAGGGTCGGCATTTGGCTTGGTACTGGGCATGGTTGGCACCGGTGCCTTACTGCTGTTAATTTCGATTGCTTCTTCTGTATCGGTGGTGATGAGTTAATGGAATGGTTTCGCACCTGGCTTTTGGGCATTATGTCTGCTGCCTTGATTGTATCCATGGTATATGCACTTGTTCCGAAGGGAACAATGCGCTCCATTGCACAATTTACTGGCGGATTGGTTTTGATGATCGTTATTTTGCATCCGCTGCTGCAATTTGATCCGAGCAGCTGGAAGCTGCAATATCAAGATATTTCTGCACAAATTGACGAACAGATTGCCGTTTATAAAGAAGATCACCAAGAGGAACTGTGTGCAATCATAGAAGAAGAAACCGCTGCATATATATCGGACAAAGGATCGGAACTGGGAATCGACTGTCATCCGATCGTTACCGCACGACTGCGTGACGGTGTACCTTGTCCGGATGAAGTGACACTGGATACGGATTGGAACGCAGTCTTAGCCCGCTGCATTGCAAAAGAATTGGATATTCCGGCTGAAAATCAGCATTGGCAGGGAAGTAATTGAGGTGATACATGAAGAAAATCGACATAGCCGCACTATGGAAAAAGTATAAATTTGTGGTGTTTATTATCTTAGCAGGTGTGCTTCTTATGATGCTGCCCAGCGGCAAAAAAACACAGACAACAAAAAAAGAAACAACCGGCACAGAGGAAACATTTTCGCTGAAGGAGATGGAAGAAAAAATGACAGATGTTCTTTCGCATATTCAGGGAGTTGGGAAAATTCGCGTTATGCTGACCCTGAAAAGCGGATCACAGCTTCATCTGGCAGAAGACATCAGCCGATCCGATAAGGAAAACGACACGAAGTACGACAGCGAAACAGTTACCGTTAATCGGGGAAGCGGCAGCCAGGAGGTCGTGGTGACCAATCAGATTTATCCGACATATCAGGGCGCGGTCATCGTCTGTCAAGGTGCAGGACAATCGTCTGTTCGCTTGGCTGTGACAGAGGCCGTGGCAGCGTTAACCGGACTGAGTGCAGACAAAATATCAGTTGTCAAATGGAATTCATAATAGGAGGAACAGGTAAATGAAACAGGTATGGAAAAAAAGAGCGGTAGTAGCAACGGTGTTGCTGTTTGTCTGCGCGGCGGTCTACCTTAACTGGCGCTATGCCGGAAATGTAGCCGATTCGTCTAAAGTATTAGGAGAATCGACGCTGGTAAATGCGCAGGACGATACACAGAATGCATCCAAGCCCGTAACAGAAGATGATTATTTTTCTACGGCAAGATTGAGCCGTAAACAGGCCCGTGATAACGCCATCAGTATGTTGAAGGATGCCGAAGTCGATAAAAATGCGGCAGAAGATGTACTGAACGAAGCATCGGAAACGTTGCAGGTTCTGGCAGCATACACGGTAGCCGAATCGCAGATCGAGAGCTTGGTCACTGCAAAGGGTTATGCCGATTGTGTTGCATTTATGGGAGATGACAGTATCAGCGTGGTGGTATCCGATGCCGACGGACTGGATACCACAGATGTAGCCAAGATTAAAGATATTGTCATCAGTGAAACGGATTATACGGCCGAACAAATCAAAATCATGGAATCAAATTAATAGTTGTATTTTGTTCATAAAAATGGTATACTTGCTTTAATTGGAATTAAAATGAAAGCGAGATACGGTTTTATGGCTGATAATAAAGAATATATGACCCATCAGGAGAGTATGGGCGCCATTCAGATTTCCGAAGATGTAGTGGCTTCCATTGCCATCAGCGCCTCGCAGGAAGTGGATGGCGTGAGCAGCTTACTCACCAGTAATTTACCCGACTTTATGAGCGGCAAAAAAATGTCCGGCAAAGGTGTCCGTGTGGAAATGGACGGTGAGGGCATTGTGGTGAACCTGTTTATCGTGATTCGTTACGGCTGTGCGATTGCCGATGTGGCGAAGAAGGTACAACAGACCGTTTACGCCGCTTTGGAAGGTATGACGGGCTTTCAGGTCAATGCCGTCAATGTTCATGTAGGCGGTATCAGCTTTAACTAAGGATTTACAGAGAAAAGGAACTAAAAAGATATGACACGCAACACAGCACGGGAAATTGCCACCCATTTGGCGTATGAGTTGAGCTTTACCGATCTGCCGATTGATGCATTTTTGGATCTGCATCTCTCCGGTGAATCCTTTGATGATCTGGCACCGGAGTGCGACATCTACGCCACACTTCCTAACGAAAAGCAGGATCGATACATTCGCCGCCTGGTTTCCGGTGTGTCGGAACACGCCGCAGAATTGGATACTTACATCGAGCGCTATGCAAAGGGCTGGCGGTTTGATCGCATCTCTCTGGTGGCTTCCGCCATCATGCGCGTTGCCATGTTTGAGATGATGTATATGCCGGACATTCCCCATAGCGTTTCCATCAACGAGGCCGTTGAAATTGCCAAAAAATACGAAGCACCCGAAACCGTGAAATTCATGAACGGCATTTTGGGAAGCTTCCTGCGCGAAGAGATGAAAGAATCATAATACACAGGCAGAGCGTTTCGGCTCTGCCTGTTTTCCGATTTTACCGTAGGAGGTGAAAGCGTGGAGAATCAGCATATTTTCAGTGTAACAGAGGTCAACGGATACATCAAACAACTCATAGACAATACCCCGATGCTTAACGGACTATTCATTCGCGGTGAGCTGTCAAACTATAAAATTTATCCGTCAGGACATCATTACTTTACTCTCAAAGACGGCGAATGCGCGCTGCGCTGCGTCATGTTTCGCGGTGCAGCAGGTAAGCTCCCGTTTCGTCCGGAAAGCGGTATGAAGGTGGTCGTATTCGGTCGCATCAGCGTGTATCCCCGTGACGGTGCCTATCAGCTTTACTGTACGCAGATGAATGCCGACGGCATTGGTGACCTTTATGTGGCTTTTGAGCAGTTAAAGGAAAAGCTGTATCAAGAGGGATTGTTTGATGAAGCCCATAAAAAACCGCTGCCACCATATCCTCGTCGTATTGCCATTGTAACATCCTCTGCCGGTGCAGCAGTCCATGATATGATACGTATTTTACGTCACCGCTATCCCGTTGCCAAGGTTCTGCTTCTTCCGGTGCGCGTTCAAGGCGTGGAAGCACCCCCGGAAATCGCAGGTGCGATTCGCTATGCCAACCGCTGGAAACTGGCGGATGTTTTGATTACAGGTCGCGGCGGCGGCTCTATTGAAGACCTGTGGGCATTTAATGATGAACGAGTCGCTCGAGCAATCTATGCTTCAGAAATTCCCGTCATCTCTGCCGTTGGACACGAACCGGATGTGACTATTGCTGATTTTGTGGCTGACAGACGCGCTTCCACACCATCTAACGCGGCTGAAATCGCCGTTCCGGACATGGTGGAATTGCTGCGCTATCTGCAAGACACACAAACGCGATTGGTGCAGAGCGAGAGTAATCTGCTGGAACGCCAGAATCAACGCCTGCGCTCATGGGAAAATAAACGGGTGCTGACTGATCCCATGGCATTTATACAGGACAAGCGTATGCAGTTGGATTTTATACAACAAAAGATGGGCAACGCAGCAGCGCGTCTTTTAGACAATGATATACGCCGCTTTACACAGCTCACCGCGAAGTTGGACGCACTTAGCCCCTTGAAAGTGTTAGGGCGCGGTTATGCAATGGCACAAGATGGGAAGGGAAGCGTACTGCGTTCGAGCGAGCAGGTGCAAATAGGTGACAATATCTTCATAAAATTAGCACAGGGTAGTCTGAAATGCACCGTAGACGGTAAAGGAGAGTGACTTTAATGGCAACAAATAAAACATTTGAAGAAAATATGGTTCGCTTAGAAGAAATCGTCCGTCAACTGGAAAAGGGTGATGCACAGTTGAGCAATTCACTGCATTTATTTGAAGAAGGTACCAAGCTGATTACTGCTTGCCGCAAGGAGCTGGATCAGGCAGAGCAACAGGTTGTGAAACTGATGAAAGGGCCGGACGGAGCACCCGTTGAATCTGATTTTTTAAGCGAGGAATGACGAAATGGATTACAAAGAACAGTATGCCGCCTATCAGGAGGCGATTGAATCCTATTTGAATAACCTTTTTCTCACCGATCAGCCCTATGGGAGATTGCAAGAGTCCATGCGTTACAGCGTTCTTGCCGGAGGTAAACGGATTCGTCCGGTACTGACGCTGGAGCTCGCCCGTTTAGGCGGTATCGACTGGCATCTCGCTTTGCCGTATGCCTGCGCGTTGGAGTTGGTGCATAACTATTCGCTGATCCATGACGATCTGCCCTGTATGGACAATGACGATCTGCGCCGCGGCAAGCCGACAAATCACAAGGTTTACGGCGAAACACTGGCCGTGTTGGCAGGCGATGCGCTGCAGCCGGAAGCATTCCGCTTGATTGCAGAAGCGCCCTGTATGAGTGCCGAAAACCGTGTGGAAGCCATGCGCGTACTGGTTAACGCCTGCGGCGCTGACGGCATGGTGGCAGGTCAGGTGTTGGATACGCTGTGCCATGTGGACAATGCAGAGGGGTTGACCATGCTTAATCGGCTGAAAACCGGCGTTATGATCTCCGGGGCAGTGGAGCTTGGCTGCGTGGCCTCGAACATGAATGCCACCATGCGTCATCAGGCCATCGAGTTTGCCGATCAACTGGGACTTGCGTTCCAGATCCGTGACGATATGCTGGATGTGATGGGTGATGAAGCGGTATTCGGTAAGCCCATTGGTTCGGATAAAGAAGAGGGCAAGATCACATTTGTAGATGTCAAGGGCTTAGAGGGCTGCGCTCGTGAGGTAGAACAGTGCACTGCCAAGGCAAAAGAAGCTGTTGTCAAATGGCCGGATCATGATTTCCTGTGGGAGTTTGCCGATCAGATGGTTGGCCGTACCAAGTAAAAACAAAGCACCTGCGCCGAGATGGTGCAGGTGCTAACGCTTATTTTTTCTTTTTCCTCTTGCTGAGAATCTCGTTGGCTTGGTTCAGACGCTGCTGCTTTTTGCGTGCCTTTTCTTTTTCTTTGGCTTTCTTCAGAGCGGCTTTCTGATCATTCTTCTTTTTCTTCCAGTATTCCTCTTTCTCTACATCTTCCACATATTTCTTATACTTTTCAGGATGACGCGCCCAATCAATACGATAGATGGTCACCACAATCACCAAGATAGCTCCTACAGCAATGAGACCATAGAAAATAAACTGAAAAAAATTCATAGAGGATTGCCTCCTAATTATAATTACATAAACAGTATACAGGATATTATGGCGGATAGCAAGTACTCTTTGCGATGATCGTGCATTTTCAGCGTTTTATGAAACTTTCTGTTGAAACGATCGCTGTTTTGGGGTATACTATAAAGGAAATCAGAATTGGAGGTCATTGACATGATTGAAATTACCAAGGATACGATTATCGGTGATATTCTGGACATCGCTCCTCAGACCGCCCCTATCTTCCTGTCCATCGGTATGCATTGCTTGGGTTGTCCCTCTTCCCGCGGTGAAACCGTTGAGGAGGCCTGCGCTGTTCATGGCGTTGATGTTGACAAGCTGTTGGAAATCGTCAACGAAGAAGCCAACAAAAGCGCCGAGTAAGTTGATAAGCCAGCAGAACGCATACGGCGAAAGCTGTATGCGTTCTGATTATGCCTGGTCAGGTGAGAATATGGAACAAAAACAACTACAACTACAGCCCAGATTACAACTGTTAGCCGACATGGTACCTGCCGGAAGCCGTTTGGCGGACATCGGCACGGATCACGGTTATCTGCCCGTTTGGCTGTTACAGCAGGGGAAAATTCCCTTTGCCATTGCCTCTGATATACATTCAGAGCCCTTAACGCATGCCAGACAATCGGCACAGGAATACGGTGCAGACGGTATCCATTTTCGTCTTTGCAGCGGTTTGGATGCCATTGCTCCGCAGGAGGTGGATACGATTGTCATTGCCGGTATGGGCGGTGAAACGATCATTCACATTCTGGAAAGTGCTCCGTGGACAAAAACCGGCCGCTATACCATACTTCTGCAACCCATGACGAAAGTCGAACTGCTGCGTGATTGGCTGGTTGATAACGGATACCGCTTTGTAAAAGAGCGACTTGTCCGGGATAAGGATTTTCTCTATCCTGTGATGCAAATGACGGCAGGAAGCCAGCCAAAACTTACACCCTTACAGCGCTGTGTCGGCGCTGCTTTATCTGATGATCCGCTTTATAGCGAATATCTTTCCCAGCATATCGGGCGTTTACAGCGTGCGATTGATGGCATGAACCGCTCCAACGGTGACAGTAATCGGCAGAAGGCGGAAGAAATGATGGCATTACTGCAAGAAATGGAACAGGAAAGAAGGCGATGGCAATGACCACAGCAGCAGACATTGAACGCGCACTATATGAACTGGCACCGCGTCATTATGCCGAGGAATGGGACAATGTGGGTTTGCTATGCGGTCGTCAGGAGAAGGAAATCCGCAAAATACTGGTGGCATTGGATCCTTTTTTAAGCGTATGTCGCGAGGCGGCTGAGATGGGTGCTGACATGATTGTCACCCATCATCCGCTGATTTTTCGTCCGACGCTATCCGTTACCGACCGTGATCCGGTTGGTAAAAGTATCTTATTTTTGGCTCAGCATGATATGGCTGCGGCCAATGCGCATACCAATTTGGACAATGCGCCCGGCGGTGTGAATGACCGTTTGGCAGAGGTATTGTTGTTGCAGAATGTAACAGTTATCGACCCACATGGCACAGACGAGCAGGGAAGAGAGTGGGGGTTGCTCCGCGTCGGTGAAACGACACCGCAAAATCTTGATGAATTTGCCGCCTTTGTGAAAGATCGGCTCCATTGTCCGGGACTGCGCTATGTTAACGGCGGAAAAACGGTTCGTAAAGTGGCAGTAGGCGGCGGGTCATGCGGTGATGAAGCCGAAGCAGCACTGCGTGCCGGCTGCGACACCTTGGTAACAGCCGATGTGAAATATAACCAGTTTCAAAATGCGATGGATCGAGGATTAAATCTGATTGATGCCGGCCATTTTGAAACGGAAAACCCGGTTTGTGAAATATTGGCCTCTCATTTACAGGAGAAGTTTCCGACAATCCAGGTGATTATATCACAAAAGCATCATGACAGCGTACAATTCCTGTAAAAACGGGTTGTTTTTAATAAATGCGTATGCTATAATAAATTGATTTTTTCGGAATATACCAAATAGAAGGGAAGAAATACTATGTCCGGACATTCCAAGTGGCACAATATTCAAAAGACCAAGGGCGCAGCCGATGCCAAGCGCAGCGCAGCCTTTACTAAGATCGCGAAGGAAATCATTGTAGCAGTCAAGCAGGGCGGCAGCGGTGACCCCGCTTATAACTCCAGTCTGGCTACCGTGGTGGCAAAGGCCAAGGCCAACAATATGCCCAATGATAATATCAAGCGCACCATCGAAAAGGCGCTGGGTGCCGGTAACACCGACAACTACGAATCCGTTACTTATGAAGGCTACGGTCCCTGCGGCGTGGCTGTGATCGTCGAAGCTCTGACCGATAACCGTCAGCGTACTGCCCCCGAAGTCCGTCATTATTTTGATAAGTACGGTAAGGGTATGGGCGCTCAGGGCTGCGTGAGCTGGTCCTTTGACCGTAAGGGTGTTATCGTTATCAATAACGAGGACGAGGATTTGGACGAGGAGACCGTCATGATGGACGCTCTGGATGCCGGTGCCGATGACATGGAGGCAGACGGCCCCGTGTTTGAAGTAACTACCGCTCCCGAGGCATTTAATGAAGTGGTTGCCGCCTTGGAAGCTAAGGGTTACACTTTTGTTTCCGCTGAGATCGAGATGGTTCCCCAGAACTACATTACCATGACCGGCGAGGACGATGTGAAAAACATGAATAAGCTACTGGATATGCTGGAAGATAACGAAGATGTCCAGAACGTCTGGCACAACTGGCAGCAGGACTGATGATCATTTGAATTATAATAAGGACCGAAGTCATTGACCTCGGTCCTTATTTGCATTATTCTGTCTTATTCCACTACCGGTGGATTGACTTTCTGCCAACACTTTCGTAAATTGAAGGCGAGGTGATCAACATGACAAAAGAAGAACTCGGCAACTTTATTGCAAGCAACCGCAAGGCGACAGGAATGACTCAGCAGGAACTTGCAGATAAGCTGCATGTAACAAACAAAGCGGTAAGCAAATGGGAAACAGGACTCAGCTATCCCGATATTACATTACTGGAACCGTTAGCGAATGCACTGTCTGTCAATGTAGAAGAATTGCTCGCCTGCAAAAGGGCAGAACAGCCCGAGAAAACACCTGCACTGGAAACGCTTCTTGCTATCTCTGAGGAGGAAGCGAAACGGCAAAAGAAGCAAACAAGGCGCTGGATCATATTCATGGCGCTGCTGATCGTAATGGTCGTTTTATTGTCTTTTATACGCTATCAGAACTATTGTGAGAATTGGCGTACCTGCACGGCAACAGAAAACGGTGTATTGGAATATGTTATTGAGCAGCAGAAGGACGCTGTGATCAAACCGCTGTATTATGAGGAAGAAAACGGCGTGGCCTGTATACTCTATAACCGGAGCTACGAAGGGTATCAGGATCAATGTATCGCCATCTTTTCCCGCGGTAAATTTGGGTGCTACCGCTATGTTGGTATGGATATTTGGGAAGGTAATACGCTGCATAGAAGTGGCAGCGGAGGCAATGAATTCAACGTAGACGGTACAGTGTATATCGTCTACGGGAACAACCGCGACGGTCTTGTGGACAACTATACATTCACCTGCGGTGACAAGGAGTATGGTCGCACTGATTTGGAAAAAGACTATATTGTAGATGTTTATATATTGCCTTATGCAGCCAAGTTCCCTTATAATTTGCGGCAATTCAATCGATACAATGAGTTGATTTGTCAATTAGATAAAATACCAAGATAAAGAATTACGACAGCGTTTGATTTATATTATCCAACGCTGTCGTAATTCTTTGCAATCATTTTCTGATAAAGTTTCCTCTTCTATTATGGGAATATGGTACATACAGTTAGAGTAACAAGCTGTAAGAAGCGGGAGGCTGATATCATGAATCAATCCACATCAATCTATCAGGACATGGCTCTGCGGACGGGTAACAGTGTCTATATCGGTGTCGTCGGGCCGGTTCGCACCGGCAAATCCACTTTTATCAAGCGTTTCATGGAAACACAAGTCATTCCCCATATTGACAATGTTTACCGCCGAGATCGCGCCAAGGATGAATTGCCGCAAAGCGGCTCCGGCCGCACTATCATGACGGCAGAACCGAAATTCGTGCCGGAGGAGGCCGTAGAGGTCTCGCTGGACGAAGGAATATCATTTTCTATGCGGCTAATAGACTGCGTTGGATATATGGTGCCGGGTGCGGTAGGACAGTATGAGGATCTCTCTCCCCGTATGGTGATGACACCGTGGTTTGAATATGAAATCCCCATGACAGAAGCGGCAGAAATCGGCACAAAGAAGGTCATAACCGATCACTCCACCGTTGGCATTGTTATTACCACAGACGGAACGGTTACCGACATTCCACGGGAGGATTATCAGGAAGCCGAAGAGCGCGTGATCCGTGAGCTGCAGGAAATCGGCAAGCCTTTTGTGGTACTGCTGAATTCAACAGAACCTAATTCTCCCAGAGCGCATTCTATTGCACTGGAAATTGAAAATCGCTGCCAAGTGGCGTGTTTCCCTGTCAACTGTCAAGAGATCGACGAAACGCAAATCGCACAGTTACTGCAGGGCTTGCTGTACGAATTCCCAGTGCAGGAACTCAATCTGTTTTTGCCATCCTGGGTGGATGCGCTGCCATCAGATCACGCCATAAAAAACCAGTTATTCCAGCATATTCGCAACGAAACGCAGGATTTACAACACATTCGTGACCTGGAACCCTGTATGGAGCGCATGAAATCGGATGAGCAGATTCAATCCGTTGCAACACGCCAGGTTAACCTGGGAAACGGCATAGCCGAGGTGGAAATTCAAATGCCACGCAGTTTATTTTACAACACGCTAAGCGAACAATCCGGATTAGAGGTGACAGATGACGGGGATCTGCTGGAAATGCTGACAGAATTGGCGCAGGTAAAAACAGCGTATGACAAAGTATCTTCCGCTTTGCAGTCAGCCCGTGAAACTGGCTACGGAATCGTACTTCCCAGTGTTGAAGAACTGAACCTGGAAGATCCTGAAATTGTACGGCAGGGAGGACGGTACGGTGTTCGGATGAAAGCCAGTGCACCGTCCATCCATATGATACGTGCGGATATTGAAACGACCGTTTCTCCCATTGTCGGCAACGAAAAACAGTCTGAGGATATGGTCAACTACCTGATGCAGGAGTTCGAGGGAGATACCAGTAAGATCTGGCAGTCCAATATTTTCGGTCGCAGCTTCCACGAAATTGTAGGTGATGACTTGCAGGCAAAATTGCAGCGTATGCCGGAGGATGCACAAAAGAAAATGCGTGAGGCCTTGGAGAGAATCATTAACGAGGGCGGCGGAGGCCTTATCTGCATTATACTGTAAAGTGAAATAACTTATCACTTAAAAAGCGGTGACAAACTATTTTGTCGCCGCTTTTTTATTGCTAAGCACAAAAAACCGTGGTACAATAAAGAAAAAAGGGAGGTGTCCGATGTGCTGTTAGCAATCGATATTGGCAATTCCAATATATCTGTTGGTCTGTTTGATAAGAATAAGGAATTAAAATTTCTATCCTCCATTGATACAGATGCGCGCAAAACAGCCGATCAGATCTGCATTGATTTAATGAATATCTTTGCGTTGTACCACTACGACATTAAGGATGTTACAGGAGCTATTTTCTCAAGCGTAGTGCCGCCTATGAACTTTATGATGGAAAAGGCCCTGACCCGATTACTGGGAAAAGCACCGATGATCGTCGGTCCCGGCGTAAAGACCGGTTTGAACATTCGTATGGAAGTGCACAATCAGTTGGGAGCTGATCTGGTCGCAAACGCTGTGGCGGCATTGGAAAAATATTCTGCTCCGATTATTATGATTGACATGGGTACCGCAACGACAATTTCCTATATCTCTGCCAATCGCTGCTATGAAGGTGGCGTTATGTTTCCGGGCGTCTATCTGTCTTTGGATGCCTTGTCTGATCACACAGCACAATTACCGGATATTTCTCTGCAGCATCCCAAAAATCTGATCGGCAAAAATACGGAAGATTGTATGCGCAACGGTATTGTTTACGGCACGGCAGGTATGCTCGATGGTATCATTGATCGCTTCTGTGCCATGATTCCTGATCAGAACCCGACTATCATTGCTACCGGTACGCCGGCACCGGTGATTGCACGGTATTGCCGTCATCATGTTCAATATGACAAAAATCTCCTGATGGAGGGCTTGTGGACGATTTACCAAAAGAATAAATAAAGAAATATCGCGTAGATGTATCACACATCTACGCGATACTGTTTACTTGGCCAGAATCTTTTTCAGCTTGCAGAAACGGGGAAGGGAATCCACCTTCGGAAGATCCGGCTCGCCCTGAATCAAGGGCAGCGCATAGTCAACAAACTGGCTCTTTACACCGTTGCCGGCCTCGTTGATCCACTCACGGGGGATTTTCTTCTCCACATTTGCCACTTCATTCAGCGGAATCAGTTTTGTCTTGCAGGTATATTTGCCGTCTTTAATAACGCGCTCAAAGCCGATCATACAGCCGTTAATGCCGTTAACCGCGTTCTCCACGGCGGCCTTACCTGCCATGAAGGATTCTTCAATATCGGTTTCAGAAGCCAAGTGAGCACCGCAGCGCTGCAGCAGATTCAGCTCAATGCCTCGCACCTTGGCACCTGTTTCGGTTTTCAGAGTTTGCGCCAAAATTGCAGCCAAACCGCCTAACTGTGCGTGACCGAATCCATCGTTGGCAGCTACCTTTGCTTCGGACACAAAGCTGCCGTCTGCATAGTGGATACCCTCAGACACAGCAACGATGCAGCTGCCTTTTTCGGCATAAATACGTTTCACATCTTCGATAAATTGGGGCATACTAAAGTCAACTTCGGGCAAATAGATCAGATCAGGGCCTGCGCCGTACTCATCGGCCAATTCAGCAGCGGCTGTCAGCCAGCCGGCATGACGACCCATGATCTCCATGACCACGATCATGCCGGTGTCATAGACATGGGCATCCTGGTACACTTCCATCATGGACGTGGCAATATATTTAGCGGCAGAGGCATAACCGGGGCAATGATCGGTGCCGTAAAGGTCGTTATCAATGGTCTTGGGCACGCCCATGACACGGCAGTCATAACCCACAGACTGCATATAAGCGCTGATCTTGTTACAGGTATCCATGGAATCATTGCCGCCGTTATAGAAGAAATAACGGACATTGTGCTTCTTGAACACTTCCAGAATACGTTTATAATCCGTATCATCCTTTTCGGGATCGGCGATCTTATAACGGCAGGAACCCAACGCAGAGGACGGCGTGTATTTCATCAAACGCAGTTCTTCGGGATCTTCCAAACCCATATCAAACAGGCGATCATTCAAAACACCCTTAATGCCGTGTTCGGCTCCGAGCACCTGCGTGATAGCGCCGGATTTCAGCGCCGTATCAATAACGCCATAGGCACTGGCATTGATCACAGAGGTAGGACCACCGGACTGACCGATGATACAGGCGCCCTTCAATTCATTCATGTGAGTTACCTCCAATTTATTTGCACTGTCAATAAAAAACAGTGCATGATATTTACAATCCATATTTTATCATGTAAAATATGGATTGTAAACCATTTGCTACTTGAAAAATAAAAAAAGCGTGGTACAATCGGAATGTAACAATCATTCCATACAAATAAATCTTTATGAAGGAGAGACTATTATGCCACTGGTTACTTCAACCGAAATGTTTAAGAAGGCATACGAGGGCGGTTATGCTATCGGTGCATTCAATGTGAACAATATGGAAATCATTCAGGGAATTACCGAGGCCGCTAAAGAGTGCAACGCTCCCGTGATCCTGCAGGTTTCCAAGGGTGCTCGTGCGTACGCCAACCGAACCTATCTTGTTAAGCTGGTGGAGGCCGCTGTAATCGAAACCGGATTGCCCATTTGCCTGCATCTGGACCACGGTGACAGCTTTGAAACCTGCAAGTCCTGCATTGACGACGGCTTTACCTCTGTCATGATCGACGCATCCTCCAAGTCCTTTGAGGAAAATATAGCCATCACCAAGCAGGTTGTGGAATATGCCCACGCACGCGGTGTAGTTGTTGAGGCAGAGCTTGGCACTTTGGCCGGCGTGGAAGATGAAGTCAGCGTCAGCGCTGAGGACTCCTCCTATACCCGTCCTGAGGATGTACAGGAGTTCGTGGAGCGTACCGGTTGTGACTCTCTGGCTATTGCCATCGGCACCAGCCACGGTGCTTACAAGTTTAAGCCCGAACAGTGCACCCGCAATGAAAAGGGCGTTCTGGTGCCGCCTCCGCTGCGCTTTGATATTCTGGAAGAAGTGCAGAAACGCCTGCCCGGATTCCCCATCGTGCTGCACGGTTCTTCTTCTGTTCCTCAGGAATATGTGAAGATGATCAACGAAAACGGCGGCGCTATGCCCGATGCTGTGGGTATCCCCGAAGAACAGCTTCGTAAAGCTGCTTCTATGGCTGTCTGCAAGATCAATATTGACTCCGACCTGCGCTTAGCTATGACCGGCAGCATCCGTCAGTATATGAACGAGCATCCTGCCGATTTTGATCCCCGTCAGTATCTCAAGCCCGCTCGCAATAACCTGAAGGAGCTGGTCAAGCACAAGATGATCGAAGTTCTTGGCTGTGATGGTAAGGCCGACTAATCGCACTACAAAGAAACAGCGGAATGTGAAAACTCACATTCCGCTGTTTTTCTATGTGTAATAAACAACTACTTTACAGAGTCTCTTTGATCTTAGTTGCAATCTGATCTGCCGTTAAGCCGTATTCACGCAGTACATCGGCTGCCTTACCGGACTGACCAAACTGATCGTTGACACCAATCTTGAGGAACTTGCAGTTGATCTTGCCCATCAGTACGCTGGCCACAGCATCGCCCAAACCACCGATGACACTGTGCTCTTCCACAGTGATCACATTACCGCACTTGTTGGCATATTCGCTCACGCAGGCCTCATCAATGGGCTTAATGGTGTGGACATTGATGACACTGATCTCAATACCCTCAGCGGCAAGCAGCTTGGCGGCTTCAAGTGCCTCGTTGACCATCAGGCCGCAGGCGAACACAGCAGCATCCTTGCCCTCACGCAGCACATTGGCCTTGCCGATTTCGAAAGGATAGTCCTCTTCAAATACGGGAGTAGCCAGGCGAGCCAGACGCATATAAGCAGGACCCTCGAACTCAGCCAAAGCGAAGGTGGCCTTGCGAGCCTCTTTGGCATCAGCGGGAACGATCACAGTCATGCCGGGAATCATGCGCATCAGACCGATATCCTCGATAGCCTGATGGCTGCCGCCGTCCTCACCGACGGACACACCGGCGTGGGAGCAGCAGATCTTCACATTGAAGTTAGGATAGGCAATAGAGTTGCGGATCTGCTCATAAGCACGGCCTGCGCCAAACATAGCAAAAGTAGAGCAGAAGGGAACCAGTCCCATGGTGCTCAGACCGGCACCGATATTCATCATATTGCCCTCGGCAATACCGCAGTCAAAGAAACGCTCAGGGCATGCCGCCTTGAAATGCTTTGTCATGGTTGCACCGGCCAGATCGGCATCCAGTACCACAACTTTATCGTTCTGAGCAGCCAGCTCAACAAGAGCCTTACCGTAGGCCTCACGGGTTGCTATTTTTTCACTCATGATTTCAGTCCTCCAATTCCTTCAAGGCCTGGGCGCGCTGCTCGGCATTGGGAGCTTTACCGTGCCAACCTACCTGATTTTCCATAAAGGATACACCCTTGCCCTTGATGGTATGCGCCAGAATGCACTTGGGCTTGCCGGGAACAGCTTCTGCGCTCAAAGCGGCCTCAATAGCATCCAAATCATGACCGTCCAGCTCATACACCTCAAAGCCAAAAGCGCGCAGCTTGGCAGGCAGATCGCCCAAAGACATGACCTCGTCATTGCTGCCGTCGATCTGCAGACCGTTATTGTCGATCATCACGGTCAGATTATCCAGCTTATAATGAGCAGCGGACATGAATGCCTCCCAGATCTGACCTTCCTGGCACTCGCCATCGCCCAGAATCGTATAGACCTTGGTGTCCTTGCCCTGAATCTTGGCACCCAAAGCCATACCCACAGCAATGGAGCAGCCCTGACCCAAAGAACCGGTAGAAGCATCCACACCGGGCACTTTTTTGCAATCAGGATGGCCCTGCAGAATGCTGTGGAGCTGGCGGAAATTGTCAAACTCTGCACGGTCGATAAATCCAAGCTCTGCCAGAACGGCATAGTAGCAGGGAGCGGCGTGACCCTTGCTCAGCACAAAGCGATCACGGTTTTCATCCTTAGGATTCTTCGGATCAATGCGCATATGATTGTAAAACACGCTGGTCATCAGTTCCACTGCGGACAGGGAACCGCCGGGATGACCGCTGCCAGCATTGGCGGTCATGTTGATAATGTCTCTGCGTACTTGCTTGCATACACAGGAGAGTTCTGCCGTATTCATGAGCAACCTCCAATAAATAAAATACCAATCATAAGAGTAAATCATTTGACAAAAAAAGTCAATGAATCCACAAGGAATTCATCAGAATTTTTTCATTATCGTCTTGACATTTTGTTCTCCGAGGTGTATATATGAATGTAAGAACACATGAACATACGTTCATGTATAAAGGAGAGCAGAAATGAATCTGGATTTATGTGAAGGTAACGTCATTCATGACGATGTGATTGAACGAGTCAGAGAAAAAATGCCGGATGAAACACCGGTCTATGAGGTATCAGAACTTTTTAAGGTGTTTGGTGATTCTACGCGCTCGCGCATTATCTGCGCCTTGCGTATTGAGGAAATGTGTGTGTGCGATCTGGCGGCGCTGTTGAACATGACTCAGTCTGCTATATCGCATCAGTTGCGTATTCTGCGCACGTCGCGTCTTGTAAAATGCCGCAAGCAGGGAAGAGTGGTCTATTATTCTTTGGATGATGACCATATCGGCGAAATATTTGCCTTGGCATTTACGCATATCATGGAAGAAAGGGAGGGCTGAAATATGGCATGTCATTGCTGTGAACATGAACATCACGAACACGGTGAGGAAGATGTAAGCCGTCTTGATATTATTCGGATGATTGTTTCCGCTGTACTGCTGATCGTGTCGATTTGCTTTTTAAAGGGCAACGTACGGTTGATAGCATGTCTGATTGCCTATGTACTGGTCGGTTTTGGCGTATTGAAGGAAGCCGCCGAAAATATACTGCACGGCGAGATTTTTGATGAAAACTTTCTGATGGCAGTAGCCTCCATCGGCGCATTCTGTATCGGCGAATATCCTGAGGCAGTCGCCGTCATGCTGCTATATAATATCGGCGAAATGCTGCAGGATAAGGCGGTGGATTCCTCCCGTGAATCTATCGAGGCATTGGTCAATATTCGTCCCGACCACGCCAACCGTATGGTAAATGGAGAAATTGAAACCATCGAAGCTGCGCAGATTCAGATTGGTGAAATGATTCTGGTACGACCCGGTGAGCGGATTCCTCTGGACGGTATCGTGCGTGAAGGCAGCGCCTATGTGGATACCTCACCGCTGACCGGTGAGTCCGTTCCGCAGGAATGGTCTGTGGGCAGTCAGGCTCTGGCCGGTTGTGTGGCAAAGGACGGTACGCTGAAAATTGAGGTAACGAAATCCTTTGAGCATTCCAGTGTCAGTCGCATTCTGGAGCTGGTGGAGGATGCGCAGGAGAATAAGGCAAAGCCCGAGCAGTTCATTACCCGTTTTGCCCGTATCTATACGCCGGTGGTTTGCGGTATTGCCGTTTTAGTTGCCGTTTTGCCGCCGCTCTTAGGATGGGGCACCTGGGCACAGTTTATCCATAAAGCATTGGCTTTTCTGGTGATTTCCTGTCCCTGCGCTTTAGTCATCTCGGTGCCGCTGTCTTTCTTTGCGGGTATTGGCTGCGCCAGTCACAACGGTATTCTGATGAAGGGCGGCAATTACCTGGAAATGCTCGCCAAAGCCGAAATCGCCGCTTTTGATAAGACCGGAACGCTGACAGAGGGTAATTTCAAGGTAACCGCCTTACAGCCGGCAGACGGCGTCAGCGAAGAAGAATTGCTGGAAATCGCCGCATACTGCGAAAGTCAGTCTACCCATCCCTTGGCTACGGCCATCGCTGCGGCATATAGTAAGCCATTTGATAACAGCCGTATCGCACAACTCAAAGAGATTGCCGGTCAGGGTATCGAAATGGTTTTGGACGGCAAAAAGGCACTTTGCGGTAAGCGTGAGTTGATTGGTGATTCGATAGGCACTATAACCGACAACGACAAGACATCCGTGTACGTTGCGCTGGATGGTGCCTATATGGGCTGTATTACTTTATCTGACACCATCAAAGCTGATGCAGTCGCTGCTATTCGCAATTTGCGGCAGTTGGGGCTGCACGACCTGACGATGCTGTCCGGCGACCGCCAGATGATAGCTGATCAGGTGTCCGCAGAAATCGGATTGGATCGCGCTTACGGTGCGCTGCTGCCGGAGGAGAAGGTTGCCTGCGCCAAGGAACTGAAATCAGACGGTGCTACCTTGCTCTATGCCGGCGACGGTATCAATGATGCACCGATTCTTGCTGTGGCAGATGTAGGAATCGCTATGGGCGGACTTGGTTCTGACGCCGCGATGGAGGCGGCTGATATGGTCATTATGAGCGATGAACCCTGTAAGATTGCACTCGCCGTCCGTATAGCAAGAAAAACGATGATGATAGCCAAAGAAAACATTGTATTTTCCATTGCTGTAAAGGTACTTATCCTTACACTTAGCGTTGTATTGAATATCGGGTTGTGGGTTGCTGTATTTGCCGATGTGGGAGTTTGTATGCTGGCTGTGTTGAATGCCATGCGAGCTATGCGCGTTTGACTATAAGCTGCATAAGATAAGCAGGGGGGATTAACCTTGCATTTTCATCCATATCGACGGCAAGACGCTGTCGCCTATGCCCATCAGTGGGCATACGGTCGAAATCCGAATTATTATGATTATGAGTACATTGGTGGTGATTGTACTAACTTTGCTTCACAATGTATTTTCGCCGGAACAGGTGTGATGAACTATACGCCCACCTATGGTTGGTATTATCGAAACGCCAATGATAAAGCTCCTGCATGGACCGGTGTCATCTATCTGTATCAGTTTCTCACGCGTGAGGAACCTTCTGTTGGGCCGGTCTGTATCGAAACGACCGATTTAAGCCAGGCACAACTCGGCGATGTGATCCAACTGTCCTTTGATAATGTGGGATTCCGGCATTCGCCAGTGGTCGTGGAAACAGACGGTACCGGTTTGCCGGATGGAATTCTGCTTGCCGCGCACAGTTATGATGCGGATTGGCGTCCTTTGAGCACCTATGAATATAATAATTATCGTGTGCTCCATGTTACCGGCTACTATAACTGGATATAGGAAAAACGAAGGAATCTTAGGATTCCTTCGTTTCTTCATCCTTAATTTTTCCTTTCATCTTAACACGTGACAAGGGATTTGCCTTTGCAGCTACACGCAAGGATTCATTGTCAATATGCGTGTAAATTTCTGTTGTATTCAGATGCTCATGACCCAAAACTTCCTGCACAGCTTTCACATCTACACCGTTTTGCAGCATCAATGTAGCTGCAGTATGGCGCAATTTAGGAGAGGAATACTGCGTACTGTCA
>JAUMWJ010000031.1 GCA_030529655.1 Eubacteriales bacterium
ATCATGCTCGTGGTGATGATGGTGCTCGTGTTCTTCCTCATCATGGTCATGGTGATGGTGATGATGTTCATGCACGTCATCATCGTCATCGTCGTGATGATGATGGCACTCGCAATGAGGATCGTCACATTCTTCACCGTCGTGATGATGGTGGTGATGGTGATGTTCTTCCTCCTCGGCCTCGTGCTCAGCGCGCATCTTCTCCAGCAGTTCGTCAGCCAGAGATACCTTTTCCACGGCGGAGAGAATGGTCTTGCCATCCAGCTTGTCCCAAGGGGTAGTCAGAATGGCGGCGGTGGGGTTCTTCTCACGCAGCATGGCAGCAGCGGCTTCCAGTTTCTCCTGACTCAGCTTCTGGGTACGGGAGAGAATAATGGTACCGGCAGACTCGATCTGGTTATTATAGAACTCGCCAAAGTTCTTCATGTAGACCTTGGCCTTGCCGGCATCGGCCACGGTGACAAAGCTGTTGAGCTTCATGTCAGGGATGTCCTTGACGGTATTCTCCACCGCCACGATCACATCGGAGAGCTTTCCCACGCCGGAGGGCTCGATCAGAATACGGTCAGGGTGAAACTGCTCCTGCACGTCTTTGAGTGCTTCGCCGAAGTCGCCCACCAGAGAGCAGCAGATGCAGCCGGAGGACATCTCGCTGATCTGTACACCGCTGTCTTTCAAAAAGCCGCCGTCAATGCTGATTTCACCGAACTCATTCTCGATCAACACCAGCTTTTCACCCTGATAGGCCTCAGCAAGCATCTTCTTGATCAGCGTGGTCTTACCGGCACCCAAAAAGCCGGATACGATATCAATTTTTGTCATACTCAATTACCTTCTTTTCTCAATTCCCGCAGGAACATAATCTTTCTTTTATATAATATCCCATTTTCCCGAAAATGCAAGGGCAAAGGAGAAAACTCGTTATTGCCAAGGGCGATTTTTTGTAGTAGAATACCAGATAGAGTCCTCCGCGAGCAGCTGCGGAGCCGGTCTCGCGCAATGGATGCCCACGAATCATGTCAGGCGGGGAACCGAGCAGCATTAAGAGGGATCATCCATGTGCCGCGAGGGTGCCGGCTTCGTGGCTGCGCGCGGAGGACTGTTTTTAACGAAAGGAGTGTATCGGTATGTATCAGGCATTATATCGCAAATGGCGCCCCAAGACTTTTTCCGAGGTCGTAGGACAAGGCCATATCACCGATACGCTGCAGCATCAGGTGGCAGAGGGCCGCATTGCTCACGCCTATCTCTTTACCGGCACACGCGGCACGGGTAAGACTACATGCGCCCGCATCCTCGCCAAGGCCGTTAACTGCCTCAATCCCATTGACGGTGCGCCTTGCTGCGAATGTGAGGCCTGCCGTGGTATCGACAATGGCACGCTTTTAGATGTGACGGAACTGGACGCCGCCTCCAACAGCCGGGTGGACGATATTCGTGCTATGCTGGAAGAAGCCATCTATACCCCGTCTGTGCTGCGTAAGCGCGTGTATATCATCGACGAGGTGCACATGCTGTCCACCTCTGCGTTCAACGCACTGCTGAAAACTCTGGAAGAGCCGCCTGAGCATCTGATGTTCATTTTGGCAACCACAGAACTGCACAAGGTGCCGGCTACCATTCTCTCCCGCTGTCAACGTTTCTCTTTCAAGAGAATCCTGCCGCGAGATATGGAAAAGCAGCTTCTGACCATCGCCAAAGCCGAAAACATTGACCTGACCGATGACGGTGCGGAGATTCTCTCCCGCATGGCAAACGGTGCGCTGCGCGATGCGTTGAGTCTGCTGGATCAGTGCCGCGTAGTGGACGGTGCATTGGATAGCCGCGCCATACTGGATGTTCTCGGTCTGGCAGGCAGCACGCAGACTATGCAGATGATGCGTTGCATTCTGCAGCGCAACAGCGCCGATGCGCTGATGCTGTTCGATCAGCTTTATCGCAGCGGGAAAGATGTTGGTGCACTGTTAGGTGAATTGAGTGATCTGGGTCGGGATCTGACCATTATGAAAGCCGCGCCCGATGGCGGCGCTGCTCTGTTGAGCGGTCTATATGAGCGCAAGGCATTGACTGAACTGGGCAAAGACTTGCCTATGGAGCGATTCCTCCATCTCACAAGTATGCTGCAAAGTTGCCGCGCCACATTGGGCGACAGTTTCCACCCCCGTACAGATGCGGAACTTTGCCTGCTGCGGCTGTGTGATGAAAGCCTTTGCGGCGATGCAACGGCGTTGAGTGCGCGTATTGAGCGGTTGGAGGAAATGCTGAAAAACGGTGTGGTGCCTGCCAAGGCCGCACCCGATGCAAAAGCAGAGACACCGATAGACCAAGCGGAGGAGGAGCGTCCGCCCCTGCCGGAAGAGCCGCCTGTAAAGGATGAAGCAGAACAGGTATTTGATATTCCTGCCAAACCGCCCACAAAGCAAGTACAGACCAAACCCACCGCACCCGAACAAAATGGCGGCGATTCTTCGCTGTGGGTGCGTTTATTGGATGAATATAAAGGGCGGCTGCCGGTCTATCAGCGTGTCTTTTTAAACAACGCAAAGGGCGTTTTGAACGGTGATGTGTTGACGGTGAGCTGCAGGGATCAATTTGTCAAGGATTCACTGAACAACGAGTCGATATTGAATGTACTGCGCGAAGTGACGGGCAAGGCCATCGGGCACGATATTCGTGTGATGCTGTCTGTAGGCGGCATGGAAAGCAGTACGGCGCGGAAAGCCCCTGTCCCCCCACCGAAAGCAGTCACCAAATCGACGGAAACGCCACCGTGGGAAGATCCTACTCCCCCATCTACTCTTGATCGGCTGGACGCGCTGGCAAAAAACGGCGGCCGATTGGATCATTTTAAAATTAAGTAAGGAGCGTAAAACGATATGGCAAAGGGATACAGCGCACGCGGCGGTTTCAGTGGCGGCGCAGGCATGATGAAACAGCAGGCGCAGATGCAGCAGAAGCTGATGAAGATGCAGCAGGAAATGGCGAAGGCACAGGAGGATGTGGAAAACGCTCTCTTTTCCGCTTCCGTGGGTGGCGGTGCGGTACAGGCCACCGTGTCCGGCAAGAAGCAGTTGGTGACACTTGCTATTCAGCCGGAGGCCGTTGACCCGGAGGATGTGGAGATGCTGCAGGATCTGGTGATCTCCGCCGTCAACGAAGCACTGCGTCAGGCAGACGAGGCGATGAACAATTCCATGAGCAGTCTTACCGGCGGTTTGAACATCCCCGGTCTGTTTTGAATCAGCAAAAAATGAGGAAAGCCGATAGCTTTCCTCATTTTATATTTGGGGCAAATAATAGGTCATCAATAAGTCCACTACTGTGCCGTAGCTTTGAATGCCACGGTCTTCACCCTGGCTTTTCAAAAACGAATCGTACACGCTTTGGGCGGCATCATTCACCGCACCCTCAAACAGCGCCCAATAGGCGTTATTTTGGTACAGATCCAACCGCACCGTATCCGGCAACGTATCACGGATGGCTTGCCATTTGTCCTGATCGGCATGATAAAGCGCATTGCCCAGATACACATAGCCCATGAGCCAACCGGAATAGCGGTAGGCGGCACTATGCGAGTCGGCAGAAGCGACAATGGCAAGAAAATTGCACTCCTGCTCCGAGGCAATGCCACGCTGATGCGCCATTTCGTGAGCGATGGTGGCCGGAAGAAAACTTTGCGGACAATCCACATTCACGTTCGCTTCGCCGGTAAAGGGAAAATAGAACCCTGTGAAATCCAGCCGGCTCATCACGCGAGATAGACTGACGGCCTTGGGTACATGATCCTGTAGGCGCAGGAACGGAAAATCCTCGTACAGCGGATCGTAGACCTGCGTACTATACGCAAAAATCTCCGCCTCCGGCTCAGCAAATGCACCGTCCGCATCGCGCTCTACCTTATCGGCGGCTATCGCCAGATTTTCGGCAAAATATGCTGTGACTTGCTCCAGTTCTTCCACGGTACTCTCCCGTGCGTAAACACCGGATTTCTCCTGAAAGCCGTCCGCATGGTAGTTAACGCCCCACAACAGGCAAAGGGCAGCATAAACCGTCAGGATCACGGCGATCACCGTCAGCGCAAAGCGATAGACAACGGCACCGCGTTGTTCTTCCTGCACCAGGCGGCGCACGGTATGGGCCAAGTATAAAATCGACACCGCCACAGCCGCGAGATAACACACCTCCGCCACGGAAACCGTGGTAAGGTAACATACCGACGCAACGGCCCGTTCAAAGGGCATTATCACGCGGTCTGACAGCCAATTCATCAGCTCATGATGATCGCGCAGCGAAAATAGCAGCGTCAATGACGCCAACACAGCCAGCAGCCATCGGTGCAATCCTCGATAACGGAGATAAAATTCCTTCATCTTACGCAAGAGGCAACGCCTTCCCTGTAAAGTACATGGTGGAATGGAACCGGGCAATCAGTTGATCCGTTCCGTCAAATATTTCCGTGGTGCAAAAGCACATTTTGCCGCCCATTCGGTCCACCCGCCCCACTGCTGTCAGCGTTTGGTCGCCATCGGCAGCGGCCATAAAATCCATGGAAGCATTAACTGTCACGCAGGTTTCCTGCCGCATTGTCAGTGCTGCCATACCGCCGGCTACATCCGCCATGGTGAACAGCACGCCTCCGTGCGGCGTATGCCAACGGTTCAGACTCTCCTTCCGCAAGTGAAGTGTCACCGTGGCGGTGCCGTCTCCAAGATCTGTGATCTTGATATGATTATGGGCGATAAACGCCTCGGCTTGGTTGCCGTATAATAGCAGTTGGCGCTTGATTTCTTCTGTCATACCTGTCACTTCTCAATCCTTATTTTTGTCATACAATACTGCCAGTCCCTTGAGCAGCAGCTCCGGCTCATAGGCGACGGCGCGTCTGCAGCAGGGCACAATACATCCTGCCAGACCGCCTGTTGCCACTACCGTCAGTTTTTGACCCAGCTCCTCTTCCATGCGATCAATCAAACCGTCAATCATGGCAGCAGATCCGTAGACGGCGCCGGAACGCATACTGTCCACTGTGGCAGTGGCGATACACTTTTCCGGTGCGGCAATCGATAAATCGGGCAAAAGACTGGTACCGGCGGTCAATGCCTGCAGTGCCAGCTTCACACCGGGAACGATCGCGCCGCCGCGATAACATCCCCATGCGTCTACCACCACCACCGTGGTCGCCGTTCCCATATCCACCACTGCCAGCGGCGGTGCATAATCTGCCAGCGCGCCGACACAGCCGGTAATAATATCCGCGCCCAGCGTGTCCGGCTGGTCAATGCAGATGGGCATATCTGTACGCATACCCGGACGAACCTTCAGGCAATCACAGGATAGCACCTCACGGACAGCCCCTATCAACGCCTCATCTGTTTCGGGTACAACAGAGGAAAGAATCGCGCCGTCAATTTGGTCGGCAGTCAGCCCATTTTCCTGCAAGCTGTGCCGGAAATCCGCTATATACGCCGCAGGATCCCCATCACGGCGTGTCACTATTCGGCTGCGGCCCCTTACCTCGGTGCCTTTCAGGTAGCCCAACACAACATTGGTGTTTCCCACATCAATAGCAAGAATCATCAGGCAATCCTCCGGGCTTGACTGCGGATATGGACAACATGGGTGATCACGGAGCTAAGTGCCATGTTGACCACCAGCTCAATGACAAAGTTAATGCCGCACAGGCCGAAAATAATATATGCGATCATGTTTTTCCCTGCGCCGGTTGCCATGCCGGTGAGTACATCGAAGAAGAACAGGAACATACACAGGATAAATAAGCCGGTATTGACTACGGGACAGACAATACCGGATACAATACCGGCCGCCTTTTCGCTCTTCCCGGCAAGAACGCGATAGGTAACACCGGACAGGTAGCCGGCTGCGGTGCTCTTGACAAAAATCGTCAAAATGACGCCAATGGGGCTGATAGACATCAGGTACATCACAAAGCCGCCATCCCAACCCAGCAGACCGGAAAGGAGTACAACGGCCGCCAGAACAAATCCCAGATAGGCACCGGCTCCCGCTCCGTAGACAGCGGCACCAATGATGATCGGCGCCAGAGCCAGCGTGATCGACACGGGGCCGAATTTAATGAATGTGGCAAAAACCTGCAGCACCACAATAATGGCGGTGAAGATAGCAAGTCCCGTCAGCTTACCGGTTTTCATGCGGTTAGTGTTCATAATTTCCTCCTGTTTCTGCCGGCAAAAAAAGCGCCGACCTCACGGGGCAGCAGCCCCTGCTATGTCGGCGCAAAAAATACAAAATAAGACCCTTTGGGTTCCTGCCGACAATGTTGGTCAAGACATCTGGTCAATGATTATGTGGCCGCGTATCTGCATTTCGGCGTTCTGCTGCCGTCTGCCAAGAGTACAGCGCATGATTCCCACACACGCGGCTTATTATGCAGGTACTGTAACACACTTAAGCGGCAAATGCAAGCGGTAATTTGGTGAAAAGCCGCAAAAAGAAAACAGCCGTAACGGCTGTTTTCTTTTTATTTCGTGATTTCCTCCTTTTGTGAGGTTTCTTCCCTTTCGCGCTCCACATATTCGCAGGCCTCCAGCGGCATATGCCGCTTGGTCAGGCGGCGATCGATCAGGAACTTGACCAGCACCTGCAAACAGGCAAAAATCGGTACGCCCAAAAACATGCCCAATACGCCGCCAAAGCCGCCGCCTACCAGAATGGCCACCACTACCCAGAAGCTGGAGATACCGGTAGCACCGCCCAGAATCTTGGGCCCGATCACATTGCCGTCAAGCTGCTGCAACAGCGCCACGAAGATGATAAAGTACAGGCATTTCAGTGGACTGACCAGTAAAATCAGCAGCGCACTGGGAATAGCGCCCAGGAACGGGCCGAAGAACGGAATAATGTTGGTAACGCCCACCACCACACTGACAAGCGGTGTATACGGTATACGCAGAATGGAGCAGCCGATAAAGCACAAGATGCCGATAATCAACGAATCCAACAATTTGCCGCGTACAAAGCCGGAGAAAATGGTATTGACCCGGCGTGTGCCGCGCACAACCCACTTGGCTTGATTCTCGTTGAAGATGCCATACACCATCTTGCAGCAACGCGCCAGACTCTTTTCCTTCATCGCCAGAAGATAAATAGAAATGATAATGCCGATGATCAAATTCTTGGCAAATGTGACCACGCCCCAAATGCCGCTCCAGATGCCGCCGGTCAAATCGGTGAGCATACTCTGTGCCCAAGGCAGGATCTTATTTTGCAGGAATGTGATAGCACTATCGTAATTATCGGTCACCAATTTGGCGACCCATGCACCGAAGCCGAAATCCCGATTGATCAATTCATTCGCCCAATCGTAGATCGTATTGTAATAAGACTCCGCATTGTTGATGAGCATGGAAACACTATCCACCAACTGAGGAATCAGCACACTCATCAGCAGGTAGATCAAAAAGATGACCAACGCTTCCGTAATCAATATGCTGACCGCGCGCAGCAATCCTGCCGCGCGTTTCGGTTTCTTATGCTGAAGGACTTTGTTCTTATGCCAGGCCTTTACGATCGCCGTTTCCAGCCAGTTTACCACCGGCGTAAGCAGATAGGCGATGACAAATCCGTAAACCACAGGCGCCAGTATCCCCATCAGCTTTGAAACAAAATGCTGCAGCGCACCGCTCATATAAAATGTGTCATAAAACACCAAAATGGCGCAAACTGTTAAAAACAGCGTAAGTCCCCATTTCAGATAGCGATTTTTTTCCTTCAAGCAGCGTCCCTCCTTTTTCGGCTGTTTTGTTTATCATACCTAAAATAATCGTTATTTGCAAGGGAAAATCCCCTCTTTTGGTAAGTGTTGAAATTTTTTGTCACTTATACTATAATGGCTCTGCTATCAGATTTCAACGTGAAAAAAGTGAGGTCAGGTATGAAAAAGCTCCTATTTATTGTTAATCCTCGTGCCGGAAAAACGAAATCGCGCTCTCCTCTGTTTGATGCTGTTGCCCAATTTTCCAAGGCCGGGTATCTGGTATACGTTTATTTAACAGAAGGATGCGGCGACGCTGTGCGAGCTGCTGCTCAAATGGGCGGCGATTTCGATACGGTCGTTTGTGCCGGCGGTGACGGCACACTGAACGAAACCCTGTCGGGCTTGATGACATTGCCTCATCGGCCGCAGGTTGGCTATCTGCCCAATGGCAGCACCAACGATTTTGCCGCCAGTCTGCATCTGTCCTCCAACCCGGTGACTGCAGCCAATGCCATTATCCACGGCGAGCCGTATCTCCTGGATGTAGGACAGCACAATGACCGCTACTTCGCCTATGTCGCCTCCTTCGGCGCTTTTACCCGCGCCTCTTATTCCGCCAGCCAGTCAGCTAAAAATGCGTTGGGACACTTTGCCTATATTCTGGAGGGTTTGGGCGATCTGGACTCTTTGCGGCCGTATCACTGCCGCCTGGAAACTGAGGATGAGGTATTTGATGGCGATTTTATTTTCGGCAGTATATGCAACTCTACCTCCTTGGGCGGCTTGGTCAAGCTCGACCCGAATCGCGTCAAAATGGATGACGGACTGTTTGAGCTATTACTGCTGCGGATGCCAAAATCACCGCTGGATCTGCAGAATCTGATCGTGGCACTGACACGCATGCAATACGATTATCCCGGCGTGATCCTCCGCCATGTTTCCTCCGTCACGCTCACCACGGAGGATGACATCCCTTGGTCGCTGGACGGCGAATATGCGCCCAGTATGCCACGGGTGGAAATTCGCAACCTGCACAATGCGATCGAGCTGCTGCGATAACATACAGACAACAAAAAACATCGGAGCCGAAGCTCCGATGTTTTTTATTGTCTTAACTGTGTGCTATTACACAAACAGACCGCCGAAGAAATCCTTCAACTGGCCGTACAGGATCAGAGCCATGCACAGCGGAGTGATGAACTTCACGCAGAACTTGAAGTAACCGAAGGACTTCATCTTGTTGCCTTCCTGCTCGGATTCTTCCTTCACCAGATCCGGACCGGTTTCCCAACCCAGCATCAGGGTCATCAGCAGGCCGCCCAGAGGCATCATGATACCTTCGGAGATGCAGTCAAAGAAGTCCAGCCAGCAGTCGCAGAAGGTGGGAATGGCGTCAGGGGCAAACAAATGCTGGAACGGGACCCACACACCGTTGCTGCCCAGGCCGTCCAGGCAGACGATCACGCAGAGGATCGCAACAAAGATGGTGGTGATCAGGGAATAGCTCTTACGCTTGTCGCCCTTGCCCTCATCCTGTGCCTTGTCAACGAAGTGAGCAACGACGGTCTCCAGCAGGGAGATGGAGGAGGAGATGGCAGCGAACACGACCAGCAGATAGAAGATGATGCCGAAGATGGGGCCGACAGAACCCATACGGTCAAACACGTTCTGCATGGTAACGAACAGCAGGGACGGGCCACCCAGCTTACCGGTGGGGTCCAGAGCAAAACGAGCGGGGATAACGCACAGACCGGCGCACAGCGCGATCAGGGTATCCATGATCACAATGATCAGAGCGTTCTTTTCCAGGTTCTCCTTCTTGTTCAGATAGGAACCGTAGGTGATCATAGCACCCATACCGATGGACAGGGAGAAGAACATCTGACCGCCGGCGGTGGAGATGACGCTAAACAGGTTGGGAGCTTCTTCGATAACGCCGTTGGCAACAGCCCAACCGGGAACGAACATGTACTTCAGACCGTCAACTGCATTCTCCAGCGTCAGAACGCGGACAATGCAGATCACCAGCATAACGAACAGAGCAGGCATACCCACGGAGCAGACCTTCTCGATACCGCCGCCGACACCGCCCATGACGATGATCATGGTGATAGCAACGAAGATCAGACCGAAGATCACGCCTTCGAGCTGATTGGTCATGAAGCCGCCGAAGACATCAGCGCCGCTCAGACCGTTGGAGCCAAAGCCCGCATTGATCAGGTTACCGAAGTTCAGCACCACGTACTTGATGCAGTAGCCGCCCAGTGCGCAGTAGAAGGACAGGATGAAGAAGGCAGATGCTACACCGAGCCAGCCAACCCACTTGAACTTCTTGGACAGAACCTTGTAAGCCTTGATTGCACCTGCGCCGGTCTTACGACCGATAGCCAGCTCGCCCAGCATGACGATGAAGCCGCAGATTGCCGCCAGGATCAGGTAGATGATGAGGAATGTGAAGCCACCGTTGGCACCCATCTTATTGGGGAAGCCCCAGATGTTGCCCAGGCCGACTGCCGAACCAACAGCAGCCATCAGGAATCCGAAATTGGATCCAAAGCCTTTTCTTTCTTCCATTGTTTTCTCTCCTTTAAATTTGGATTGTCCCGACGATTGCCGGGAAAGGATGTTTGGAGGCATAACGCCCCGCAAGATACATTTCGGTCACAGACCGCAAGCGCCCGCGAACCATGGTAAAAGTATACAGGATTCACACTTTGGACACAATAGGCATTTTTAATAAATTTTGCACTTGACTTTCTACTTTTTTACCATTATATGAACGAGTAAAAATATTGCGTTTCTGCTCTTTTCAAATTGTTTTTCGATTTATTTTCCTTATTTTTGTTCCCATTTTTGCGTTTTTTTCTTTTTGCTATACTTTTTTCTTAAAACGAAACAATTTGTCAATTTTTTATCAACGAAACAAATCTCGGACCTTTTACCGATTTTTCTTGACAAAATGCCTGTTTGATCTATAATCTGAAAATGAAATTCATTTTCAGATTGAAGGGTGTGTATCATCGTGACATACATGACAAAGCAGCAGCGCGCCGTATTGGAGCGCATGGCGCAGCGAAAAGGCGGCTGCGCCACCGCCGCGGAGTTGACGGAAGAATTACATCAGCAGGGGCAGCATGTGGGACTGACCACCGTATATCGACAGTTGGACAAGCTGGCGCAGCAAGGTTTGGTGCACAAGATCGTCACCGACGAGAGCACACACTATCAATACTGCGACTGCCACGAAACCCACAGAGATTGCTTTTTACTCAAGTGCGAAAAGTGCGGCAGTATGCGCCATCTGGACTGCTCCCATTTAAGCGAGCTGTACAAGCACCTCCTCAGCGAGCACGGATTCGCTATCAATCCGCGCAGAACGCTGTTTTACGGCTTGTGCGAACAATGTAATCGGGAGGAGAAAGTATGAAGCGGCTTCTTTGCGGACTGTTGAGCGCCGTATTACTGCTGTCGCTGTGCGGCTGCACATCCGCTTATCAGGAAAGCGATAAGCTGCAGGTGGTATGCACGCTGTTCCCCTACTACGATTTTGCTCGCGTGATCGGCGGTAACGGGGTGGATGTGACGCTGTTGGCAGCACCCGGTAAGGAAACCCACAGTTTTGAGCCAACGCCTTTGGATATGGTGCGTGTATCAAAGGCCGATGTGTTTCTTTACAACGGCGGAGAGAGCGAGCAATGGGTAGACGATATTCTGTCCTCTGCCGGCAAGGATATACCCGTAACCGCCGCCATGATGGAGCTGGTGGAGTTGGAGCGAGAGGAGATCGTGGAGGGGATGCAGGTCGGCGAATCCCACGAGGACGAGGACAGCGATGAAATCGAGTATGATGAGCATATCTGGACTTCGCCGGTGCTGGCTCAGTCCATTTGCTGGGGCATCTGCGGCGCATTATGCAAGGCCGACTGGGAACACGCCGAGGACTATGTGGCGCGCACAGATGCTTATGTTGCACAACTTGGTGAGTTGGACGCGGCATTCCGCAAGGTGGTAGAAAACGGACAGCGCGATACATTGGTATTCGGTGACCGATTCCCCCTGCTCTATTTCTGCAAGACATATGATCTGAACTACCGTGCAGCATTCCACGGCTGTGCCGGTGACACCGAACCGTCGCTCGCTACGCTGAAATTCCTCATTGATAAGGTGAATGACGAACAGATCCCCGTGGTGTATACCATCGAACTGAGCAGTCAGAAGGTGGCGCAGGCCATTGCGGAAACTACCGGCGCCAAGGTGGTGACATTCCACTCCTGCCAGCAGGTCAGTCGAAAGGATTTTGATAACGGTGTCACCTATCTTGATCTGATGTGGGGCAACGTAGATGCGTTAAAGGAGGGATTATCCTGATGGAGAAGAAAATACTGATCGATTGCCGCGAGGTTTCCCTCGGTTATGACGGACGCGCCATTTGGGAGGGTCTTTCTTTTCAGGTGCATAGCGGTGACTATCTGTGCATTGTGGGCGAAAACGGCAGCGGTAAGTCTACTTTATTAAAGAGTCTGTTGGGGCTTTTGAAGCCGTTAGATGGACAGATCACATGGGACAGCAGCTTAAAATCCGGTGCCATTGGCTATCTGCCCCAGCAGACAAAGGCGCAAAAAGACTTCCCTGCTACGGTGACAGAAGTGGTGCTGTCCGGTTTTTTGAACGCACGGCAGCATCGGTTCTTTTACACCGCCAATGAAAAATCGCTGGCGCTGATGAATATGGGAAAGCTGGGCATTCTGGAACTGAAAAACAAATGCTACCGGGAGCTGAGCGGCGGTCAGCAGCAGCGTGTTCTGTTGGCGCGTGCCCTATGTGCAGCCGGTGAACTATTGGTACTGGACGAGCCGGTGACCGGTCTTGACCCTGCCGCTGCACAGGATCTCTATCGCACGCTGCAATACCTCAATAAGTCCGAGGGTATTGCCATTGTCATGGTCACACACGACATACAAAATGCGCTGTGCAATGCCACCACCATTCTGCATGCCGGACAGCATCAGTGGTTCTGCGGCAGCGTGGCGGACTATCTCGCCTCGCCCTACGGCAAACGGTTCGGAGGTGAAAAGGCATGAGTTTACTGCTTACAATGTTCACCTATCCCTTTATCGTGCGCGCCTTTGTGGTGGGTATTCTGGTATCCCTGTGCGCTTCCCTTCTGGGTGTGCCGCTGGTACTCAAGCGTTACTCCATGATCGGCGACGGACTGAGCCATGTATCCTTCGGCGCGCTGTCCATCGCCGTGGCCTGCGGTTGGGCGCCCCTGCCGGTTTCCATTCCCGTGGTGGTGATCGCAGCACTATTATTGCTGCGCCTGACGGAAAACAGCCGGATCGGCGCCGATGCCGCTATCGCCGTGGCCAGCGCCTCGGCGCTCGCCGTCGGCATTATTGTGACAAGTCTGACCACCGGCATGACCACCGATGTGGACAGCTATATGTTTGGCTCCATTCTCGCGATGGATCGTACTGATGTGGTGCTGAGCGTGGGGTTGTCCGTATGCGTACTGATTCTTTATGTCCTGTTCTATCACAAGCTGTTTGCCATTACCTTTGACGAGAGCTTCTCACGGGCAACCGGCATGAAAGTAGGGCTGTACAACACGATTTTGTCTGTGCTGACGGCACTGACCATCGTATTGGGTATGCGCCTGATGGGTGCTATGCTGATCTCCAGTCTGGTGATCTTCCCTGCCCTGTCCGCTATGCGCTTGATCAAGAGCTTCCGCGGTGTTGTGGTATGCGCCGGCGTAACCGCTGTCGTTTGCTTCTGCGCCGGTCTGACGCTGTCGTATCTGCTCTCGACACCGGTGGGTGCTACGGTGGTGATCGTCAATCTGGCGGTATTTTTGATCATGTGTCTGGTACAGCGGATCAAAAAAAGGTGACTTTTCGCAAAAAAGCACCTGTTTCGACCGTATTTCTGTAGAAAAACCCTTGCATTTACCTGTGAAATGTGCTATATTGCCAATGTAAGGTATGTATTTGACTGAGAGTGGACATTTTGTCCGCTCTTTTTCATGGGCAAATTTGCCCGCTTAAAAAGTGAGGGTTACAATGAAAAAAATAACGGAAATCGTCCGCGAATTAGCGCAGCCGGTGGCCGAGGAAAACGGCTGTGAGCTGTGGGATGTGGAATATGTCCGCGAGGCCGGTCAATGGTATCTGCGCCTATACCTGGATAAAGAGGGCGGCGTGAACATCCTCGACTGCGAGGCCGTCAGCCGCAAGGTGAGCGATCTTTTGGACGAAGTGGATCCCATCGACAGCAGCTACATGTTCGAGGTGTCCTCCGCCGGTGCCGAACGCCCGTTAAAGCGTCCCGGCGACTTCGAGCGATTTATGGGTAGTGCCGTGCTGGTGAAAACCTACAAGCCCAAGGACGGACGCAAGGAGTTTGCCGGTATACTGGCGGGCTATGATGGCGGCGCTGTGATACTGGACACAGGCACAGGTGAGCCGATACGCTTTGAAAAAAGCGACATCGCTCTGGTGCGTTTGAGAGTGGAATTTTAATAGACAGTAAGGAGATATACCATGAAATGTGATGAAATTTTTGCCGCGCTGGCGATGCTGGAAAAGGAGCGCGGTATTCCCCAGGACTTCATGATGAGCAAGATCATTCAGGCGTTGACCACCGCTTATAAGCGTGATCACGAGGGCGTGGAAAATGTCATCGTGGATGTGGATGAGGATAAGCGCGATCTGAAAATGTTCGTGCAAAAGGAGATCGTGGAGGTCGTGGAGAATCCCGGCACTCAGATTTCTCTGGAAGATGCCAAAGCAATGTCCGCCAAAAACGAGCTGGGCGGTCTGGTGAACATCCCCGTCAATAATGTGGAATTCGGCCGTATTGCCGCCGGTAACGGCAAGCAGGTCATCATTCAGGGTCTGCGCGAGGCAGAGCACGGCATGATCTATGAGGAATTCAACTCCAAGCAGCACGAGATCCTGACCGGTACCGTCATGCGCATCGATCCCCGCAACGGCAATGTAGGCCTGCGTTTGGGCAACGGTGCCGAAGCGACCGAGGCGGTGTTGACACTCAACGAGCAGGTAGACGGCGAGGAGCTGGTGGAAGGCCAGATGGTGAAGGTCTATCTGGTGGAAGTGCGCCGCAGTACACGGGGTCCGCAGGTGCTGATCTCCCGCACTCACCCCGGCTTGGTCAAGCGCCTGTTCGAGCTGGAAGTGCCTGAGATTTTTGACGGCACAGTGGAGATTCGCTCCATTGCCCGCGAAGCCGGCAACCGTACCAAGATGGCGGTGTGGTCCGCTGACGAGAACATTGATCCCATCGGCGCCTGTGTCGGTCAGCGCGGTGCCCGCGTCAACGCCATCGTAGAGGAGCTGCGCGGCGAAAAGATCGATATTATCAAGTATTCCGAGGATCCTGCCCAGTTCATCGCTGCCGCTCTGGCTCCCGCTGAAGTCATCAGCGTGACACTGGCCGAGGAAGGCAAGAGCTGCCGCGTGATCGTACCCGACGATCAGTTGAGTCTGGCTATCGGCAAGGAGGGTCAGAACGCCCGTCTGGCCGCCCGTCTGACCGGCTATAAGATCGACATTAAGCCCGCTTCCTACAGCGAGGAATAATCAGCAATAAAAGGAGTGATGCGTCATGCCTACCAAGCCACGCAAAATCCCCCAGCGTCAGTGTGTCGGCTGTCGCACCATGAAGGATAAAAAAGCGTTGATCCGCGTGGTCAAAACCCCTGAGGGTGAAATCGTCTTAGATGTGACCGGCAAGAAATCCGGCCGCGGCGCTTATGTATGCCCCGACGGTGCGTGTCTGAAAAAGGCGCGGAAGTCCCGTGCATTGGAGCGCGCCTTTGAACTGACGATTCCCGACGAGGTCTATGACGCGCTGGAGCAGCAAATGGAGCAGGCGTAAGTAAATGGAACATATTTTATCAATGATCGGTCTTGCCAAAAAGGCAGACCGTGTGGAAATCGGCGAAGAACCCGTTGGCTCTGCCGTGCGTGCCAAAAAGGCGCGGGTGATTCTCATTGCACAGGATGCCGCCGCATCCTCCGTGCGCCGGGCAAAGGCCTTTGCCAATGTGGGCAACTGTCTGTATCTAATCATCCCCGCCGACAAGGACGACTTGGGTCGCTGTCTGGGCCGCACCAGCTGTGCCATGGCAGCGGTAACGGACATCGGGTTTGCCGATGCCATCGTCAAAAAGCTGGCGGCCATCGATCCGGAAAAATACGGCGATGCCGCGGAGAAAATGGACGTGAAAGCACGCCGTGCTGCCGAGCGCAAGCGCGAGCAGGCACAGCACGAAAAGAATGTGCGGCAAGGCAAAAAGCGTGTCCATGCAGAAGCTCCTGCGCCGCAGACAGGGGAAAAAAAGGAAAAGCGTCCGGCACATCCCTATACCAAACGGCGCGGCATGAAAACAGTGGACCGTGACCGTTTTGCCGGAAGTCGTCCGGTGAAAAAGGGCAAGGGTTCCGACCACAAGAAGAAGTAAACACTCGCGCGGTTTGCCGTGCGTTCGTATCACAATGATGGAGGTGGCTATATTTGGGTAGCGCAGATAACAAATACAGAATTCACGAGGTGGCAAAGGATTTCGGGATCCCCACCAAGCAGGTCATGGAGATTTTGACCCAGTACGCCGAGACTCCCAAAAACCATATGCAGGTGTTGGAGGATCGGGAGCTTTCTCTCATCTTTGAATATCTGACCCAGCACAATCAGGTGTCCGGTATTCAGGTGATTTTTGCCGAGGGCGCTAAGGCCGCCGAAAAGAAGCCGGAGGAGAAGCATAATGCTGCTCCGGCTGCGAACAATAACAAGAAGCAGTCGGAAAAGAAAGCCGAGGGCAAAGCACCCCAAACCGAGAACAAGCCCGTATCCCGCGTGCCCCAGACCAAGGTGGTGGATACCCGTAAGGCCACCAATGTCAATCTGGATAAGTACGACGAAAAGCTGCAGGATATGGCCGACAGCCGCAGCCGCGGCGGTCGCCGGGATCAGCAGCAGTTCCAGGGCAAGGAAAAGTTCCGCAATAAGAAGCGCAACGGTCCCCAGAGCAACAAGAGCAAGCAGGAAGAGGCCGATCGTATGCGCCGGCTGCAGTTGGAGATCATTAAGAAAACCCCCGTCACCGTGCAGATCCCCGAAGAGATCAGCGTAGGCGAGCTGGCCAGCCGCATGAAGAAGACCGGTGCAGAGGTGGTCAAGTGCCTGATGAAGAACGGCGTCATGGCCTCCTTGAGCCAGATGATCGACTTCGACACCGCCGCCATCATTGCCGAAGAAATGGGCTGCAAAGTGGAGCAGGAAGTGGTCGTCACCATTGAAGAAAAGCTGATCGACGATCATCAGGATGCCGAAGAAGATCTGGTGCCCCGTGCGCCCGTTGTGGTGGTCATGGGTCACGTTGACCACGGTAAGACCAGTCTTTTGGACTATATCCGCAACGCCCATGTGGCATCCGGTGAAGCCGGCGGCATCACCCAGCACATCGGTGCCTATCAGGTGCAGGTAAACGGCAAGCCCATCACCTTCCTGGATACCCCGGGTCATGAGGCGTTCACCTCTATGCGTGCCCGTGGTGCTATGGTGACGGATATTGCCATTCTGGTGGTGGCCGCTGAGGACGGCATCATGCCCCAGACCGTGGAGTCCATCAACCACGCCAAGGCCGCCGAAATTCCCATTATCGTTGCCATCAACAAGATGGATAAACCCGAAGCCAATCCCGAACGCATCAAGCAGCAGTTGACCGAGTACGGTCTGGTGTGCGAAGAGTGGGGCGGCGAGACTATCGTATGTCCCATTTCCGCCAAGACCGGCATGGGTGTGGACAATCTGCTGGAAATGCTGACACTGACTGCCGAAGTGGGCGAATTGAAAGCCAACCCCAACCGTGCCGCACAGGGTACTGTCATCGAGGCACGCCTGGATAAAGGCCGCGGTCCCGTGGCAACGCTGCTGGTGCAGAACGGCACGCTGAAGCAGGGTGACATCATTATCGCCGGCACTTCCGTGGGTCGTGTGCGTGCCATGATCAGCGACAAGGGTCAGAAGATCACCTCCGCCGGTCCTTCCGTTCCTGTGGAGATCACCGGCCTTTCCGAGGCACCCTCCGCCGGTGCTGTCTTCAACGCCGTGGCCGATGAAAAGCTGGCCCGTGAGCTGGTGGAGCAGCGCAAGGAAGAAGAAAAGGCCAAAGCCAATGCGCCCATCACCAAGGTATCCTTGGAGGATCTGTTCAGTCAGATTCAGGCAGGTGAAATGAAGAACCTGAACCTGATCGTCAAGGCCGATGTACAGGGCAGTGTGGAAGCCGTGAAGGCATCCTTGGAAAAGCTGAGCAATGAAGAAGTGCGTGTGCGTGTCATTCACGGTGGTGTAGGTGCCATCAATGAGTCCGATGTGATGCTGGCCTCCACTTCTCAGGCCATCATCGTAGGCTTCAATGTCCGTCCCGACAATGCCGCTCGTGACAGCGCCTCCCGTGCCAACGTGGATATGCGTATGTATCGCGTCATCTACGATGCCATCAACGAGATTGAGTCCGCCATGAAGGGTATGCTGGCACCTAAGTTCCGCGAAGCTCTGCTGGGTCACGCCGAAGTGCGTCAGACCTACAAGGTGTCCGGCGTGGGCACCGTGGCCGGCTGCTACGTACAGGACGGTAAGATCCAGCGCAAGGACTGCCAGGTGCGTCTGGTGCGTGACGGTATCGTCATTCACGAGGGTGTGTTGGCCTCCCTGCAGCGTTTCAAGGATCAGGCCAAGGAAGTGCTTTCCGGCTACGAATGTGGCTTGACCATCGAAAAGTTCAATGACATCAAGGAAGGCGACATCATCGAAGCCTTCACCATGGAAGAAATCGAACGATAATATCACAGGGGCGGGCGTGTTCGCCCGCCCCTTTTTCTCATCCGAAAGGAGCTAAAACAATGGCATCTAACCGTATCGGCCGTATTAACGGCGAGATCCAGCAGGAGCTGGCAAGTCTGCTGCGCAGTGTGAAAGATCCCCGTGTTGCCGACGCCATGCTGACCATCACCCATGTGGACACCACCTCCGATCTGCGCTATGCCCGTGTATATGTGAGCGCGCTGAACTGCGAGGACGAAAAGGGTCTGTTGAAGGGACTGAAATCCGCTGCCGGTTTTCTGCGCCATGAGTTGGGCGGCAAGCTGAGTCTGCGCTACACCCCGGAGCTGCAGTTCTTTATGGACGACTCCATTGCCTACGGCGCACACATTTTGGACATGCTCAACCATGTCAAGCCTGCCAACCCTGCCAACGCAGACATCGTGCTGCCGGAAGATCAGGAGTAAGCTATGCAAAAGGTCATTGACTATTTGAAAAAATGGGACAATGTGCTGCTTCTGACCCATGTGCGCCCCGATGGCGATACCATCGGCAGCGCGGCGGCGCTGTGTCAGGCACTGCGTAACATGGGAAAGACGGCGTATCTTCTCTATAACCCCGAAATTACCGCCACCTATGAGCCATATGCCGCTCCCTATTGGGCAAGTGAGGATTTTGTGGCTGAGCATGTAATCTCTGTGGATGTGGCGGCCTTGAGTCTGCTGCCGAAAAATGCCGAAAAATTCCGTGATCGCATTGAGCTGGCCATCGACCATCATCCCTCCCACGGCTACTTTGCCAAGGACGCCTATGTGGACGCCACGGCCGCCGCCGCAGGCGAGATCGTTTACGAGATCATTGAACAGTTGACACCTATCACTCCGGCTATCGCCCTGCCTTTATATGTGGCGATCAGCACCGACTGTGGATGTTTTGTCTACTCCAACACCACACCACGCACTCATCGCATTGCGGCAGCACTCATGGAGCAGGTGGATGTGGCGGCTGTGAACAAGGCGCTGTTTCGCACCAAGTCCAAGGTGCGCCTTGCTATGGAGAGCCGTATGGTGGCGGAAATGGAGCTTTATGACAATGGCCGCGTGGTGGTGATGTCCATTCCCCTGTCTTTGCGTGAGGAAATGCACGCCACGGAAGCCGACATTGAGGAACTGTCCTCTCTCGCCGCTTTGGTAGAGGGCACCGACTGCGGCATTACCCTGCGAGAGCTGAAACCGGGTACGGTGAAGATCTCCGTGCGATCCGGCCCTCGAATCGATGCCTGTGCCGCCTGTCAGAAAATCGGCGGCGGCGGTCACCGTGCCGCTTCCGGTGCCACGGTAGAAGGTACCCTAGAGGATGCCAAGCAGGCCATTCTGGCGGCTGTGTTGGAAGTGGCAGGTGCGTAAATGGCAAACGGCATTATTATTATCGACAAACCTGAGGGCTGGACAAGTATGGATGTCTGCGCCAAGCTGCGGGGCATTTTGAAAACCAAGAAAATCGGTCACGCCGGTACCCTTGACCCCATGGCAACCGGCGTACTGCCCGTATTTGTAGGGCAGGCCACCCGGGCGGTCAGCTTTGCCGAATCCGGACGCAAAGAATATGTGGCCACGCTGCATTTAGGGCAGGTCACCAACACCCAGGATACCACCGGCGAAACGCTGGAGGAGCATCCTGTAAGTGTTACGATGGACGAACTTCGTGCCGTGTTGCCGCAGTTTACCGGCGATATTGAGCAGATCCCGCCCATGTTCTCCGCCATCAAGATCGGCGGACAGAAGCTCTACGATCTGGCACGGCAGGGCAAGACTGTGGAGCGCAAGCCACGGCAGGTGACGATTTACGAGTTGGAAGTGGCGAAGCAACTGTCCCCCACCGACTTCACCCTGCGAATCCTCTGCTCCAAGGGTACCTATGTGCGTACTCTCTGCCACGACATTGGGCAGGCATTGGGCTGCGGCGGATGCATGGCTTCCCTGCGCCGCACTATGGCGGCCGGCTTTACTTTGGAGGAAAGCTACACATTAGATGATGTGCAGGCACAAGGCGAAACGCTGCTGCGTGATACGGACTCTCTGTTTCGTCAGTATCCTGTCTATCGTATCGGTCATCCTCGTGTGGAAGTGCTGTGCCGCAACGGCAATCCGTTTTTTGTGAAAGAAGCATTGCCCGACGGCATCTATCGTATCTACGGCATGGACGGCACTTTCCTGTGCCTGAGTCAACTGCAAGAGGGTACGATGACCTCGATCAAAAATTTTTTCGGAGCGTAAACATATGAAACCTACTGTAATCGCCCTCGGTTTTTTCGATGGCGTACATAAAGGGCACGGCGAACTGCTCAAATGCGCTGTGCAGCGAGCCAAGGAGCTGGGCGCCGCTCCTGCCGTATTTACCTTTGACCGTCCCCCTAAGGAGGTGGTTACCGGTAAACCGGTGTTTCTGATCAACTCCGCCGAAGATCGGCAGGATCTGATTCATCGCATCTACGGTATTGAGCAGGTGATTTTGGCACCCTTTGATGAGAAAATGATGACCATGCACTGGGAAGATTTCATCACAGAGCTGCTCATCAAGCAGTACGGTGCGGTGCATCTGGTGGCAGGACACGACTACCACTTTGGCTATAAAAACGAAGGAACGCCGGAGCTGCTGATGCAGAAATGCCGGGAGCTGGGCATCGGCTGCGACATTATTCCCAAGGTAGAATATGACGGCATTACCGTCAGCTCTACCTATATTCGCACACTGGTTAAAAACGGCGAATTAGAGCGCGCCGCTGAGTTTTTGGGGCATCGCCATTGTCTCAGCCAGACGGTGACCCACGGTCACCGGATCGGACGCACTATCGGGATTCCCACCGTCAATCTGGCGGTTCCCGGTCATGTATTGGTGCCGGATCACGGTGTATATGTGACCCGGGTTTACCTGCCGGACGGACGCAGTTTTCCCGGCGTGACCAATGTGGGCACACGACCCACCGTCAGTGAAAGTGGCACCATTTCGGTGGAAACCTTTATTTTGGACTTTGACGGCGACCTTTATGAACAGCGTATTCGGGTGGAATTTTTCACCCATCTGCGCGGTGAGCAGAAATTCAGCTCGTTGGAGGAACTGAAGCAGCAAATTCACCGGGATATTGCTGCGACACGGGCATATTTTCACGAAAACGGCATAGACTGATGATAGATGGGGCGAATTTTCAGAAAAATTCGCCCCATTTTTTTGTTCTCCATTTCCCGACAGCATTTTTGCGTATCATTGCGTAAAATAAGGGAACAAAGGAGGGCAAAAAAATGAAATCAATCGCACAAACACGCAGTATCCCCCAATGGAGGCAGATCGCCGTTCCCGTAGGGCGCTTTCTCCTGACCTTTTTGCTCTCTGCCAGTCAGACCGCAGACGGCTACACCCCGTGGGCATTGGCAATGGTGTGCGCCGCAGGGCCCGAATTATCAGGGCTTACCTGTTTAGCGGGTGCCGCCGCCGGTGCGCTGGTCTTTCTGCCTTTTCAGCCGGGACTGCGGTATTTGGCCACAATAATCCTGATTTTCTGTGCCAATACCGCATTTTACGATACGCGATTCTATCGCAAGCGATGGTTTCGCAGTATTCTGGCAGCGATTGCCATGCTATTGGTGCAGTCTGTCTATCTCCTCCATAGAGACGCCGCGCAGTGGGCACAGTGTATCACCGCTGCCGCGCTGTGTGCCGTGGCATCGACAGCCTTTGGTTTCTTGCAGGAGGAAAAACACGACTCCGCGCCTTTTCGCCGGGGTCTGTTCCTCCTTACTGTCGCTCTGCTGATGGCGGCGGTGCCGATTATGCTTGCCAAATGCTTTTCTCCCGGACGCGCACTGGCCGCCGCACTGGCTCTCCTGATTGCCGGCTCTCAATCGCCGGCACAGGGCGCAGTATGCGGTATGTGTATCGGTTTTGCGGTGGATCTGGCAATGGCCACTCCCCTGTCGTTTACCGCCGTATATGGGATTGCCTCCGCTCTTGCTGCCTTACTGCGGGAGCGTTCGCCCTTTCTGCGCGCGCTTGTCTTCTGTTCGACCACAGCGCTGCTCTCGCTTTTTATTCAGGATACCGGACGAATCGGGCTCATTGGTGAGGCGGCCTTTGCCGGCGCGATAGCCCTGACGATTCCCGTAAGACGCTGGGAGCGGCGGCTCGCCATTGAAGCGCCAAAGCCGGAGCCCACATTTCAAATCTTACTGGAACGCAGCGCGGCGGCGTTCCGCGACCTTTATGACAGCTTCTTTCGCGGCACAATTCCCTCACCGCCGGAAAATCCCTCCGTTATTTTCGACCGCGCCGCCGAACAGGTGTGCCGCTACTGTGTCCTGTGCAGCAACTGTTGGCAGAAAAACTACACCGCCACCTACCAAGCATTCAACTCCGCCTGTCCGGGTATGCTCAAGCGCGGACAAGCGCAATCCCAAGACTTTCCCCTGACCTTCACCTCGCATTGTGTGCATCTGACCGATTTTATTGCGGCACTGAATGCGGAAATCGGGCGATTTTTGCTGCGCCGCCAGTATCACCAGCGTTTGCTGTCGGCAAGGCAACAGGCGCAGGAGCAATATGCTTTGCTGGGTGATCTTCTCTCCTCTTCGGCGCATCAGGCGGTGGCTGCCAGCACCGGCGCGCCGCTGGGATACCGCATTGGTTCATCTCTGCGGCCCAAAGAAGGTGAAAAAGTCTGCGGTGACCAGTTGGCGGTATTTGAGGTGGGACAAACCCTCTATCTCCTGCTGTCCGACGGTATGGGCAGCGGCGAAAGCGCACACCGCGAGGCGGCTATGACAGTGCGTTTATTACGGCAGTTCTTAGAGGCCGGTATTGACGCACTGCCTGCGCTGAAAACGCTGAACACCGCGCTATCCCTCCGCAGTGACGATGGCGGCGGTTTTACCACCATTGACCTGCTTGCTTTACAGCGCGGCAGCGGCACTGCCACGCTCTATAAGTACGGCGCGGCACCCTCTTACTGCAAGCGCACCGGCTGTGTCAGCCGTATTAACGCCCAAAGTCTTCCTGCCGGATTGCAGGGCGGCGAAGCACCGCCGGAACGCACACAGCTATCGCTGCAGGCAGGCAACTATCTGGTGATGGTATCGGACGGTATTGCCGATGCAAGCAGTGATGAATGGCTGCAAAATCTGTTGGCGGGCTGGAACGGCTCCGATCCCAACGCATTGGTGTCGCTGATTATGCGTGAAGCACGGCAGCGACGCGGCATGGACGACGACTGTGCGGTGTTGGTGTTGTATCTGCCCGATGACGGACAGAAAAAACAGGTGTGAGAGGGTATAACTCCCACACGCACGGGTAATACTGATCTTATCAACGGCAGAGGAGGGCATACCCTTGGTCAAAGGCATTTCCAGACGGGTGATCGTGGTGGATTCTCCCGATCCCCAGATTTTTGAGCAGGCCATTTTTATTCTCAGCAACAACGCCGCCACAAGCGGCGGTGTTACCTCACAGCAGTTGGTGGATCAGGCAGTCCGCATCGCCAAGAGCTATGCCCGCACCCATGTTGATCCACCGAAAAAGCGCTTTCACCTGACACCGTGGATTTCTGCGTTGTTGGGCGGTGCTGCCATCAGTCTTGTATGGCTGTTGGTCATTCTACTTTAATTTCACTGATTTCTTACCATTTTTTCTCCTCACTTGGGGCAGGCAGTTTTTCTGTCTGCCCTCTTTTTTTTGACTATAAGATGTGATATACTGCTTTATGATGACATTCTTTGAGAAGCGAGGACTTCTACATGATAATCGGCAATGTGTCCGTTGATTCTAAGCTGGTTCTGGCGCCTATGGCCGGCGTCACCGATCTGGCTTTCCGCACCATCTGCTCAGAATTGGGTGCAGGCATGACCTATACAGAAATGGTCAGCGCCAAGGCGCTGTGTTTTCAGGATCGAAAAAGCCGCGGCTTACTGAAGCTGTTTGACGGCGAGCATCCTGCCGCTGCCCAGATTTTCGGCAGCGACGCTGCGTGTATGGCGGACGCTGCCTGCATCGCAGCGGAGATCTCCGGCGCGGATTTTATCGACATCAACATGGGCTGCCCTGTGGGAAAAGTGGTGTCCAATGGCGATGGCAGTGCCCTGATGCGTGATATTGACAAGGCAGTGCGTGTGGCGGAAGCTGTGGTAAATGCCTCCCCCGTACCTGTGACGGTGAAAATGCGCCGCGGTTGGGACAAGGGTCATCTCAATGCGGTGGAATTGGCCATGGCATTAGAGCAGGTTGGCGTGGCGGCTGTTGCCGTACACGGACGGACGCGCGCCCAGATGTACGCAGGGCAGGCAGATTGGACGACGATTCGAGAGGTAAAAGAGGCCGTATCCATCCCCGTGATCGCCAACGGTGACATTTTCAAGCCGGAGGACGCGGTGAAGATCTTGCAGTTTACCGGTGCGGATGCCGCCATGATCGGGCGCGGCTGCTTTGGCAATCCGTGGCTGTTCCGGCAGGCGCAGGCGGCCTTGGACGGACGTGAGATTCCGCCGTTGCCGCCGCTTGGTGAGCGCTGCGATACCGCTGTGCGGCAGGTCGAATTGGCGTGTGAGGATAAGGGTGAACATATTGCCATTCTGGAAGCGCGTAAGCAGTATGCGTGGTATTTGAAGGGTGTTGCTCACGCCAACTACTACAAAGAGCAGATCGTCCGCATGAACACCATGGACGATGTATACCGTATCACCGAAGGGATCAAGCGTGATTTAAAATAAAAATAGCTGTGGCAAATGCCACAGCTATTTTTCTGTCTCAAAAATCAAATCGTTTCCTCAGAAGCTGCCTCTGTGGGATTTTTCCTGACCATAAAGCCAACAACGGTAAGGGCAGCTGCTGCAACGGTAATAATAGCCAGCTCGATCACGCAGGAAACCTTCGTAGAGCCCGCAATCACGGACCACGGGCATTCGATACCGTTCACCAATGAGAGCACCATGCCGGCAATCGCCGCAACAGCAGTAACAATGCTGACGATCAGCGTCGCCTTCAAACCAATAAAGCCCAAGATGGCAGCAACTATGCCGATCACAGCCGCTATCAGCAGGGCAATGGCCGCCACGGCGCGGCTTGTCAGTTCAACGGCAACAAGCTGAGATGCCTCATCCAGAAATGCCCGGCCTGCATCGACGACCTGCATCGCCTTATCAAGATCCAGATACTGTCCGCCATTCATGATGACAACTTCGCCCTTGTCATCCATCTTCCAGTAAGTAAAATCCTCGCCCAGACGATCGGCAATGCCGGGAAGCATGGCTTCATTCTTCGTATTGCGGTAGGTTTCGGTGGCCAACACAAGATCAAGGCCCTCAACTACCTGCTTCACGCCGCCCTCATATTCGCCCAATTTATCAAGACCGTCTGCCAGCTTCTTGGCACCGTCTTCCAGTTCCTTTTTACCGCTGGCCAGATCTTCTGCACCGGCTGCCAACTCTGCCTTGCCGTTGTTATATTCGGCATATCCGGCACTCAGCTCTTCGCCGGCTGCCTCCAGCTTCGCATCATTGGCGGCAAGCAGCTTTTTCGCTTCAGCAAGCTCCGATTCGCCTG
>JAUMWJ010000032.1 GCA_030529655.1 Eubacteriales bacterium
TTCTTGATCGTTCATTGTTTAATTTACAAGGTACACATCCCGCAGCTGCGGAACAGGTTTATTGTACTGCAGATCATCCACATTGTCAAGACTCTTTTTAAAGTTTTTTTGAACTTTCTTTCGGAGCTGCATCGTGTGTCACAGACAGCTTTGATAGAATACCAAACCGTGGGGCAAAAGTCAACACCTTTTTTCTGAAAAAACAAAACTTTTTTGCACTGTCCGGAGATGACATTTTTGCCGCCATATGCTATAATTTATATAGTATATACACAGGAGGTGTTTCCTCTGCACATTTCGCATATGACCGCCACCTTTGGCAAGCTGCAGCAGTCTGAATTGCAGCTGCAGCCGGGGTTGAATATTATCTATGCACCTAATGAATCGGGCAAGTCCACGTGGACAGCGTTTCTGCGCACCATGCTCTACGGGCTTTCCACTCGTGAGCGCGGCACATTGGCTGACAAGAATCGCTATGCGCCCTGGAATGGCAGTGCGATGCACGGACGGCTGGATGTCATCGTTGGCGGCGACCACTATACCGTCACCCGTCATACCAAACGTGCCAACGCGCCTATGGGCGATTTTTCCTGCACCTACCGCGACACAGCCATAGCCGTTCCCTCTATTACCGCTCAGAATTTGGGCGAAACGCTGCTGGGTGTGCCCCGCGAGGTGTTTGAACGCAGCGCATTGATTCGGCAAAGCGCATTGGCAGTGGATCAGGACGCCGAGTTGGAGCGCCGCATCGCCGCATTGATCACCACCGGCGAGGAAGACACTTCCTACACCGAGGCGTATGATCGCCTGAAAAAGCAGCTCAACCGCCGCAGGCACAATAAAAGCGGACTGATTCCTGCATTGGAGCAGGAGATGGAAGCGTTGGATGCTTCGTTGGAAGAGTTGGGCAACCTGTCCGCCAAAAGTGACGCAACCCGGGCGCGTTTATCCGATTTGCAGCAGCAGTTGCAGACGCTTCAAACGCAAAACGAGCAGTGGGAGCAATTAAGCAAACAGGAAGCCGCGCTCAAATACCGCATCGCCCGGCAACAATCGGCTGAAGCGCAGCAGCGCAGCGACCTTCTGATGCAGATGAATCACGATCTGCCCGATCCCACCGTGCTGACACAGTTAGAGGGGCAATCAGCCGCGCTCTCATCGGCCAAATTGCGTCTTTCTCAAGCGAAGCAAAACTGCGAGGCGGCACAGGCAGAGCAGCGCCGCACGCAAAACGATTACGAGCGTCATCCGCTCTATCCGGCAGATGAGAGCGAGTTGATGCGCCGCCAAAACGCTATGACATCTGCCAAACTTCCCGGCAAGGCATGGTGGGGCTTTACCGCCATCGCCGGAATTGCCGCCGTGGTATTGGCGCTTCTTTTCGCCGGGGTGTTGCCGTGCGTGCTGTGGGGAATCATTGCCTCTGCTGTTATTTTCTGTGGCGGCACGGCCGGTACACTATATTATGCACTGCGCAAACGCAAAGTATTACAACAAATTTCCTGCATAGACGCGCAAAAGGCGGTGCTCACCGCACAGATCGGGGAATATCTTCCGCTGCAAAGGGCCGCAGCCGACAAAACTGCTCATCTTGCACAGGCGCAGTCAGTCTACAACGAGTTATCCACCCAGTATCAGCAAGACCTATCGGCTCTGCTGACGCAGGTGCAGCGTTTTCAAGACGCGGCGTCCGATTTACCGAGTGTCCAAATGGCGCTGCAGGATGCGCGGCATAAACAACAAATGCAGCAGCAGGCGCAAAGGGCAGCGCAGGATGCCGCGCTGCGCTGTCAGATGATCGCAGAGCATTTGCCGTCGGGAGCATTACCCGATCCGGACACTGTTTTGCCGCAGCCGGAAACGAGCCGCGAGCAGATAGAGGAGCTGATGCGACAGACAACGGCAGAAATTCAGGCGGCACGCACACAGCTTGACACGCTGCAGGGGCAGATGCAGGCGCTGGGCAACCCAACGCATATCGCGCAGCAGCGTCAGATCAAGTCAGAGCAGTTATCGCAGCTTCAAGCAGAGTATGACGCTTTGCAGCTGGCAATGGCATCGTTGGAAACAGCCAATCTGACGCTGCAAAACCGTTTCTCACCTGCACTCGGTAAGCGAGCCGCGGAAATTTTTTCCGCCATGACCGCCGGGCGCTACCATAAGGTATTGCTCAGTCGAGATTTCTCCCTTTCCGCCGAGGCAGAGAACGATCCTATTGAACGCAGCATTCAGTTGTTGAGTCAGGGAACTGCCGATCAGCTCTATCTGGCGGTGCGTCTGGCGATCTGCGACATGGTGCTACCGGAAGAAAAGGCCGTACCTTTGATTCTGGACGATGCGCTCCTGACATTTGACGATTCCCGTCTGCAAGCTGCGCTGGATTATCTGGTGCGTGAAAGTGAAAAACGACAGATCATTCTCTTCAGCTGCCAAAAACGAGAACAGTCCTACTTGGCAGGGCGAGATGGCGTACATATGCTGACGCTTTGAAATAATCCGTACGTTTTCTGCCGATACTGGACAAAAGCCCCATTTGGTGGTAACCTAATCATACTAATCGTTCAAAGGAGAATTGTATTATGAGTGAATGTACCCATGATTGCAGCAGCTGCGGTGAAAACTGTGCTGAGCGCAAGGGCGACAGTCCTTTTCAGATCAAGCCCCTGCGTGACGGCTGCCGCGTAAGTAAGGTATACGGTGTCGTGTCCGGCAAGGGCGGCGTGGGCAAATCCATGGTCACCAGTCAGTTGGCGGTCGCTATGCGTCGGGAAGGTTATAATGTAGCCGTATTGGATGCTGATATTACCGGTCCCTCCATTCCCAAGGCGTTCGGTGTACATGGCCGTGCCACAGGCACAGAGGATGCCATTTTGCCTGTGGAAAGCCGCACCGGCATCCAGTTGATGAGCGTGAACCTGCTGCTGGAGAACGAAACCGACCCCGTGATCTGGCGTGGTCCTGTGATTGGCGGCGTGGTGCAGCAGTTCTGGGGCGATGTGCTGTGGCAGGATGTGGACTATATGTTTGTGGATATGCCTCCCGGAACAGGCGATGTGGCATTGAATGTGTTCCAGACGCTGCCCGTTGACGGCGTAATCATCGTGGCCTCTCCTCAGGAGCTGGTAAGCATGGTGGTGGAAAAAGCCGTGAAGATGGCACAGATGATGAACATTCCCATCGTGGGACTGGTGGAGAACATGAGCTATGTTCCCTGCCCTGACTGCGGCAAGAAAATTTATCTCTTCGGCGAGGGCAAGACCGAGGAAGCTGCCGCCAAGTACGGCCTTCCCGTTCTGGCTAAGATGCCTATTGATCCGAAGCTGGCTAAGCTGGTGGACGATGGCAACATCGAATCCTTCGAGGGCAACTGGCTCGACGGCGTAGTGGATGCAATTTTGAAGAAATGATACGCAAAAACAGCAGGCGCAATGCACCTGCTGTTTTTCTTATGTGGTTCACAACTGCTGCAGCAGCAATGCCAATCCCGAAATCCCCACAAAGGCATAGACCACCAAACGCAATTTCGCCGGATCGATCTTTCCCGATACGAGCTCACCCAGCTTCAAGCCGAACAAGATACACACACTGCCTGCTGCGATATAGGGCCACAGCGACCAGTTGAAAATGCCGTTGATCATGCGGCCGGCGATGTTGATAATATTAGTCACCACAAACAGCAACTGCATACTGGCCACATAACTTTTGTGGTCTTTGGCAGCGGCGACGAAGTACGGCGCAATCGGCGGCCCACCAATCGCAAACAGTCCCGCCGCCACACCGGCAAAAGCACCGCAGCCCACGCCCACGATAGGTTTCGGTGCCGCTTTGACTTTATGGGAGAAGAGAAGGAAATACAGCGACAGCAGCATCAGAAAAACAGAGAACACAACGAGTAACACGCTCAGATCCGCGCCACCCACCAATCCGGTGACGATATAGGTGACAATGGAATAGGTCGCCGTAGGCGGAATCGACACGCGCCAATCGATATGGCGGCGGTATTTGATGCACAGGATCGCACAGTACAGCATATTGATGGAAAGCGCCAGCGCAGGCGAATCGATCATGTTGAAGAAGAAGGGAAAAATAATCATCATCAACACCACCGAGCCGAAGCCGGTGACGGTCTGCAGCGTACCTGCCAATACGCTGCCCAAAGTAACGGCCAGCCAAACCATAGACTAACGCCTCCTTTCTGCTGTGCCTCATTATAGCATATCATTTGAAAAAGAAAATACCTCTTGATGGCATTCCCGTCATCAAGAGGTATTTTTTTAACTGTTTCCCCGTTGTCTGTCACCGCGTCAAATCTCCTGCATAAAATATAAAAACAAGAAAGGGTGAACATCTATGCAAAACGCTCCCATTCCCACGGAAAATCAAGCCATGCAGACCGACACCAACGATGCCTTCCGTCAATTTCTGTTGTCCCATCCGGGTCGCGGTACGCTGAAAGTGCAGGTCACTACCGGTGACGGCGCCTTTCCCGTCTCCCAGGCACGGGTGGAGGTACAGCACCTTTTTGGTAATACCCCTCGGTTGCTGTTTAAAAATGTGACCGACATCTCCGGCATTACAGACAATATGGTTTTGCCTGCACTGCCTGCTTCCTATTCCCAAACAGCCGCCACAGCGCGTAACAGCGGCACGGAATATCTGGTGTCGGTCTATCACCCTTCTTATCTGCCGTTTGAAATGCCCATTTCCGTCTATGACGGCGTTGAAACGATCCTGCCTGTGGCACTTGAGCCGTATATTCGATGAGAAGGAGGAACCATGCCGTATCCCATTATCCCTGATACCATTACGGTACATTTGGGCCGTCCCAATCAGGATGCGCCCAATGTGACCGTCCCCTTTACCGATTACATCAAAAATGTGGCATCCAACGAAATCTATCCCACATGGCCGGAAAGCGCCATTCGTGCCAATATTCTCGCCCAGATCTCCTACGCACTCAATCGCGTTTTTACGGAGTATTATCCCAGCCGCGGCTACGATTTCGATGTGACCAATACCACCCAGTACGACCAGGCCTATGTAGAGGGCGGTGATGTGTTCGATAATATCAGCCGCATTGTGGATGAAATTTTTAATAACTATATCGTCCGTCAGGGGCAGATCCAACCGCTGGCAGCACACTTTTGCGACGGCGTGCAGGTGCAATGCAACGGTCTTTCCCAATGGGGCAGCGTAGACCTTGCCGAACAGGGCTTGGTGCCCTATGAAATTTTGCAGTATTATTACGGCGATAATATTGATTTGGTCTTTAATGCGCCGGTAGGGCGCAATACGCCGTCATATCCCGGCATACCGCTGCAGCGGGGCGAGGTAGGTGAGGATGTCCGCACATTGCAGCGCGAGTTGAATCGCATCGGCAAAAATTACCCTGCCATTCCTGTGATCCCCCAGATTTCCGGTGTCTACGATGTGCAAACGGAGAATGCCGTGCGTGAATTTCAGCGCATTTTTAATCTGGCAGACGATGGCATTGTGGGTAAGGCCACATGGTACAAGATCAAGGAGGTCTGGGCCGGTGTGAAACAGCTTTCCGAGGTGACCGGTGAGGGATTGACCATTAGTGAGGCGGAGCGTCGCTATCCCCGTGTGCTGCGTTTGGGCGATAGCGGTCCTGCTGTACGAACGGTGCAGTATTTTTTGGCGTTTTTGGGGTTCTTCCTGCCGGAGCTGCCGCCCATCTCCATTACCGGTACCTTTGATGAGGCCACACGGGATGCCGTGTTTACTTTCCAGAATCAGTACGGGCTGGAGGTAGACGGTATTGTAGGGCGCACTACTTGGAACAAATTACTGGATGTCTATCGCCAGACGATCAACGATCTGCCGGAGGACTATCAGCAGTTCGCCGATGACATTTATCCCGGTCGTTATCTCGTTTTGGGTGATACGGGCGAAAATGTGACTAATATGCAGACTCTCCTGCAAGCCATTGCCCGAAACGATCCTGCCATTCCCACGCTTACCGTCACCGGTACATATGATGAGGCCACCGTGCGCAGCGTACAGGCGCTGCAAAGGCAGTTGGGCTTTGAAGAAACCGGCGCCATCGGCCCCAATCTCTGGCGTGAGATCGTCACGCGCGGCCGCGGCTATTAAACGAAAGCGCAGCCCTGTCCGTTCGGACAGGGCTGTACTATTATCTGTCTTTTAATCGCTCGCACAGCAGAGGAATGGCCTTTTCGAATTCCACGCCGTACCATGTGGCATTGGGATCGGATCGGGTAACGCGGATACATTGCAGGGTGTAGTCCACCGCCAGCTGCAGCGCTTCCTCCATCGTCATTCCGCGCATCAAACCGCCTACTGCCGTGGCGGAAAAAATGTCGCCTGTGCCGTGGTAGGACATGGGTGCCTTATCGTTGAAATAGCTGAAATAGCGGCTGCCGTCGTATCCCATCACACCCAGCTTGTTTTCATCAAAGGATACACCGGTCAAAATGGCTTTCTTTGCGCCCAATGCCACTAATTTCTCCAGCAGTTCCTTAATATACGCCTCATCGTATTTTTCGCGGTACTCACTGCCGGTCAGCAGGCAGGCCTCGGTGATGTTGGGTACGGTCACATCCGCCCTTGCTACCACCTTCGCCATTTCCCCGGGGAAGTCGGGGCCGAATGCCGGATACAGCTTGCCGTGATCCGCCATGGCAGGGTCCACAAACAGCAGCGTATCGTCCGATCTCATCTCGTCAAAGAATGTCAGCACATCGCCCACCTGCTCCTTGGATGCCAGATAGCCGGTATAGATCGCATCAAAGTGAATCTGCTGACTTTTCCAGTGTGCGGCAATGGGCAAGATCTGATCTGTCAGATCGACACAGGTAAAGTTTTGAAACATGGTGTGGGTGCTGAGTACCGCCGTGGGTACAATGGCGCACTCCACGCCCATCGCCGAGATCACAGGCAGCGCCACCGTCAACGAGCAGCGGCCCAAGCCGGAAATATCCTGAATACTGACAACGCGTTTCATTGGTCTGAATCCTCTTATCCGTTAAAGTGCGCCTCATGGGCGCTTTGGTAGTGTACCACAGGTCTGGGCATATCAAAAGTGCCAGTTCCGAACTGAATCATAATACCAGATTTACAGCAAACGGGAAATAATGACGGGTAAGGCGATCTGCAAAAGGAGAATCGCCGGCATACCGACGCAAAAATACCAATGTCTGGTCTTGTGGTGAAACACATACATGCCCAGCAAGGCACCCACACTGCCGCCAATCACGGCAAGCAGAAACAGGGTTCGTTCCCGTATGCGCCATTGATCACGCTTGGCGCGGCGTTTATCTGCGCCAAAGGTCAGGAAGGTGATCAGATTGATCAGTATCAGGTAAATCAGCAGCAGCCCCATAGGGGACAGCAAAAAATCTTTCATCGAAGGTCACTCAAGGCCTTTGCTGTTTCGGCAGCAAGACGGGCGTTGTTGTAAACCAGCTGGATATTGGATGCCAAACTGTCGCCGCCGGTAATATCCTTGATTTTTGCCAGCAGGAAGGGCGTGGTTTCCTTGCCGTGGATACCCAATTCCCGGCACTCCGCCACCGCTTTATCAATGGCACCGTTGATCACAGCGGCATCCATGGAATATTCCTCGGGAATGGGGTTGGTCACCAGCATACCGCCCTGCATTCCCAGCTCGCGCTTCACATAAAACGCTTTGGCCAGTTCCTCCGGCGTGTCCAGCTCATAGTCTACGGCGAAGCCGCTGTGTCGGGTATAGAACGCAGGCAGTTCCTTTGTGCCGTAGCCGATCACACTCACGCCCTTGGTTTCCAAATATTCCAGCGTCAGACCCAAATCAAGAATGGACTTGGCACCGGCGCAAATGACCATCACCGGTGTCTGAGCCAGCTCTTCCAAATCGGCGGAAATATCCATGGTGGTCTCCGCGCCCCGATGCACACCGCCGATACCGCCGGTGGCAAAAACAGATATGCCTGCCATGTGGGCGATCATCATGGTGGTGGTGACGGTGGTGGCACCGTCCATACCACGCGCCACCAAAATGGGCAGATCACGGCGACTCGCTTTGGTCACAGCAGTACCGGTCTTGCCCAGATAGTCGATTTCTTCGCGCGTCAGTCCCGCCTTCAGTCGTCCGCCGATGATGGCAATGGTCGCCGGTACCGCGCCGTTTTCGCGGATAATGTTTTCCACCTGCAGCGCCGTTTCCACATTCTGCGGATAGGGCATACCGTGAGAAATGATGGTGCTCTCCAGCGCCACCACGGGCTTGCCGTTTGCCAGCGCTTCTTTCACTTCGGGTGCTACATCTAAGTAACGGTTCATTTTATATATCCTCCTTTTTCATCAATATGTTAATATTTTCGACACTCATATGGGGGTGGATGGTACTGCTGTCGGTGGCGGCAAAGGCACCTGCCGCCATAGCAAACCGCGCCGTATCGCGCAGACTGCCGCCGCGCAGAATGCTTGCTGTTAGGGCAGCCACCATGGCATCACCGCAGCCGGTAGCATTCACCGCCGCCACTTTGGGGCAGACAACACGAACACACTCGCCCTTTGTGACCGCATACAAGCCCTTGTCGCCCAGGGAGAGATAGACGGAGTTGACCCCCTTTTGCAGCAGTCTGTCTCCGGCGGTGACCACATCTGTCTCCGTGCGAATCTCTACACCGGAGAGCAGCTCCGCCTCCAGGCGGTTGGGCTTGATGGCATAGAGCCGGTGCAATACATTTTGCAGCTTCACCGCCTTAACAGTGGACACAGGATCTGCGATGATGGGAACGGTACAATGTTCACACAGCCACTCAATGGATGCCTGCGGCAAATTGGCATCCACCACCACAAGGTCGCCGCGGTTGATAAAATCCAACCGCTGTGCCAAAAACGCCGGCGTCATCGCCTCATAGATCACCATATCGTTGACAGCCTGCACCATATCGCCGTCACAGTCGGCAACGAATACATAGCTCGATGTTCTTCCGTGAGAAACCGTGGCACTATGACTCAAATCAAGTCCGATAGCGGCGGCATTGCGGCGGATCTCTCCGGCAAAGCTATCATCACCCAGCACCGTAATCAGCGCCGTGGGAACGCCCAGAAGGCATAGATTGTGGGCAATATTACGCCCCACACCGCCAAGAGATACCGTGACGGTACCGGGATTAGAGTCCCGCACCACCAACGGATGATCCGACACCGCACCAATATCCATATTAGCTGCGCCGATGACTATGACACTCATTGTCACACCTGCCTTCCCGTTTTTAATTGTATTGTAAAATGCCGGCGAAAAAATGTCAACGCAAAGACTTGCTTTTTCCCCCTTGTAAAAGTGGGCATTTTGGTCTATAATATGTTTATTCTGGGAAATTTTGCACAGAAAAGGTGAATTGATATGGAAAGAATGAAAATTGCAGCCATCTTTGCCGACCAGGAAACGCTGGGCGGCCGGGAAATTACCGTATGCGGCTGGGCGCGTACCATTCGCGACATGAAAACCTTCGGCTTCGTGGAACTCAATGACGGCTCCTGCTTCAAAAATCTGCAGGTGGTCATGAGCGCGGAGGAACTTCAGAACTACAAGGAGATCGCCGGACAGAATGTGGGCGCAGCTCTGATCGTACGCGGCACGGTGGTACTGACTCCCGAGGCCAAACAGCCGCTGGAGATCAAGGCCTCCTCCATTGAGGTGGAAGGTAAATCTACTCCCGACTATCCTCTGCAGAAAAAGCGCCACAGCGTGGAATTCCTGCGTACCATCCAGCATCTGCGTCCCCGTACCAATCTCTTCAGCGCCACCTTCCGTGTGCGCTCTGTGGCCGCCTATGCCGTGCATGAGTTCTTCCAGGAGCGCGGCTTCGTCTATGTCCACACGCCCATTATCACCGGCAGCGACTGCGAGGGTGCAGGCGAGATGTTCCAGGTGACCACTCTGGACATGGACAACATCCCCCGCAGTGAGGACGGCTCCATTGACTACACCCAGGACTTCTTCGGCAAGAAGGCCAGCCTGACCGTGTCCGGCCAGCTCAACGCCGAGAACTTCGCCATGGCATTCGGTGACGTCTACACCTTCGGCCCTACTTTCCGCGCAGAGAACTCCAATACCCAGCGTCACGCCGCTGAATTCTGGATGATCGAGCCGGAAATGGCATTCTGTGACTTAAATGGTGATCTGGAGTGCATGGAGGCCATGGTCAAGCACATTATCCGCCGCGTCCTCGAAAAGTGCCCCGATGAGATCAACTTCTTCAACAGCTTCGTAGATAAGGGCCTGAAAGAGCGTCTGGAGCATGTGGCCTCCTCCGATTTCGGCCGCATCAGCTACACCGACGCTGTGGAGATCCTGCAGAAGAACAACGACAAGTTTGACTATAAGGTGGAATGGGGCACTGATCTGCAGACTGAGCATGAGCGCTATCTCACCGAGCAGGTGTTCAAGCGTCCTGTGTTCGTCACCGACTATCCCAAAGAGATTAAGGCCTTCTATATGCGCCTCAATGACGACGGCAAGACCGTCGCTGCAGCCGACTGCCTGGTACCCGGTATCGGCGAGATCATCGGCGGCAGCCAGCGCGAGGAGCGTCTTGACATTCTGGAAAGTCGCATTCGTGAGCTGGGCATGAAGCCCGAGGATTACTGGTGGTACTGTGATCTGCGCCGTTACGGCTCCTGCCGCCATGCCGGTTTCGGTTTGGGCTTTGAGCGCATGGTCATGTATCTGACGGGCGTGAGCAACATCCGTGATGTGGAGCTGCATCCCCGCACGGTGGGCAATGCCGATTTTTAATCTTATCATACAAGGGAAGCACCGCAGGGCGCTTCCCTTTTTATATTTGTTTATCTCCCTTATAAAAAAGAGTAGAAATCTTTATCATGATATGGTAATATAGGTAATGTATCACCAATTATGTGCCAAATAAGAGGATAAAGTCAGGAATTGCTTTTTGTCGCTGTTTTTTTCTTGACACGAAATAGGAGGTCCTTTTATGGAAAAGGAAATGAGACGCCACTATTCACTCCTTGTGGATTTCTTGGGGCATATTCTGGGGCAGGACTATGAGGTCGCTTTGCATGAGCTTAACGACGATTCCAACGAAATTATTGCCATTTATAACGGCGAACTGACGGGGCGCCATCTTGGTTCCCCCTTGAGCAACAAAATGCTGGAGTTCGTGGCAAGCCGCTTATATGAAACGAAGGATTATGTGCTGCGGTTCGAAACAGTATCCGCCAATGGCAAGAAAATGTGCTCCAACTCCATGTTTATTAAGGGACGCAATGGCGAACTGGCCGGGCTTTTGTGCATCAACTTTGATGCCAGCCGCTATGAGGAGCTGTCTGCGCGTATTATGGACCTGTGCGGCGGCGCTTTGAAGCCGGGTGTGCCCAGCGGTACGCGCCTGATCGCCGAAGATGCCGAAGCCAGCGCGGAAATGCCGGTTCCTACCTCCATTGCCGGTGCCACCGCCAGCATCGTTTCCAACGTGATCAACAACTATCCGGTGAGCGTGGACCGCCTGACACAGGATGAAAAAATGGAGATCATGGACACACTGAACCGCAAGGGCGTGTTCCTGCTCAAAGGTTCGGTCAGTTATGTGGCAAAGGAATTACATAGCAGCGAAGCCAGTATCTACCGCTATCTGGGTAAGCTGAACAATCGTAATCAGTAAATGAAAAAGCTCGCCTCAAAGGCGAGCTTTTTTTCTTATTCGGTCATGATTTTCAGAATCACCCGGTCGGTTTCGCGCATACCCTGTGCAGCCAGAACACCTACATTTTTAATCGTGTCCTCCACGCCGTCACCCACGATACCGTCGCCGGGGCGGAAATTGTCGCCCTTGAGGTACATATTATAGCCCAAAATGCCCGTTTCCACACCCATGGCGATCTTACTGGCACAGCTTGCTTTCGCTCCGTCACAGATACAGCCGGAAATCATCGCCACAGCATTCATAATGGTGTGGCTGATGCCGTCATAATCGGCCCCGCGCAGCCATGCAATGCCGCAGCCGGCACCTACACCGGCACTGACGGCGCCGCAATAGGCACTCAAGCGGCCGATGCCGGTTTTCTGATGAATGGTGACCAGGTCACTCAAGCATACGGCACGCATAATCTTCTCATCGTCCATTCCGTTGAGCTTGCCGTAGCGCCACACAGGTACAGAGGCGGTAATGCCCTGATTGCCGGAGCCGGAACAGATCACCACCGGCATCTCGCAGCCGTTCATGCGGGCATCGCTGCCTGCTGCCGCCCATGCGCGGCATTCAGTCTCCGTTCCGCCGCCGCTCAGGAGCAGGTTGGAGCCGATATTGGCGCCCCAACTGTTTTTCAGACCTTCGGCGGCAATCGCCGTGTTCTTCTCAATCTGGCGGCTGATCAGCGGACGGATCTTTTCTATGGGCACGGTTTCAATAAAGGTAAGAATATCTTCTACATTAAGGACGCTCTTATCCTGCAGACTGTCTTCCGCCGATGCGGTATGAGGCTTGTCCAGCAGTGTTACGCCGTCCTTTTCAATGGTTATGATGTTGGTGTGATTGTTAGCCACACGAACCATGGCCTGATGACCCTCTGCCCAGCCGGTAAGTCGAATATCCAGCATACAGGGTGTTTCGGGGCAGGTAATCGTGATCTCAGTGCTGTCCAGATAGTTCTGAATGGCTTCTTCGTCTTTTTCCGTTACATTGGCAATGACCTGTAGTTCGGCCTGTGCATCACCCGCCACGATTCCCACGGCGACTGCTGCATCAATGCCTCGGCGCCCACCGGTATTGGGTACCACTACGGATTTCACATTCTTCAGGATATTGCCGCTGACCTCAGCCAGCACTTTTTCCGGTTTAACGCCCAGCACCTCGCGCAGCTTGGCAGCACAATACGCGACAGCGATGGGCTCCGTACACCCGGTTGCCAGGATGAGTTCTTCATCCAGTATGGCGAGATAAGCCGCCACTTTCCTTTCGTTCAACATCGTACCATTCTCCTTAATCGATTTATTTATATCAGGCGCTTATGCGTCAAATATCCTCTCACTCCCCGGCGACACTCAGATCGTCACCGTCTACCCACTCCTGCACATCCACCGTTTCAAATTCGTCCTCCGTCTTGCGGATGACCACCCGGGACAGACCGGAATTGATCACCAGGCGGCGGCACATGGCACAGGAAGTGGCATCGTGCAGCAGTTCGCCGGTCTGTGCGTTACGACCTACCAGATACAGCGTACCGCCTACCATATCGCGTCGCGCAGCCGAAATAATAGCATTGGCCTCGGCATGGACGCTGCGGCACAGCTCATAGCGCTCACCCCGAGGGATCTGCATGGCCTCACGGGTACAATATCCCATATCCACGCAATTCCTCCGGCCCCGCGGCGCACCGTTGTAACCGGTGGATATGATCTCATCATTCTTGACAATGATCGCGCCATACACACGGCGCAAACAGGTGGCGCGCTCCAGCACGGTCTGCGCGATGTCCAGATAGTAATTTTCTTTGCTGATACGGCTCATGGTCGTTTCCTCTTTTGCTTGGATTTTCTTCATTATAGTATATTTTCGTCAGTACAGCAAGAAATTATGGCATTTCCTGACGGCACATTCTTCACAAATTTTTGCTATCCTTTTTACCTGTTTTGCCGATAATGTCGCTCATTTGCCAACAAAAAGCTCGCCTTGCGGCGAGCTTTTTTATCTTACATTTCCTCGGCACACAGCACCGAATCCAGCGAACGGAGCATGGTCAGCACATCCTCAGCATGGACAGGTTTTTGACCGCGCAGTGATGCAAAGACGATCAATGACGGTTTTTCTGCCGTTTCGCTCTTGATAATATCTATATCTTCCACTTTCCATTCACGCTCTCGCAGCATGGCGATCAGTTCGCCTAAAGCATGGGTGTCTTGCAGTTCCAGATAGAGATCCACGCGCTTGACCCGCTCACGGCGCGGTTTTGCCCCGCGGAGCAACCGCTCCACCGCAAAAATGACTACGCAGGCCATCAGCGCCGCCTCATAAAATCCCACACCGATGGCAAGGCCCATCGCCGCTGATGCCCATAGACCGGCCGCTGTGGTCAATCCCTTCACCTGACGCTGGCCGGTGACCATGATGGTGCCGGCGCCGAGAAAGCTGATACCGCTGATCACGCCTGCGCCCAAACGCGCCGTGTCGGTCTGGCCGATAAACTGCAGCAGATACTGGTTGGTCATCATGCACAGCGCAGCACCTAAGCATACCAAAATATGGGTGCGAAATCCGGCAGGACGACCTTTCCTCTCACGCTCCAGACCCACAGCACCGCCACAGAGTACCGCCAACAGCAATCGCAGCAGCACCGTGGCAAGTGTCAGGTCGATCAGCGCAGGATAAAGTTGTGCAACCATGGCGATTCCTCCTTATCACAGTCTATGTTTATTATATGCAGTGCAATCTCCTTTGACAAGAGCTTTACGCCTGCTTCATGGAAAGACCGATACGGTGCTTCTTCTCGTCTACCTCCAGCACCACAACCTTCACAATATCGCCCACAGCGACCACCTCCGATGGGTGCTTAATGAACTTATCGCAGACCTGTGAAATATGCACCAGCCCATCCTGATGGACACCAATATCCACAAAGACACCGAAGTCCACCACATTACGCACTGTGCCGTTGAGAACCAGCCCGGGCTTGAGATCTTTGATGTCCAGCACATCGGTGCGCAAAATCGGAGCAGGCAGATCATCACGCACATCCCGTCCCGGCTTCATCAGCTCCTTCACCACATCTCGCAGCGTGGGAACACCAATGCCGATCTCGGCTGCCACCTTATCCTCACCCAACAGCGTTACCTTCTGTGGCAGCAGGGCAATTTCTCCGACAGCTACATCCTTGAGGGTATAACCGCACAGCGTCAGCAGCTTTTCCGCTGCCGCATAGCTTTCGGGATGGACACCGGTATGGTCGAGAACGGACTTACTCTCCGGCACACGGAGGAAGCCGGCACTCTGCTCAAACGCCTTGGGGCCTAATTTTGGCACCTTCAAAAGCTGCTTACGGGTGGTAAAGGCACCGTTTTCCTCACGGTATTTGACGATGTTTTTCGCCGTCGTGCCGTTCAAGCCGGACACGCGGCTCAGCAGACTGGCACTGGCGGTATTGATGTCCACACCCACAGCATTGACACAGTCCTCCACCACGCCGCCCAGCGTTTCGTCCAGACGCTTTTGGGGGCAGTCATGCTGATACTGTCCCACACCGATGGCCTTGGGGTCGATTTTCACCAGTTCTGCCAGAGGATCTTGCATACGGCGAGCAATGGACACGGCAGAGCGTAAATTGACATCGTAATCGGGGAACTCCTCCGCCGCCAGCTTACTGGCAGAATAGACCGAAGCGCCGGCTTCATTGACGATCATATAGCTCACACCCGGCAGTCCGTGAATCATCTCCACCGCCATGGCTTCTGTTTCACGGCTGGCTGTGCCGTTGCCGATGGCCAGATGCTCCACGCCGTGGTGCTTTGCCATAGCGCTGAGCTTGACGATGGCCTCCTTCTTCTGGCGCTCGCCAAAGGTGGGATAGACCACTGTGGTATCCAGCACCTTACCGGTACCGTCGATCACCGCCACCTTGCAGCCATGGGCATAGCCGGGATCAAGCCCCATGGTCACATGACCCTTGACAGGCGGCTGCATCAACAGCGGCTTCAGATTCAGCGCAAAATTGACGATAGCTCCCTCATAGGCATCATCAGAAAGGCTGGAACGGATCTCGTTGATAAGAGAGGGCTGGATCAGGCGGTGCCACGCATCCTCTGCCGCAGCACGGACAAAGGACACAGCAGCGGAGTCAAAGCCCAACACCTCGCGGTTAATGACAGGCAGCGCGGCACTGTCCTCCATCTCTACACGAACGGTCAGAAAATCTTCCTTTTCGCCCCGATTGATGGCGAGGATCTGATGCCCCTGCAGTCTTTGCAGCGGCGCAGAAAAGTCATAGTAATTGCGATAAACGCTGTCCTCCTCTGTGGCAGCCGCCGTGATAAGCTTGCCCTGACGCATCATCACCTCGCGCAGCGTCTTGCGAATGGCTGCATCATCGCTGATCCACTCCGCCACGATGTCATTGGCACCCTGCAACGCCGCGTCTGCACTGTTTACGCCCTTTTCTTCGCTGACATATTCCTTAGCGGCTTCCTCCGGCGCAGGGCAGGTTTTTTCCTGCGCAAACAGGAGCTGTGCCAGCGGTTCCAGCCCCTTTTCCTTGGCAACGGTGGCACGGGTGCGGCGCTTTGGCTTATAGGGGCGATACAGATCCTCAATTTCCGCCAAGGTAGAGGCACCGTCAATGGCTGCGGCCAGTTCATCGGTCATTTTGCCCTGTTCGGCAATGGTGTTTTTCACCGTTTCACGGCGTTCCGCCAGATTCCGCAGGTATTGCAGGCGATCCGCCAAATTACGCAGCACGGTATCGTCCATGGCACCGTGCAGCTCCTTGCGGTAACGGGCGATGAACGGAATGGTGTTGCCCTCGTCTAAGAGAGCGATCACATTCTGCACATAATTGAGGGGTTGTTTTAATTCTGCAGCAAGCAGCTCGGCAATGGTTTGCATATGTTTTATTCCTTTCCCGGTGAAACAAAGGTGGCCGCTTTGCACGGTCACCTTTGTTCCTTTATTTATGATAGAGTTTTTTTACTTCGTATTTCGGCTCGCAACTGACATTGATGCCCAGCTTCTTATAGAGCTTGATGTCTTCCTCGGAAATAATCACCGAGAAGTGCGCCTCACAGCCGCGCAAATTGTTGAGTTGCTGCTGTACCATCGCCGCCAGCGGATTGGTCAAGCCCGAAATAGACAGCGCGATCAACAGTTCGTCAGAGTGCAGACGGGGATTCCGATGCCCCAGATTCTCCGTTTTCAGACGACTGATCGGCTCAATCACAGAGGCAGGGATCAAATCCAGTTTCTGGTCGATGCCTGCCATCTTCTTCAGGGCATTGAGCAACATGGCAGCGGAAGCGCCTAAGAGTGAGGATGTTTTTCCCGTGACTACCGAGCCGTCCGGCAGCACCATCGCACCGGCAGGTGCGCCGGTTTCCTCCGCCTTTTCCATACACGCGCCCACAGCAGGGCAGATCTCCGGTGTCACTCCGGCCTGCTGCATGACCAATTCCAGCTTACGCACCACATTCTCATCACACTCGCCCTTGGCAAGTTCCACCGCGCCGGTGTAATAACGGCGCAGGATCTCCATGCGGCTGGCTTCCTGACACGCTTCATCATCCACAATGCCGAAGCCCGCCATATTCACGCCCATATCCGTGGGGGATCGGTAGGGGGAACTGCCCTGAATCTTCTCAAACATGGCGTTGAGCACAGGGAAAATCTCTACATCGCGGTTATAATTGACTGTAGTTTTGCCATAGGCCTCCAGATGGAACGGATCGATCATGTTCACATCATTCAAATCGGCGGTGGCTGCCTCGTAAGCCAGATTGACCGGATGCTTCAAAGGCAGATTCCAGATGGGGAAGGTTTCGTACTTGGCATAACCGGCACGAATGCCTCGCTTATTCTCGTGGTAGAGCTGGCTCAGGCAGGTGGCCATCTTGCCGCTGCCGGGACCGGGGGCGGTAACCACCACCACGCTGCGGGAGGTTTCGATATAATCATTCTTGCCCAGACCCTCGTCGCTGACAATATGCGCCACATCAGAGGGATAACCGGCAATGGGATAATGGCGGTAGCAGCGGATGCCCAACGCGGCAAGGCGCTTAATGAACGCATCTGCACCGCTCTGGCCGGCATACTGGGTGATGACCACGCTGCCTACATAGAACCCAAGGCCGCGGAAAATGTCGATCAGACGCAGCACATCCTCATCATAGGTGATACCCAGATCGCCGCGCACTTTATTCTTTTCAATATCTCCGGCGCAGATCGCCACAAGGATCTCCACCTCATCCTTCATGGTGCTGAGCATACGAATCTTGCTGTCGGGCTGAAAGCCGGGCAGCACACGGGATGCATGGTAGTCATCAAATAATTTACCGCCAAACTCCAAATACAGCTTGCCGCCGAACTGACTGCGGCGCTCTTTAATATGCTCCGCTTGCAGCGCCAAGTATTTTTCGTTGTCGAATCCGAGTTTCACTCCGATTACCCCCTTTGTTTGAAACAAAAATAACACAAATAACTGGGCTATTATACAACACCCTTCGCCTGAAGAAAAGCAATTTTTGCAATTTTCTCCTGCCGATATTCGTACAAAATTCGGGAAAAATTTTGGTGAAATACACTCTTGCTTTTTTACTTTTATGCGTGTATACTGGAAAATGAACCCCCATTTTTGCAAAGGAGTTTTTGCCATGCGTTTTGTGGTGATGTGGAAGCGCACACATCAGGATGAGAGTGCCTATCGCCCCTTTTTTGAAACAAACGACATCTACGAAGCGAAGGATTTTGCCATGCGTCTGGCATTTGACGAAACCACCAATGTGTATGTGCAGGATACCCGGCGTGATGAGATCGTCCGCGATTTCGATGCGGAGGTATATCGGCAATGAAGCATGAGACAGGAAGAAAAATCCGACTGGTTTGCGCCATCGTTTTGCTTATTATCAGCTTGGTCGCCATTGCCTTCTTTTTCATGTTCCTGTTTACCGGCGCATCGGTAAGGCAATGGATATTTGCTTTCTTAGTTGCACTGATTCTTGCCGCACAAAGTGTGATCGAAATTGTCGATTATCTGCGCAATGAGACATAAAATAAAGGGCGCGTTACAGATGTGATTTCTGTAACGCGCCCTTTGTGTTTTTTTACAGGAAGCTGCGCATACCTTCCGTGGCAACGGACTCGTCAGCGCTGATCGTAACAGTGAACTTCACCGTATTCCTCTCGCTGAATCGCTCCAGCCAGTTCAGGAATTTCTCCACCGCCTGCCAGTCATTGCTGCCGATAATCTTACACAGATTATCAATGTACACATGGGAAATATCGTAATTGCCTGCATACAGACCGCTGACGAGGCCGCGCAGACATTCAAAAGAATCCACATTGTATTCGCTTGCATTGACCAGACGTACATTGTAGCTGATGTCGTAGGTCATGTCTTTGTTGGGCTCAATACAGACAACGCTGCCTGCCTCGGCTGCAACAGAGGACTGGATCAGCTCAATAAGCTGCTTTGTCTTACCGGCGCCGTTGTTGCCCATAATCAATCTAACCATAAGTAATCACTCCTTTGAAATATGGTGGTCAGGTTCTATATGTAAGATACCACATGGCGGCAAAAATAGCAATGAGAAAATCAATTTCTGCCGTTAAATGTACTTATCGACCCAACTTTGCCATCAGTTCTTCTCGCAGTTCTTCGTAGCCGGGTTTGCCGAGGAGGGCAAACATATTTTTCTTGTAGGCCTCCACACCGGGCTGATCAAAGGGGTTGACATCCAGTAAATAGCCGCTCAGGCCGCAGGCATATTCAAAGAAATAGACCATCTCACCCAGCGTAAAGGCGTTCTTCTGTCCTACACGCAAGATGATATTGGGCACACCGCCCTCCACATGAGCCAGCAGCGTGCCGTCCATAGCCTGCGTGGCAATGAAATCCATGGATTTGCCGGCAAGGAAGTTCAAGCCGTCACCATTGACCTCGTCATAGGGAACGGGATTCTCGTCCTTCGATGCGCCGAAACGCACCACCGTTTCAAAAATATGTCGTTCGCCCTGCTGGATATACTGGCCCATGGAATGGAGATCGGCAGTAAATTCCACACTGGCAGGGAACAGGCCCTTGTTTTCCTTGCCCTCGGATTCGCCGTAGAGCTGCTTCCACCACTCCGCCATGAAACGGAAGGAGGGCTCATAGGCCGCCAAAATCTCAATGCGCTTGCCGGTGCGATAGAGTTCATACCGCGCGGCAGCATACTGCCACGCCGGATTATCCGCCATATTATCAGCGCTGCAGGTTTCCTGCATGGCGGCAGCACCGTTCATCAGCGCGTCAATATCAATACCTGCCACGGCAATAGGCAGCAGACCTACAGCCGTCAACACGCTGTATCGACCGCCTACATCATCGGGCACCACAAAGGTTTCATAGCCGTTCTCATCCGCCAGCGTCTTTAAAGCACCGCGCTCGCGGTCGGTGGTGGCATAGATGCGTCGGGAAGCCTCGTCCTTGCCGTACTTCTCCTCCAGCATACGGCGGAAGAAACGAAAAGCCACAGCAGGCTCGGTGGTAGTGCCGGACTTGGAGATCACGTTGACGGAGAAATCCACGCCGTCCAAAAGCTCCATCGTTTCACTCAACTGCTCGGAGGACAGGCCATTGCCGATAAAGTGGATATTGGGCGTGTTCTTCTTTTTCAGGTTATAGTTAGGAGAGCACAAACACTCGATGGCGCCTCTTGCACCCAAGTAAGAGCCGCCGATCCCAATAACCACCAGTGCCTGTGAGTCGCTTTGGATCTTCCGGGCGGCTTTCTTGATGCGGGCAAACTCCTCACGGTCATAGTCGGTGGGCAGATGCACCCAGCCAGTAAAATCACCGCCGATGCCATCACCCTTTTGCAGGTGTTCGTGGGCGATATGCAGGCGCGGTGATAAGGCCGCCTCATAGGGCAGCGGCAGAAACCGCTGCATATTTGTAAGATCAATTTGGATCATGTAAGTGCCTCCTATGTAAAATCTACTCTGAAATCTTACATCCAAACAGAGCAAAACACAAGGAAAACTTGTCGAATGATCTGTCCTCTATCCCGCTAAAAAGGCCGCATGAAGTAATCGCATATACATTTCACGCCAAGTCAGGCGCGGCACCGACTCCGCTGCGGTGATAGGGATGGTCACCAAGGCGTCCGTGCCGTTGCTGACCGTCAGCTCGCCCAGCTTTTGCCCTTTTTCCACCGGCGCGGTCAGCGATTCCGCTACCACCACCGACTGCTGCAGCTCGCTCACCTGATTTTTCGGCAGCAGTAAATGACTGCCCTGCTCACCTAACTGCGGCTGCACCGTATCCGCCGTACCCAAAGCCACAGGAATCGGCGCAAACGGCTCGTCGGGCTTCACATCCACCAGCCCATATGTGGAAAACCCATAATTGAGCAATGCCTTGGCATCCGTATTGCGACTGTCAGCCGTTTCCCCTTTCATGATCACGGCGATCAGTTCCATACCTTCTTTTTCCGCTGTGGCGGAAATGCAATAGCCGGCGCTGGAAGTAAAGCCGGTTTTTAGGCCGGTTGCGCCGTCATAAAAACGAATGAGTTTATTGGTATTCGCCAGTTGAAACGCGCCGTCACGGATGGTATCCATCCAAATGGTGGTGAAGCGGTGAATGTCATCGTGGTGCAGCAGCAGTTCGCGGCTCATAAGGGCAATATCATACGCGCTGGTCAAATGGCCCTCGGCTGTCAGGCCGTTACAGTTGACGAAGTGGGTATCGTTCATGCCCAATTCCTTGGCGCGGTTATTCATCTGCTCTACAAACAGCTCCGTTACCCCGGAAATATGCTCCGCCAGCGCCACGCAAGCATCGTTGCCCGATGCCACGCACACCGCCTTCAGGAGATCCTCCACGGTCATCTGTTCGCCCTCTTTCAGAAATACCTGACTGCCTCCCATCGCTGCTGCGTTGGCACTGGCAGTCACCACATCGTCGTAATGCAGCTTGCCGGCATCGATGGCCTCCATGGTTAAAAGCAGCGTCATGATCTTGGTCACGCTGGCAGGCTCCAGTTTCTCATGCTCATTTTGGGCATAGAGAATCTGACCGGTTTCCTTTTCCATTAACAGCGCTGCTCGCGAGGTAATGGGGATTTCCACCGCCATAGCCTGCACCGGCAGCAGTTCAAGCAGCAAAACCAAGGATAGCAGAAGTGTCAGTTTTTTCATGTCGATTCCCCCGATTTCCGATTTTGTATTACCCTATGAGCAAAACGCGGAAATCATGATGGGCAGGTCAGAATTTTCGGTTGCAATTCAGCAAAAGTGCTGATATAATGAGTAAACAATCGCAGGATTCGTACATCGGTAGTACATCGGCTTCCCAAGCCGAGGAGGCGGGTTCGACTCCCGTATCCTGCTCCATATGCAAAAAAGGACACCCTTTTTCAGGGTGTCCTTTTTTGGCAAATCTTACTTTTTCAGAGTCAGCTCAAACTCACCGTCTACATCCTTAACAGCTACTTCATAGCTCTGAGAACGAGCAAAGCGAGTGATGTTCTCCACCGCCACGCGGTTATCGACCATAACGACCAGCTCAGCGGGAGCGTTTTTCTTGACTTCCTGCTGCACCATCACTACGGGAACGGGGCAGCTCAGACCTCTTGCATCAATCATCTTACTTTGCCTCCTTTTTCTTTGCGATGTTCCAGATGGAGATCACCAACAGTACAACAGCGCCGATGGCCACAGCCACCTTGCCGTTGACACTGATGCCGCCGGCGGAATACACGCCGTCCTCACCCAACTTGGCAGCAGCACCGGCCAGCTTGAAGTTATGGGCAAAAGCAGCACCCACGATCATACCGAACACGGTAACGGCGCTGTCGCCATTGCCCTCGCCGGCGAGGATCAGCTGACGCAGAGGACAACCGCCCAGCAGAACGCTGCCCCAACCGACCAGCACCATGCCCAGCAGGTTCCACAGCTGGCTGGCGTGAGCGATAGGCTGCAGATAAGCGGAGAAACCGTGGAAGTTGCCCAGAATCACATTGCCCAGCAGAACAGCCACGAACACCGCCACGAAACCGGACAGCAGGTTGAAATCACGGAACATGACAGCATCACGCATACCACCCACCATGCACAGGCGGGACTTCTGAGCCAGAGCGCCAACGACCAGCGCGACGACCAGGGACAGAATCACAGGAGCGTGCTTGGAGCCGGGGCCGGATTCGGAGAAAGCAAACAGCGTGGGCACGGCAATGGCCAGCACCAGCAGTACCACCAGAACAGCCGGCAGAACGGCGCCTTCAGACTTGGCAACCGCATAACTGCGCTTGAGGGTGAAGCCCTTTTTCAGGAAGAAGATGCCGATGAGGATACCAATGAAGAAACCGGCCAGACCTACGAAAGCGTTCAGGTCACCACCGCCCATACGGATAACCATACGCAAGGGGCAGCCCAGGAACACCAGAGCGCCGATCATCACAAACATGCCCAGCACGAAACGAGTAGCAGGGGAGGAACCGGCACGAGCCTTGAACTCACCGGTAGCCAGTGCCATGATGGTAGCACCCAGCACCAGACCGACGATCTCCGGACGGACATACTGCACTATCTCTGCGCCGTGCAGGTGGGTAGCACCGGCAATATCACGCAGGAAGCAGGCAATACAAAAGCCCATGTTAGCAGGGTTGCCAAACGCGGTCAGCAAAATGGCTGCTGCGCCGACAACCAGACCGGTCACGATGACCAGCCAGTTGATTTTCTTTGTCATTTTTCATTCTCCTTTTTTGTGCATTATATTTGAGCGAGAATCACGATAATCGCAATTCCCCGCAAATAACAAACAATTTATATTTCCATGTCATAGGTGCCGGCGATCTCGATGTTTGCTTCCGCCAGCGCACACAGCAACAACTCTTTTGTTTCGGGCAGGCCGCTCCAGGCAATGCCGCAATCCGCTGTCAATGCCCGTGGGGCAGAGATCAGCTTGCCTTCCAGCCCCCGCTCGCGGCAAAGCTGCTCGGTGGCCATGGCTTCCGCCGTCGTGTGAAAGGTAACCACAATGCGCAGCTGCTTTTGCTTCATACCTGCCTCCTGTCGTTATTCTTGAAAAAAGATTTCGGTGTTTATCATAACATACCGCTTTGCAGCTTGCAAGACAATTTTATAAGAAATGCGACAAAAATTTTACAAATTTTACATCGCTCCGATCCCCTCTTTGCTTGATATATGTCGTAAATCAGGCAGAACACCTGTAATTTCCCTTTACATGTCCGTTCATTTTGGATATAATATAGCAGTTAATGAAATTTGTGGAACAAGGAGCGACTACCATGGCAGTCATCGAATACGACGAGTACAAACAGAAATTGCTGGCATTGGAGCCCACATTGGGCGAATTGGAAAAGGCCTTGGGTATCCCCAAGGCGCGTGAGGAGTTGGCCGAGCTGCAGAAAGAATCTGAGCAGGAGGGCTTCTGGAGCGATCTGGAACACAGCCAGAAGGTATCACGGCAGATCAAGAGCCTGGAAAATAAGGTGAAGAAACACGACCGTCTGGTGTCCGATTGGGAGGACTGCCTGACGCTGTGTGAAATGGCGCAGGAGGAGGACGATGCCTCTTTGCTGCCCGATGTGACCGAGGGCTATGAAGCGTTGGAAAAAGAGATGGAAGATCGCCGTCTGTCTGCTCTGCTCACCGGCGAGTACGACGCCAACAACGCCATTTTGACCTTCCACGCCGGTGCCGGCGGTACCGAAGCGCAGGATTGGACAGAGATGCTCTACCGTATGTATACCCGTTGGGCAGAGCGTCATGGCTACACCTATCAGTTGCTGGACTATGAAGCCGGCGATGACGCCGGCATTAAGTCCGCCTCTATTCTGATCGAGGGTGAGAATGCTTACGGCTATTTGAAGAGCGAAAACGGCGTACACCGTCTGGTGCGTGTCAGCCCCTTTGATGCCAACGCACGCCGTCAGACCAGCTTTGCCGCATTGGAAGTCATGCCCGAGCTGCCCGATGACAGCGACATTGAGATTCGCCCTGAAGAAATCGAAATGCAGGCCTGCCGTTCCTCCGGTGCCGGCGGTCAGCATATCAACAAGACCTCCTCCGCCGTGCGGCTTCATCACCTGCCCACCGGCATCGTGGTGTTCTGCCAAACCGAGCGCAGCCAGTTCCAGAACCGAGACAACGCCATGAAGATGCTGCGTGCCAAGCTGGCAGAGCTGAAGATCCAGCAGCACGCTGAGAAGATCAGCGACATTAAAGGTGTACAGATGAAGATCGAGTGGGGCAGCCAGATCCGCTCCTATGTTTTCATGCCCTACACACTGGCAAAGGATACCCGTACCGGTTACGAAATGGGTAATATCCAGAATGTGATGGATGGCGACATTGACGGCTTTATCAACGCCTATTTGACCGCTGCCGCCAATGGTGATTTGAAAAAATAAGCTGTTTTATGGGAGAGCAATGACTGTATTGCTCTCCCATATCGTTATCCGGTGCACCTACCTGTCGAATTCTCACGCATAATTTTCACGAAAAGAGGGTTGACATTATCATGGTAGTATGGTATTCTAATTGATGCCGACATCCGCCGGTGTGGTGGAATGGTAGACACAGGAGACTTAAAATCTCCCGGTAGCAATACTGTACCGGTTCGAGTCCGGTCACCGGCACCAATTCCGGTAAAATTTTATATCGCGGAGTAGAGCAGTTGGTAGCTCGTCGGGCTCATAACCCGGAGGTCGGGGGTTCAAGTCCCTCCTCCGCAACCATAACGGAACGGTTATTCTGATAGAATAGCCGTTCTTTTTTTGTTTAAAACCCCTTTTTTGTATTTTAAAATAAAAAAATCGAGCTGAAAAAGGTCGTCTTATTGCTTTATCTGCTGTTTTTGCATTTAATATTCACCTCCAATGAGTCCAACGATTACCTTCAAAGTCAACGATTTATTTCAAGAACAACGATTTAAGAATATTAGTATATCTTTATGCCCGAAAAGACTTTGCAGTTATAATATTTTAAAAAAATTGAAAAAAACATCCCCCCAGGGGGCTTGTGCGGCAAAAAACCGTATGTTAGTGTAATTACAGAAATGAAAAAACAGGTTCAATTCTTTGATATGTACCCCCAATACTGGACACCCAGTATTGGGGGTATTTTCATGAAGTAT
>JAUMWJ010000033.1 GCA_030529655.1 Eubacteriales bacterium
GTACCTCGCGGTCGAAACCGCGAATCAATCCCCTAAACTACACTTCAACAAATCCTAATTTGCCGAGCAAAAACAAACAACCCGCCGAAGAGAGAACAAATCTCTTTTCAGCGGGTTTCCCTGTGTCAAAAAAACTCCATTATGGGACGCTGCCTTACAAAACACAGGTCTTTTATAATGATTTACAGCTGTATTTCACCCGAAGTAGGGGTGGGCTCCGGTTCCACCGGAGTGGGGATCGGGTTTTGAACGGCGGCCCGGGCATCAGCCTTGCCTGCTTCATAGGCCTCGGCTTTGGCTTTCTCCAACTCCTGCTGACGGGCATTTTCGGAGCGGTTGGCTTCCTTTTCCGCCTGACGCTTGTCCGACATACGCCTGACATTACGATAGAGTGCGTAGATTGCCAACGCTGCCACAACAGCCACGCCGATCCAACCCCATGTGCGGATCTGCCAGAAGTCGTGGATGGTAAAGTGGTCATGCAGCATACCTGTATAGTACAGCGCCACACCGCAAATAACACACGCCACGGCAAGGATCAGATCCAGTATTGCCAACACATGGTGATTACGCCTGCGAGAAAAATAACTGATCAACAGCACGATGGCAGACAGAAACAGTGCCGGAGATTGACAGGCCAGAATATATCCGAACGTAGAATCCATAGACGTTTCCTCCGTTTACAGGGAGTTTTTACCGCGGGGGATATACACGCCGTTGCAGCCGGCGATGACCTTGCCCCGTTCCACCGCCAGCGAGCCGCGCAGCCACACCTGAGCAATACCGCCGCGAGTGACAAAACCTTCGTAGGGGTTATAGTCCACATTGGCAACCATGTCTTCCGCACGAATCACATGATCGGCCTGGGGATCGTACACCACGATGTCGGCATCTGCGCCTTTGGCGATGATGCCCTTGCGGGGGAACATACCGTAGAGCTTGGCGGGATTCTCACTGAGCACCTTGCACATGGTGGCAAGGGAGATTTTGCGTGTGGTCACACCGGCGCTGTAAATCAGTTCACCGCGAGTTTCTACACCGGGAATACCGCCGGGAATGGTGGTGAAATCGCCGCGTCCGGCCTCTTTCTGCGCCAGCGTAAAGCTGCAGTGGTCGGTAGAGATGGTCTGAATGTCACCACGGCGCAGGGCGGCCCACAATGCCTTTTGGTCGCTGACCTTGCGGATAGGAGGCGAGCAGACATACTTGGCTGCTTCCAGATAATCGGGATTATAGTACACGCTGTCGTCCAGCACCAGATACTGAGGACAGGTTTCCACGTACACCTTCTGACCGCGCTTGCGGGCAGCTTCGATTTCCTTCATGGCCGCCGCATTGGTGGTATGTACGATGACCACGGGAATGTCCACCGCCTGTGCGATGCGTAAAAGACGAGATACTGCCTCGGCCTCCAGATAGTCGGGACGGGTCTGGGGATGGCAGGACACACGGTTTTCACCCTTTGCCTTCTTCTCCTTGACAAGCGCATCGATGACACCGCTGTTTTCGCAGTGTACGCCGCAGATGCCGCCCTTTTCCTTCAGCTTTTTCAGCGCGTTATACATCATCTCGTCGCCGATCATCATGGCGGGATAGGTCATGTACATCTTGAAGGAGGAGATACCCTCGGCATACATATCGTCGATCTCACGCTCGATGGTTTCGTTCCAATCGTCGATGGTCATGTGGAAACCGTAATCGCAATAGGTCTTGCCGTCCGCCTTTTCGTGCCACAGCTTGAGGCCCTCATGCAGGGTTTCACCCTTATTGGGACAGGCAAAGTCCACCACGGTGGTGGTGCCGCCGCGCAGTGCCGCACGGGAGCCGCTGGTGAAGTCGTCAGCGGTGGTGGTGTTGCACACGTCCAGGTCAAAATGGGTGTGGGCATCAATGAAGCCGGGCATCAATAGCATACCGGTCACATCGATGATCTGTGCATTGGGCGCAATGATGTTGCGGCCTACTTTCACGATCTTTTCGCCGTCAATCAGTACATCCGCTTTTTTGGTGCCCTTACCGGATACTACCGTGCCGCCTTTGAACAGTCGTTTCATAATAAAAAAACCTCCGTTTCTGGAAGACATTTAATCAAATTACAGTATAACACAAAAAAGAGAAAAAGCCATAGTAAAATCAAATAAAAAAGGAAATACATGACAAAATATACAAAATATCAGGTATAATTTCTATACGACTCATTGTAGAAAAATGTTTTCAATGTAAAGGAGATGGTGTAAAATAAACATATAAGACGCGGACAAGCGTCTTTGAATTAAAAAGGAGGTTCTACGCGATGAAGAAGTTTCTATCTCTGTTCCTAAGCGCGGTTATGGCGTTCACGCTGGTCGTATCAACGGCGTGGGCGGGCCAACTGCAATATGCAGGAAAAACGGTCATTCTGCATTCAAACGATGTCCATGGTTCTATTAGCGGCTATGCCTATATGGCAGCGCTGCGCGATGAGTACAAGGACAAGGGCGCAGATGTCATTCTGGCTGATGCCGGTGACTACTCCCAAGGCAAAACCTATGTAAGCACCACGAAGGGTGAAGATGCCTTCGACATGATGAACGCTGTGGGCTACGATGTGGCAACCATCGGCAACCATGAGTTCGATTATGGCTGGGCACAGCTGAAATCCAATGCAAGCAAGGCAACCTTTAAGATTCTCTGCGCGGATGTATTGGAAAACGGCGCAACCATCTTTGACCCCTATACCATCATTGAAAAAGATGGCGTAAAGATCGGCTTCTTCGGCATGGAGACTCCCGAAGCACAGACCAAGGCCAACCCGGCACTGATCAAAGGCCTGACATTCCTGGCTGAACAAAAGATGTATGACTGCGCACAGGCGCAAGTGAATGCGCTGAAAACGGCCGGTGCCGATGTGATCATCTGCCTGTCCCATCTGGGCGTGGATGCTGAGTCCGAGCCGAATACTTCCTATGATCTGCTGAAAAATACCACGGGTATTGACATGGTGATCGACGGTCACTCCCATTCTGTGATGGATAAGGGCGATAATAATGAGCCGATTCAGTCTACCGGCACTGCGTTCGCCAACATCGGTGTCATCGTTATTGACAATGCCACCAAGGAGATTGAGGATAACTTCCTGTATGAGCTGCCCGGTGAGCTGACTGCCGACACCGATGTGGATGCAGTGGCACAGGCCATCATTAATCGTGTGAATCAGGAGTACGGTGAGGTATTTGCCAAGAGCGAAGTGGAGCTCAATGGTGATAAGGCCCCCAACGGCAATCGTGACAGCGAAACCAATCTGGGCGATCTGATTACGGATGCAATGTTGTGGGCAGCTACTAAGGAAGAGGGCAGCATTACCGTTCCTGCTGAGAATGTGGTGGCGATCACCAACGGCGGCGGTATTCGCGCATGGATCCATACAGGCGATGTGACGAAGAACGACATCAATACAGTGCTGCCTTTCGGCAATACTGTGGCTGTGGTTTATGTGACAGGTAGCGAGCTGCTGGAAGCTTTGGAGGCATCCACCTATTGCACACCCACTTCCATTGGCGGCTTCCCTCAGGTATCCGGCGTGGAGTTTACCATTCACACGGCCAGAGAGTATGATGCCAACGAGGAAACCTATCCCGCTTCTACTTACTATGGTCCCAAGACCATCAACCGCGTGACCATTGACAGCATCAACGGTCAGGACTTTGATCCCGAAGCCACCTATGCTGTCGTGACCAACAACTTCTGTGCAGCCGGCGGTGATACCTACTATGCCTTTGCTGCTGCCAGCAGTCAGTTCGATACCGGTATGCCCTTGGATGAGGCGGTAATGAGCTATGTCAACGAGGTGCTGGATGGCGTGATCGGCGAGGAGTATGCAAAGCCTCAGGGCCGTATCTTTGTTTGCGATGCCACGGAAGAGGGCGTCGTGAAGGGCGCTGTTGCTCCGACCTGCACCAAAGAGGGTTATACCGGCGATATGGTTTGCCCCGTGTGCGGTAGAATCCTTGAGAAAGGTACTGCTATTGCCGCCACCGGTCATACCTCCAAGGACGGTAAATGCACCGTTTGCGGCGCCGACCTTAAGCCTGCAAACGAGGCACCTGCTACCGGCGACAGCTTTACCGTCGTCTATATGGGCCTGGCTGTGGCTGCTCTGATGGGCACCGCTGTTGTGGTAAGCAAGAAAAAGGAATGGTTCTGATACCGTTCGTCGCATAAATATAAAGAGGACGGCTATGCCGTCCTCTTTTTTGTGCAAAAAGGGAGTGACCGAAATCGGTCACTCCCTTGTGCTATTGGGAAATGGATTAGTTGAACAGATAACTGTACTTGTCGCGGATGGTGACAATCAGTGCCTCCAGTTCGGCGGGCAGATCGTTATCCTTGCTCAGATCGTAATCCTTGGGCTCACCGAAGGTGCGCACGCGAACCATATCGCCACCCAGGAACAGAACGCCGGCGTTGTTGGAATCGACCATATCTTCGGCGGTCTGGAACAGAGTGAACTTGTCGTGGCAGGGCTCGGAAGCATAGGGGCAGAACTGAGTGCAGTTGCCGCACTCGTTGCACATCTTGTCGACGTGCAGCACCTGATGGCTGCCGTCCAGCATCTCGATGGCCACATTGGCACGGTTGGGGCAGGAATCCACGCAGTTTTCGCAAACGGTGGAGCACTGCAGGCAGCGGCTGCCCTCACAGCAAGCGCATTCGGACATCTTCAGGATGCCCTTCTTTGCCACGGCGTCAGCGGTGGTGATGTAAGCAGCAGCGGGAATCTCATAGACATGAGGTTCACCGATGACTTCCTCAGCGAAGCGAGCGGCGTCAGCGATGCCCTCGACCACGGTAGCGGGACCGCGGGTAGCATCACCGGCAGCGTACACGCCCTCGATGTTGGTCTGGAAGGAGGGACGACCCTTCTTGTCGACCTCGATGCCGTTAGCGGCCATCAGAGCGTCATCAACCTGCTCGCCGACAGCGGAGATCACCAGATCGCAGGGGATCTCGAACATCTCACCGGTAGCAACGGGAGAGCGGCGACCGGAAGCGTCAGCCTCACCCAGAACCATCTTCTCGCAGACCAGCTTGCCGTCAGCCTGCTTCACGGGAGCGGCCAGTTCAGCAAAGGCAACGCCGTCAGCGATGGCCAGAGCCAGTTCATGCTCGTCAGCGGGCATGTACTTCTTGGTACGGCGATACACGATGGTCACGTTCTCAGCGCCGCTGCGCTTAGCCAGACGTGCAGCATCCATAGCGGTGTTACCTGCGCCGACGACAACCACGTTGCCCTTGACGGAGATGTTACCGGCCTTGATGCCCTTCATCCACTGGATGGCACCGGCTACGTCGCCTTCGATGTCCAGCTTGCCGGGCTTCCAGGCGCCGACAGCGAACAGAATGTGGGTGTAACCCATCTTCTTCAGCTCGTCAACGGAAGGAGCGGGAGCACCGCACTTGACTTCCACACCGTACTTGGACATCAGAGCGATATCCTTTTCGATGGTCTCGTTAGCGATACGGAAGGAGGGAATCACGTGACGGGGCACGCCGCCCAGGCAAGCCTCGCGCTCGAAAATGGTGGTCTCGATACCGGCGCGGCCCAGGAAGTAGGCAGCAGCAATACCGGTGGGGCCGCCGCCGATGATGGCAGCCTTCTTGCCCTCGACCTTTTCGGGCATCTTGATGGAAGCCATCAGAGCATTGTAGCCCTTGTTGGCAGCCACAAGCTTGGTGTCACGGATACGGACGGACTCGTCGTAGAAGTTACGGGAGCACTTGTTCTGGCAGCGATGTGCGCAGATGGTACCGGTCAGGAAGGGCAGGGGGTTCTTCTCGGTGATCAGCTTCAGAGCCGGACCGTACATACCCTTGCGTACCAGTTCCATGTACTCGGGGATATCCTGCTCGATGGGGCAGCCACCCTGGCAGGGAGCGGAGAAGCAGTCAATCCAAGGCACCTTCTCCTCACTCTTGCGGGAGGGCAGGGGCTTGATGGGCTTGACATGGTGATAATCGGTGTGAGAAGCGGTGGACATCTCGCAGATCTTCTCGGTGTTGGTGCCGCAGAATGCCTTGTAGGGCATAGCTTCGACCTTCTCCACCATCTGCAGCAGACGGTTGTATCCGCCGGGCTTCAGGATCGTGGTAGCCACGGTGATGGGCCAGATACCTGCGTCAAACAGCTTGTCGCAGTTGAAGAACTCTGCGCCGCCGGCGAAGGAGATACGCATCTTGCCCTTGAACTGGCGGGAGATACGATGGCACATCTCGATGGTCAGGGGGAACAGGGAACGGCCGGACATATACATCTCGTCGTTGGGCAGCTCACCGCGGGTGGTGTCAACGGGGAAGGTATTGGACAGCTTCAGACCGAACTCCAGACCGTTCTTGTCGGCCAGAGCCTGCAGACGCTCGAACATGGGAACAGCGTCCTTCCACTGCAGATCCTCAACGAAGTGATGCTCATCGAACACGATGTAGTCATAACCCATGGAATCCAGAGTCTTGCGAGCGGTCTCATAACCCAGAATGGTGGGGTTGCACTTAACGAAGGTGTGCAGGTGTTTCTCACTGATCAGATAGGAAGCGATACGCTCGATCTCATCGGGAGGACAGCCGTGCAGGGTGGAAACGGTGACGGAGCCGGACACACGGGGAGAAATAGCGTCAATGTAGTCGCTCTCCTCGGGGAACATTTCCTTCAGAACGGACAGGCACTCGCCCCAGATCTCAGTCTTGGTGGCGTCCATCATGCCCTCGAGATAGGTGTTGACCTTCTCGCCCTTGATGCCTTCCAGGTCGTAACCAACGGACATGTTGAACACGAAACCGTTGGGATCGCCCAGACCGTACACCTTGCTGAGGACCTTCAGAGCGCACCAGGCCTTGATGTACTCGTTCATGGCCTGAGGAACGGTCAGCTCAGTGGACCACTCCTGGTTGTAGCCTTCGTCGTTAGCCAGAATGCAGGGACGGGGCACACAGGCGGCCAGATCAGCGCCGTCCATCTTCTGCACGGTCTTGACCTCGAAGAAACGAGCGCCGGCGACGTAGGAAGCGATAATGTTCTGAGCCAGCTGGCTGTTGGGGCCGGCAGCGGGACCGAAGGGGGTCTCAATGCGCTCACCGAAGATGGGCAGGCTCTTGCCGGATGCCTTGTAAGCCTTGTGGATGCCGAAGATCTCACCGTTTTCAGCGTACTCGGTGACAACCCAGTTCATCAAAGACTTAAAAGGAATGGGATACATTTTTTCAGACATAGTATGTACTCCTTTCGAGTGTTGATTATTATTTGGATTTTAATATATTTTTGCCGCGGCGTGTACATGGCAAAAATGCCTCGACTTCGCCGCCTTGGGCGGCGACACCAGTGACTGAGGTCATCTGGTGAGGGGGATATACAAGGGGGACAAGTCCCCCTTGTAAGAAAATTAGTATACGCGATTGTTCAGGCTGCCCCAGAACTTCTTGGCGTACTCGAGGATGTGAGCGTTCTCAGCTTCCTCATCGATACCCACCAGCTCGCGATCCTTCATCAGGATCTTGCCGTTACCGATGGTGGTCTGGCACTGACGACCGGTCATACCGAAGATCATGTGGCCGTCGATGTTCTCGTCGGAGAAGGGAGTGAACGGCTTATAGTCCATGACAATGATATCAGCGGAAGCGCCGGCCTTCAGCACACCCAGCTCAGTGGGGAAGTACTTGGCACCGATCTTGGCGTTGTTCTTGAACAGCATATCGGTGACTTCGCACCAACCAACGTTGGGCAGGCAGTTCTGGCTGCGCTGAGAGCACAGAGCGACCTTCAGGGATTCCAGCATATCGTTGGTGTAGGCGTCAGTACCCATACCCAGCAGGATGCCGCGCTTGTAGAGCTGCAGCACGGGGCAGATGCCGATGGCGTTGCCCATGTTGGACTCGGGGTTGTTGACGACCATGGTGTTGGTCTCCTTGATGATGTCCATCTCGGCGGTGTTGACGTGGATGCAGTGACCCAGAATGGTCTTGTCACCCAGAATGCCGTGATCCTGCAGACGCTGGATGGGACGGCGGCCGTAGTTCTGCAGAGAGTCATACACATCGTTCATGCCCTCGGACACGTGGATGTGATAACCGGTGCGGCCGTTGTTAGCCTCGACCATGCGATCGAAGGTCTTGTCGGAGATGGTGAACAGAGCGTGACCGCCGAACATAGCAGCCAGCATGGGATCCTTCTGCTGCTCGCAGTAGGTGATCCAGTCAGCGTTCTCCTTGATGGCCTGCAGGCACTTCTCCTCGCCGTCACGGTCGGAAACCTCATAGCACAGGCAGGAACGGATGCCGAACTTCTTGGCGCTCTCGCCGATCTGGAACAGAGAGCCGGGGATCTCAGCATAGGCGGCGTGGTGATCGAAGATGGTGGTAACACCCTGCTTGATGCAGTCGATGTACAGAGCGTCAGCGCTGGCGCGGGAGCCTTCCAGAGTCAGCTTGCGGTCCATGGCCCACCATGTGCCGTCCAGAACCTCATAGAAGTTGGTGGGGTTGTTGCCCACGATGCTCAGGCCGCGAGCCAGAGCGGAGTAGATATGGGTGTGAGCGTTGATGAATGCGGGCATGATCACGCCGCCCTTGGCGTCGATGATCTCAGCATCTGCGTACTTGGCGCGCAGATCCTTTTCCTCGCCGACTTCAACGATCTTGGTGCCCTCAAATGCCACAGCGCCGTGCTCATAATAGCCCTTAGCATCGGGATCACGGGTAATCAGTCTACCGTTTGTGACTAAATACATGATATGTCCTCCTTTTGTATTATAATCCGTTGTTTTCTCTCGCTCGGGCAGATAACAAAAAATGTTCCAAATCTTTGAAAAAAGATTTGAAACACTCAAGCTTTAGCCGAGTGATAGTTGCAGCCCGTGCGCGAAGCACTTCCTTACAGCTACCAATCTTGGATTGTTACACATATTTTACATGATTCGTCTGAAAAATGCAAGACATACTTGCGTATACTGATGAAAAATATTGCGCAAATTTTTGGTAAAATTGCCATCTGTTAGACACCTGCATTTCACAGACGGAACAAATCGGGGGGAAGTGAAAGGAGGGACAGCATGGAAGAATTGCAAACAGCGGCGCAGATCTGCTCGTGCCTGACAGGCATTGCCGCGGCATTAGTGCTGCTCATCAAACCCCTGCGTGAGGCACTGAGCGGAACGAGACATTTGAAGGACGGTCAAAAATGTCTTCTTCGCGCCAATATGCTGCATACATATTATAAGAACAGAGAGCAAGCCGTCATCAGGCAGTATGAATATGAGAATTTCCTCTATGAATATAAGGCATACAAAGCGCTGCGCGGCAACTCTTTTATCGACCGCATTTATGAAGAAGTAAAAACATGGGACATTATCACATAAAAAGGAGGAACACGACATGGATTTTGGTATGGCAGGTGTAGCGGCGATCACGGTGATCGCCTATATCGTGGGACTGGTGGTACGGGCGAGTAAGCTGGACAATAAGTGGATTCCCATTATCTGCGGCGCAAGCGGCGCAGTGCTGGGCGTTGTAAGTCTGTTTATCATGCCCGCATTTCCCTCGGACGATGTGATTTCCGCTGCGGCGGTGGGTATCGTGTCGGGTCTGGCGGCCACAGGCGCCGATCAGGCGGTCAAACAGATGACCTGCGACAAGGAAAATTGTGAATAAGTAATAAAAAAGGACTCGCTGCAAAACTGTTCATCTTGCAGCGAGTCCTTTTTATACTGTTGTTACTTGGTACCGAAGATGCGGTCACCGGCATCGCCCAGACCGGGTACGATGTAGCCGTTCTCATTCAGATGATCGTCCAGAGCGGCGCAGTAGATATCCACATCGGGATGGCGGTCATAGATGAACTGCACGCCCTCGGGAGCTGCCACCAGAATCATCAGCTTAATATTCTTGCAGCCCAGCTCCTTCATCTTGTTGATCGCCATATCGGCACTGCCGCCGGTAGCCAGCATGGGATCAACGATCAGTACATCGCGGTCAGCAATGTCCTTGGGGTACTTCAGGAAATAGAACTGGGGCTCCAGCGTTTCCTCATCGCGGTACATACCGATATGAGCCACACGGGCAGAGGGGATCAGATTCAAAATGCCGTCCTCAAAGCCCAGACCGGCACGGAGGATAGGAACGATGGCCATTTTCTTACCTGCCAGCACAGGTGCTTCATAGGAGCACAGGGGCGTTTCGATCGTCTTGGTGGTCAGGGGCAGATCGCGGGTGGCCTCATAGGTTAGCAGCATGGCAATCTCGCCGACCAGCGTGCGGAACTCTTTTGTGCTGGTTTCTTTGTCACGCATGATGGACAGCTTGTGCTGCACCAGGGGATGGCTGACAACATGCAGTGTGGGGAACTTTTCGCTCATAACAATATCCTCCGAAGTATATAAAAATTTTGAACTCTCAATCCAATGTGATTTTCAGACCCTTGGCCAGACGCTCGCGCTCGGCTTGGGAAAGCCGCAGATAGACAGGCACCAGCTCGTGTGCGCTGACGGTTTCACCGCGCTGCGCCATCTCCCGGGCCACCTGCGCCACACCCACGGCGTTCTGCATGATGAGCGGTGGCGGTGCCATACGGCAGGCGATACCCTGCTCTGACAGGTAAGTATAGCACAACCGGGCGCCATCTCCAACTATTATTTTATCATTTCCGTCATTTTTTATTTCTGCTACCAGCTCCTCCAATGAAATGGCGCGATCAGGCGACATACGCTCAAGTGCACCGTTGTGCACATGGAACAGGGCGTTATAGACTTGTTGACGGCGGGCATCCATGGCACAGATGACGGTGCAGCCGTCCATGTGACGCACATTCTGCGCCATCGCATCCAATGTAGATACGCCGCAGCAGGGCAAATCCTGCGCCCAAGCCAATCCTTTTGCGGCCGACACACCGATGCGAAGTCCGGTAAAGCTGCCCGGTCCTGCCGCCACGGCGATCAAATCCATATCATTCAAGGTAAGCTCGCTGTTTGTCAGCATTCCGTCAAGAAGCGGCATCAATGTGCGGCTGTGGGTCAGGCCGGTGTTCTGATAGGCACTGCCCAGTACCTTGTCGTCCTCCCATACGGCCACACTGACGCTTTTGGCGGAGGTTTCCAATGCCAGAATCTTCATGCGATTTCGCCTCCTGTGATGGTGATCATGCGCCAGTTGTCCTCCGTTTCGTGCCGGGTTATGGTGACGAAAACTGTATCCTCCGGCAGTGCGTCGACCACATTTTCGCTCCATTCCACGGCGCATACGCCGCCACGCTCCAGATAATCCTCCCAGCCGATGTCAAAGAGGGCATCGCTGCTCTGAAGACGGTACATATCAAAGTGAAACAGCGGAATAGGGCCACTGTATTCGTTCACAATGGTAAAGGTGGGACTGGTCACACGGCTGCGACAGCCCAAACCACGCGCCAGACCACGGGTAAATGCCGTTTTCCCCATGCCTAAGCCCCCACGGTAGGCCACCACACTGCCTTTACGCAGCGTTGCAGCAAAACGGGCACCGATTTCCTCCGTTTCCGACACGCTGTGGGACAGATATTCCAAACCACTCACCTCGCCTTTTGAAAATCATGTTATTCTATCACAGAAAAAAGAAAAAGAAAAGAGGGGAAACCGTGGTTTACACAGAAAAGTTATTGTGGTAAACTATATAGGACGAAAGATGTGATTCCCAAAGAGGAGAAGAAGTATGTTGCAACGCACAAAAGATTGGATAACGGATCTCTTCCACCAAGCGGATATGCTGCTGTTGGCCCTCTGCTCGGCTGCATCACTGTTTGGCATTTTGATGATCGCCAGTGCCACACGCTACACGGGCTCTATGAAAAATGTGATCGTGCAGGCGTGCGCCCTGCTGTTGGGTGTGGCGCTGTACTTTGGTGTGTCGCTGGTGGATATGAACGAAGTGGCAAAAAAGTGGAAGTGGCTGGCGGTGTTTAATGTGGGCTTTATCCTGCTGCTGATCACGCCGCTGGGCATTGATGCCTACGGCAACCGTGCATGGTTGGGCATCGAGAATTTCCCCATTAACATTCAGCCGGCGGAGGTGGTAAAGATCACCTTCATCATTGTGCTTGCCAAGCAACTCGTCTGGCTGAAAGAGAAGCACGATCTGAAATCCGTTCTGTCTCTTGCCATGCTGGGCGGTCACCTTCTGGTGCTGATCGGGCTTTATTATGTCATTTCCGGCGATATGGGCAGTGCATTGGTATACATCTTCGTTTTCGCGTGTATGCTGTTTGTGGCCGGTGTGGCAAAGCGATGGATCGCGTTGGGCTTGTTTGGGGGCGGCTTTGGTTTCTATCTGCTGTGGCAGGAGGATAAGATTCCCCCTTACATGAAGGCGCGCTTTCAGATACTGTTTGACCATGAAGCTGATACACTGGATATTGGCTGGCAGCAAACGCGAAGCCTTTTGGCTATTGGCGGCGGCAAATTGAGCGGTATGGGGCTGTTCCACGGTGCTCAGACCCAGAGCGAGTACAGTGCCAGTTTGCCATTCCGCCATACAGACTTCATCTTTTCCGTCATTGGCGAGGAACTGGGTTTGATCGGCTGTTTGGCGGTCGTTGGCCTGTTGGCAGCTATCGTCATACGCTGCTTTGTGGTGGCGCGTAAAGCAAAAACACCGCTGGAATCCTATATTTGCGTGGGTATGGGTGCTATGCTGATCTTCCAGATCGTGGCAAATATCGGTATGTGCCTGTTCGTGATGCCAGTCATTGGCTTGACGCTGCCGTTTTTCAGCTATGGCGGTTCGTCCGTTGTCACGCTGTTTGTGGCTATGGGAGTGGTGTCCGGTGTGCAGCAGCGTTCGCGCCCGGAATGGCTGCGATGATATAAGATAAAATCCCGATCTGTTGGCAGACAGGTCGGGATTTTTTTGTGCCTGCGCCATGCAAATTTGTTGTAATCGGTGCGTAAATATGATATAATGCTACACTGATATAAAATAGGTAATCGAAAGGATGCGAGATAGATGAAAATCGTTGTTTTGGCAGGCGGTTTGAGTACTGAGCGCAATGTGGCATTGGTCAGCGGTACCGGTGTGTGCCGTGCCCTGCGAGAGAGAGGACATCAGGCCATTTTGGTGGATATGTTCATGGGACTGGAGAATTATTCCGGCGAGCTGGCGAACATTTTTGACGCACCCGACGGCTTGTGCAGCGATGTGCGTGTGGCAAGTGAGGCACCCGACCTGGAAGCCGTGCGCCGCAGTCGCCGGGATCAAAGTCCGTCTATGCTGGGTAAGGATGTGCTGACGGTTTGCATGATGGCCGACATCGTCTTTTTGGCGCTGCACGGTGAGTGCGGTGAGGACGGTCGTATGCAGGCCACGCTGGACCTGCTGGGCGTACCCTATACCGGCAGCGGTTATTTGGGCAGCGGCATGGCCATGGATAAGTCGGTGACCAAGCGCTTTATGGACGATGAGGGGATCCGCACCGCCCCGTGGCACAATATCATCTATACCCAGGCGGATATTCCTGCCCTGGTGGAAAAGCTGGAAGTACCCTGCGCGGTCAAAACGGTCAACGGCGGCAGCTCCATCGGCGTGGAACTGCCCGATACCAAAGAAAAACTGGCAGATACCCTGCGCCGTATGCTGCAGTTCGGCAACCATGTGGTGGTGGAGAAGAAGATCAGTGGCCGTGAGATTCAGGTGGCGGTACTGGGCGACACTTATCTGCCTGCGGTAGAGATCATCCCTAAGGGTAAGTTCTTCGACTATGTGTCAAAGTATCAAAAGGACGGAGCGGTGGAGATCTGTCCGGCACCTATCACCGATGCGGAGTGGAAGCAGATCGGCGAAATGGCGCTGAAGCTGCACCGGGCATTGGGTCTGCGTGTCTATTCCCGCACCGACTTTATTCTTGATGAGGAGGGGAAGGCGTGGTGTCTGGAGGTCAACACCCTGCCCGGTATGACACCCACCAGCTTGGTACCTCAGGAAGCGGCACAGGCAGGCCTCAGCTACGGTGAGTTGTGCGAAAAAATCGTGGAAGAATCTTTGCAGGCAAGAAAGGCGGAGCGTCAATGATTCCTTTTAGTGTAAAAGCGCTGTGTGCAGCCGTAGACGGTACGCTGCTGCAAGGGAGCGATGCCGCCATCAGCAGTGTGTCTACCGACAGCCGTACCGTGACGAAGGGACAGCTTTTTATCCCGCTTGTGGGCGAGAAGTTTGACGGTCATGCCTATCTCAACGCTGCGCTGGAAAAGGGTGCAGAGGGCTGTTTGTGTATGCACGCACCGGACACCATGCTGCCGGGTAAATTCTATATTCAGGTGGCCGACACCATGCTGGCGCTGAAGGCACTGGCGGCATGGTACCGTGATACATTTGCTATTCCCGTGGTGCAGGTGACAGGCAGTGCCGGCAAAACCACCACCAAGGAAATGATCGCCGCCGTTTTATCTCAGCACTATTGCACGCTGAAAACCGAGGCGAATTATAATAATCTGGTGGGCACACCGCAAACACTGCTGCGTTTGGAGCAGCATCACCGTGCCGCCGTCATCGAAACAGGACTGGATTGCTTTGGTGAGATCCGTTACATGGGCGAAATGGTGCATCCCACCGTGGCAGTCATCACCAACGTGGGCGATGCTCATATCGAGAATCTGGGCAATACCCGGCAGGGTACGCTGCGTGCCAAATGCGAAATTTTTGAAAATCTGAAGCCGAACGGCCTTGCTGTGCTGTGCGGCGATGATGAACTGCTCAATACACTGGATCTTCCGTTTACCACCCTGCGCTGCGGTAAGAGTGAGGGCTGTAATGTCCGTGTGACAGACATCGCAGATCGCGGCATCGAGGGCGTAGACTGCACCGTGACCACGGAAAAGAACAGCTACCGCCTGTCCATTCCGTCTCCGGGCGAATACATGATCTATTCCGCCTCCATGGCCACCGCCATCGGCGAGCATTTAGGCCTGAGCAAGGAGGAGATCGTTGCCGGCGTGGCATCGTATCTGCCTACCGGCTCCCGTATGCGCCGTGTTCGTTTGAGTGATCACCGCATCGTCATTGACGATTGTTATAACGCCAATCCCCAAGCCATGGAAGCGGCACTGAAGACGCTGATGAACACCGACAGCAAGCGCCATGTGGCGGTGCTGGGCGATATGGGCGAGCTGGGTACGGTCAGCGAGAGCGCACACAAGCGTGTGGGCGAGCTGACTGACGAACTGGGCGTGACTGCGGTGGTGGCTATCGGACCCAAGAGCGCCGCGATTGCGAAAAGCGCCAAGGGCGAGGTGTATCACTTCAACACCGTGGAGGAGGCATTGCCTACGGTAAAGCAGCTGCTGAGCCCGGACACCACCATGCTGGTAAAAGCCTCACATTCCATGGAATTCGGCAAGATCGTAAAGGAATTGGAACAACAGTAAACCATGATTGACATCAGCGTAACGGGACTGGTCAAGTCCTTCAATTTGGAAAAGAAAATATTGGACGGCTTGACCTTTCAGATCGACACCGGCGAGCGTGTAGGGCTTTTAGGAAAGAACGGTGCCGGCAAGACCACGCTGTTCAAGATCCTTACGGGCGAGCTTGACTATGACGAGGGCGATGTGGTCATCGCATCGGGCCGCCGAGTAGGCCTGATTTCTCAGATCCCCGTGTATCCTGCCGGTTACACGGTGGAGGATGTACTGCAATCCGCCTTTTCCCGCATGCACCGCTTAAAGGATGAGATGGACGCCCTCACCCGGCGCATGGCACAAGGAGAGAGTGATGATGCCATTTTAAAGCGTTACGGTGACCTGACCGCTCGCTTTGAGGGTCTGGGCGGCTACGACACCGATACGGCGGTCAATAAGGTGGCAAACGGCCTCAGCATTGATGCGGATATGCGTTTGCGGCTATTCGACCGACTCTCCGGCGGCGAAAAGACCCGTGTCAATTTGGGACGGCTCATTTTAGAGGATACGGATATTCTGCTTCTCGATGAGCCCACCAACCATCTGGACTTGCAGGCCACAGAGTGGCTGGAGGAGTATATCCGCACCTTCCACGGCACGGTGGTCACTATTTCCCATGACCGCTATTTCCTCGACCGTACCGTCACCCGAATTATTGAGGTGCAGGACGGCAAAGCCGAATTTTACAGCGGGAATTACAGCTTCTATGCCATTGAAAAGGAGCGCCGCTATCAGGAACGCATGAAGCAGTACCTGAAAGAGCAGGCGAAGATCCAGCAACTGGAGAGTGCGGCAGAGCAGCTTCGTATGTTTGCCTTTAAGGGCATGGATAAGACCTATCGCCGTGCCATTTCCATGGAACGCCGCATCGAGCGTATGCGTACGGTGGCAAAACCCACCAAGGCGAAGAAGATTGACACCCGTTTTGCCAGTATTGAGTTTCACGGTGACGATGTACTGCAGGTGAAAAACCTGCAAAAGAGCTTTGATGACCGCACATTGTTTTCGGGTGTGAATCTCCGTGTGGGCGGCGGCGAGCGGATCGCCTTCATCGGCGACAACGGCACAGGCAAGACCACGCTGCTCCATATGCTGATGGGACTGGAGCGAGCAGACAGCGGCAGCATGAAAATGGGCCCTGCTGTTCGTGCTGCCTACTTGGAGCAAATGATCCACTTTGCTCACCCCGAGCGTTCCTTGGTGGACACCATGCTCTATGAAAAGAAAAACATGACACCTCAAAGCGCACGCAACCGTCTGGCGGCGTATCAGCTTCAGGGCGAGGATGTGTTCAAGAGCGTCAGCGTTCTCTCCGGCGGTGAGCTGGCACGACTGCGGCTTTGTATGCTGATGGATGAGGAGATCAATTTTCTCATTCTTGACGAGCCCACCAACCATTTGGACATCGACTCCCGTGAGTGGATCGAGGAGGCGGTGGAGGCGTTTGACGGCACACTGCTGTTTGTCAGCCATGACCGCTATTTTATCAACCGCTTTGCCACTCGTATTTGGGAGCTGGAGAACGGTGCCATCAACGATTATCCCATGGGTTTTGCCCAGTATCGTAACCTGAAGGCAGAGGAGCGCAGACCTGCGCCTGCACCGGCTACAAAAAAGGGTGACACCCGTACACCACGGGGCAATCGTTCACAGCAGGCCGCACGGCGACAGCTCACGATTTGCGAAACCGCCATTGCCAAGCTGGAACAGGAGCTAAGCCGCTGTGACGAGGAAATGGCATTACACGCCTGTGAGGCGGAGAAATTAAACGAACTGTATCAGCAAAGAAAGACCACCGAAGCGGAGCTGGATAAACAGATGCTTCGCTGGGAGGAGCTGAGCTTGCTGTTGGAAAATGAAAGAACGGAGGAATAACCTATGTCCGATGTATTGTGCATTTACTACACCCGCAGCGGAAAGACCAAGGAAGCCATGACCGAGATCGCCGAGGCATTAGGCGCCGAGCTGGCAGAGATCAGCGATGGCGTGGATCGCAGCGGATTCCGCGGCTATCTGCGTGCCGGTATGGAGGCCATGCGCCGCTCCACTCATCCGCTGCGTCCTGTTCATACCGGGCGTCCGCTGGAAGAATACCGTCTGGTCATTGTGGGAACGCCTGTCTGGGCAGGTCGGTGCAGTGCACCTGTGCGTGGTTTTCTCAAGCGCCGCGGTCTGGAATTGAGCCGTGTGGCTTATGTGCTGACACGCGGCTGTGAAAAACGCTATGAGGAGATTTATGACCAGATGGATCTGTATACAGCACAAAAGCACCTGTTGGGTGGCTCTTTGCGTGTGGGCTCGGTGGGTTATCCCTTCTGGCGGGATAAATTTATTCAGGAAGTGCAGCGTTATTTAGAGAGCGGCGAGGAGCAGTAAATGCTGGAAAAATTAGAAAAAGTTGCCTTGCGCTTGTCGCAGATAGAGCAGCAGTTGGCTGACCCGTCTGTCTATGGCGATGTGGAGAAAATGACAAAACTCAGCCGTGAGCAAAAGGAGCTGCAGCCGGTGGTAGACACCTACCATGCTTACCGGTACGCTGTGGAAAACCACAACGATGCCCTTGCCATGCTGGGCGATGCCGAACTGCGTGATCTGGCGCAGGAGGAGCTGCAAAACGCCAAGGCGGAGATGGAACGACTGTCGGAGGAACTGAAGATATTGCTGCTGCCCCGTGATCCCAATGATGATAAAAATGTGATTTTGGAGATCCGCAGCGGCGTAGGCGGTGAGGAAGGTGCGCTGTTTGCCGCAGATCTTTTGCGTATGTACAGTATGTATGCCGAGCGCCGCGGCTGGCAGCTTTCCATCGTCAGCGAGAATCTGACGGAGCTGGGCGGTGTGAAGGAGGTCTGTGCCACTGTGGAGGGTGACGGTGCCTATTCGCGGCTCAAGTACGAGGCGGGAACTCACCGTGTACAGCGTGTGCCGGAAACGGAATCCTCCGGCCGTATCCAGACCTCGGCAGCAACGGTGGCTGTGATGCCCGAAGCGGAGGAGGTGGCGTTCACCATCGATCCTAAGGATTTGCAGATCGACACCTATCGTTCCTCCGGCGCAGGCGGTCAGCATGTCAATAAGACCGAGTCTGCCATCCGCATTACCCATCTGCCCACCGGCACGGTGGTGGAATGTCAGGACGAGCGCAGTCAGTATAAAAATAAAGACCGCGCCATGAAGATTCTGCGCTCCAAGCTCTATGAGGCGGAGCAGGCGAAGAAGAACGATGCCATTGCCGCCCAGCGCAAAAGTCAGGTGGGCAGCGGCGATCGCAGCGGCAAGATCCGCACCTATAACTTCCCGCAAAACCGCGTGACCGACCATCGGCTCACCGGTGATCATAAAAATTTCAACATTGCTGCCATTATCGATGGCGACCTGGACGCTCTTGTGGATGCGCTGACACTGGCTTCCCAGACGGCGCGCTTGCAGGAGGGTGAATGAGAAAGGAGTTTTTTCTATGCTGCAACCGAGAAAGATGAAGTACGATAAGGCCGGCCCCAAGGTGGCAGAAAATCTGAAAAAGCGCCATTTTGATGCCTACTACTGTTCTACCCGTGAGGAAGCCGTGGCAAAGGTGATGGAACTGATTGACGAGGGTGACAGCGTTTCTTGGGGTGGTACGGCTACCGTGGACGAATTGGGCATCAAGGACTTGCTGCGTCAGCGGGGTCAGAAGCTGATTGATCGGGATGCCGTTCCTGCCGAGGAACGTGCAGATACCATGCGTCAGGGTCTGCTGGCTGATACTTTTTTGACCAGCAGCAACGCTATCACCGAAAGCGGTGAGCTTTACAACATTGACGGCAACGGCAACCGTGTAGCTGCCATGATTTTTGGGCCCAAGAGCGTCATCGTGGTGGCCGGTATGAATAAGGTGGTGTCCGATATGGATGAGGCCTATGCACGGGTGCGCCATTATACCTCACCACAGGTGGTGCAGCGGTTCCCCAACGCCAAGACGCCTTGTAATGTCACCGGAATGTGCGCCGACTGCAAGGGTGAGGATAGCTGCTGCTGCTACATGGTGGAAACCCGTCTGTGCCGCCCGGCAGGCAAGATCAAGGTCGTGCTGATCGGCGAAGATCTGGGACTTTAAGCTCCGCTTCGATGAAATAAGCATTTTACATTAAGGAAGTCTGACACTTGGAAACGATCATTTTTCATCCCGAACAAGACAACAATGCCATTGCTGCGGCGGCAGAGATCATTCGCCGCGGCGGTCTCTTAGGCATTCCCACGGAAACGGTGTACGGTTTGGGTGCCGATGCGCTGAATGAAGATGCGGTGCGCCGTATTTTTGAGGCAAAAGGCCGCCCGCAGGACAATCCGCTCATCATTCATGTGCCTTCTGCCGATTGGCTGGAGCGCTACTGCCACGATGTGCCGGCAAGTGCCTATCGCTTGGCGGAGAAGTTCTGGCCCGGCCCCTTGACCATGATTCTGCCTCGTCGTCCCATTGTACCCTTGCGTACTACAGGCGGTTTGGAAACGGTTGGCGTGCGCTGCCCCGACCATCCGCTGACCCTGCAAATTATCGAGCAGGCAGGTGTACCCATTGCCGCCCCCAGCGGCAACACCTCGGGCCGTCCCAGTCCCACCACCGCCGGGCATATGGCGGAGGACATGATGGGGAAAATTGACGGTATTGTGGACGGCGGTGCCTGCGCCGTGGGTGTGGAGAGTACCATCATTGACCTGACCGTCAACCCACCCCGACTGCTTCGACCGGGTGGTTTGCCGCTGGAGATGCTGGTAGACGTACTGGGAGATGTGGAGGTAGACAAGGCGGTGAAACACAAGCTGTCTGCAGGTGAAACCGCCAAAGCCCCCGGCATGAAGTACCGCCACTATGCCCCCAAAGCACCGGTGACGGTGGTGACCGGTGCAGGAATCGACAGCGCCCGCCACATAAAACGACACCTGACCAACCGGACAGGTATTATCTGTTTTGATGAATATGCAGAGCAGTTTGCAGGTCATATTGTCCATACTTTGGGAAGAGAAAATGACAAATTATCCCATGCCCGGCGTGTGTTCGATGCCTTGCGTACTTTTGACGGTACGGATGTGACCGAGATCTATGCCCAGTGTCCCGATGAGAGCGGCTTGGACTTAGCGGTGGTGAACCGTCTGAAAAAGGCGGCAGGCTTCCATACGGTGGAGAGTAAACCGCAAATCGTCATCGGACTCACCGGCGGCAGTGGCGCAGGAAAGACCAGCGCATTGCGTGCCATCGAGAAAATGGGCGGCTGCGTGCTGGATTGCGATGCTATTTATCACAAAATGCTGAAAAGTAATTCCGCTTTACAGCAAGAACTGACAGCGGCTTTTGGCCATGTGTTTACTGCCGATGGCACACTGGATCGGCAGAAGCTGGGAAATGTGGTTTTTGCGGATAAATCGGCGCTTGAACGGCTCAATTCCATTATCTATGCCTATTTTCCCGGGGAATTGACGGCCCGCATTGACGCTGCGGATGCGCCGCTGGTCGCCATTGATGCCATCAATCTCATTGAGAGCGGCGTTGACAAGTTATGTGACTTTACAGTTGGTGTGATTGCACCGGTTGATGTGCGTGTGCAACGCATTATGGCACGGGATGATATTTCCGAAGAATATGCACGGCTGCGTATCCATGCACAGAAAAATGACGACTTTTACCGCACCCGTTGTACGGTGATCTTAGAGAATACCGCGACCACAAGCGCAGCATTTGAAGATTATGCCGCACACGAACTGCGAAAAATGATAGAGAAAGCAAAATCGGGAGGATATGACCATGAGTGAAGAGATGAAGGCACTGCGCGAGCAGCTACTCAATGCCAATCAAAACGGCTACGACCGTATCAGCGACAGCGATCTTGCTGCCATGGAAGAATACTGCGCCGCCTATAAAAACTATCTGAATGAAGGTAAGACAGAGCGTGAATGTGCCGCCAACACCGTGGCACTGGCGGAAAAGAACGGTTTTGTACCCTACAAGCGCGGCATGGCGCTGAAAGCAGGCGATAAGGTTTATACCCTCAACCGTGGCAAGAGCGTGATGCTGGCTGTGACTGGCAAGGAGAGTCTTGCCAAGGGCACTAACATCATTGCCGCCCATATCGACTCACCCCGTCTGGATCTCAAGCCCAATCCCCTCTATGAAGAAGGCGAGATGGCCTATTTCAAGACCCATTACTATGGCGGTATCCGCAAGTATCAATGGGTGACCATTCCTCTGCAGATGCGTGGTGTGGTGGCATTGAAAAACGGCGAGAAGATCCGCGTGGTACTTGGCGAGGGTGATGAGCCGCAGTACATCATCACCGACCTGCTGCCCCATCTGGGTGCTGAGCAGGGGAAAAAGCCATTGAACGAGGCGATTCCTGCCGAAACATTAAATGTTCTGCTGGGCAGCCGTCCCTTGGGCGATGAGGACGATAAGGATCGCTTCAAAATGCAGATCATGAAGCGTTTGCACGACAAGTACGGCATCTTGGAGGCAGATCTGATTTCCGCTGAGCTGGAGGTCGTGCCCGTGGCCAACGCCACAGACATCGGTCTGGACGCCAGTTTGATCGGCGCTTACGGTCACGATGACCGTGTGTGCGCTTTTGCCGCCCTGCAGGGCCTTTTGGATAGTGATGTGCCCAACAAGACCGCCGTGTGTATGCTGGCGGACAAGGAGGAGATCGGCTCCATGGGCGTGACGGGTATGCAGTCTGCGGCCTTTGACACCTTTATGGAGGACCTGTGTGACAGTCAGGGTATTTCGCTGCGTGAGTGTTTTGAAAACTCCTTCTGCCTGAGCAGCGATGTGACAGCGGCCTTTGATCCCAACTTCGCCGATGTGTTCGATAAGCGCAATGTGGCCCGTGTCAACCACGGTATCGGTCTTTGCAAGTATACCGGTGCTCGCGGCAAGAGCGGTTCCTCCGATGCTGACGCGGAAACCGTGGCCTATATCCGCCGTGTGTTTGACGAGTCCGAGGTGGTGTGGCAGATGAGCGAGCTGGGCAAGACGGATGCAGGCGGCGGCGGCACGGTAGCGCAGTACATGGCCAACCGCAATATTGCCACGTTGGACGCCGGTGTGCCGGTGCTGAGCATGCACGCACCCTTTGAAACCGTGGCCAAGCTGGACTGCTACATGACCTACAAGGGCTGCAAGGCCGTGTACAAGGCATAATCATGATGAAAATGACAAAACACGGGCGCTTGACGCTCGTGTTTTGCTTGATGAAGGAAGGCAAGAGAATTGTCATCACTAAATAAAAGAACGGAACTTTTTGAGAGTACGCCCATCAAAAAGGCGGTGCTGCTGCAGATCATACCGGCCATCGCCAGTCAGATGATCGCGCTCGTTTACAATCTGGCGGACACCTACTTTGTGGGTGTGATCAACGACCCTGTGCAGACAGCGGCTATCACCATTGTGGCACCATGCTTCGTGATGCTTACAGCCATCTCTAACCTGTTCGGTGTGGGCGGTGCCAGCGCCATTGCACGAGCTTTAGGCAGGAAAGAGCAGGAGAGCGCCCGACAGATATCCTCTGTATCGTTCTGGGGTGGATTGTTGATGGGCGTGGTGTTTGCCGCCGTCTTTTTATTGTTAGAACGCCCGATTCTGACCCTGTGCGGCGCAAAAACGGACACCATCGGCGTGGTGATGGAATACGCCAAGTGGGTGGTGGTCATCGGCGGCCCTGCCACGGTGCTTAACACCCTGCTGGCAAATCTGGTGCGCGCCGAGGGCAGTGCCAGACACGCCTTTGTGGGCGTATCAATGGGTGGTATACTGAATATTATTCTTGACCCGTTTTTCGTGCTGCCTCGTTTTTGGGGACTTGGTGCGGCAGGCGCCGGTATGGCAACCGCCATCTCCAACACCGTGGCCACCGTCTATTTTCTGTGCTATGTACTTATTCGCAGGCAGGACACGGTGCTGTCTGTTGCGTCGCAGCATCTGCGTCATACCAGCACTCATTTAGGCGGCATACTGGCCATCGGTTTCCCCTCGGCGCTGCAATATGCGCTGACGGTGGTGGCGGTGGCGGCACAGGCCAGATTCGTGTCCGCTTATCCCACGGAGGCGGTGGCGGCACTGGGTATCGTGAAGAAAATCGACCAGCTGCCGCTGTACTTTTCCATTGGTGTGGCAAGCGGTTTGCTGCCACTATTGGCCTACAACCATGCAGCAGGAAATACCGAGCGGCGCTCTCAGGCATTCCGCTTCGGCACGCTGATCGCGGTGGGGTTTTCGCTCATTTGCCTTGTGATATTTGAAAACTTTGCCAAGCAGTTGGTGGGACTGTTTATCGAAAATCCCCAGACCGTTGCCTATGGTGCGTCATTCCTGCGCATGATGGTGACGGCTATGCCTATGATGTCCTTCTGCTATCCTATGATCATTCAGTTTCAGGCCATGGGCAAGGCGAGGGAGTCGCTGATTTGCTCGATTTTGCGAAAAGGTGTGTTGGATATACCGCTGCTGTTTCTGATGGACGCCCTGCTGCCGCTATACGGCTGCATGCTGGTACAGCCCACGGTGGATAGTATTTCGCTGATCGTGGCGCTGGTACTGTATCGGCGCATTAAAAGGAGAGAACAGATATGATCAAGATTCTTTTTATTTGCCACGGCA
>JAUMWJ010000034.1:0-1912 GCA_030529655.1 Eubacteriales bacterium
ACACGGCCTGCTGTGCGCAGGTAGCACAGCCGCCGGTATGCTCGGTGCAGGCGGCTGTGCTGACAGCCAGCACGTTTCCGGAGTCATTCTTGTAATAGATGGTACCCTCGTCATCGCAGATGGGGCTGGTGATGCAGTACTGCTCATAGCCGGCAGCATCGTAGATCTCCACCAGCTCCAGCGCCTCATCGGCAGTATCCTTGGTCGGATCCACCTTGATCAGGCTCAGGCCACCGGGGTTATTGTTATAGGTGCTGTAGAAATACAGCTTGCCCTCGCTGCCATAGTAAGCCGTGCTCAGGAGCACAGAGCACTGGGGATAACCCAGCAGACCCACATAGTAGCACATCTCCAGCGTATCGGCATCGGCCACAACGAAGTTGCCCTTGGAACCGGAGGAGGTAATGCCGCTGCCTGTAGCGAAGTATACCTTGCCGTCATAGACAACGGGCGTGGAGGTGGACTGTGCATTATAATTGACCATCTTCAGTTCGGACAGCACACCTGCGCCGCTCACGGCAGCGGAGCAGAGATAACCGCCCTTGGTGGTGAAAAATACACGACCCATATCGGCGCTATAGGCCATGGAGGAGCGCTGATCACCGGCACCGGTCAGTTCCAGAGAGCTGATCTCCTCGCCGGTCGTTTTGTTCAGAGAATAGACATGGGAAGTGCCCTTGCTGCCGCTGGCACCGTCATCGGTACCTACGATCACGGCATCGCCCAGCACCACAGAGCCGGCCCAGTAGAAACCGCCGGTCACCGTCTTGGTCCACACAGCCGTCTTGATCTCGTCTGCCTGTGCAACATCCTCGTCCTTTACTGTCAGGCACACATAGTTGGCATCCTTTGCCTCACCGTTCCAGAAGCCGGTATAGATGCAGCCGTCCGCATAGGTGATCGGGCTTTGTGCCTGACCCTTCAGCTCGTCCTGATATACCCAGAGGGATGCCAGCGTTTTGGCATCAAAAGCCTGAACGATACCGTTGGCCAGGGGACAAAAAATCATGCCCTCGGCATAGGTAGGCGGAGTGTAGCCATAGCTTGGAGCGGCCGCCATATCTGCCTGCTGCAGAATTTCACCGGTCTCAAGGCTGAGCTTGTATAGCACCTTGCCGCACATCACCACCAAACAGTCGTCAACAATGATCTGGACGCTGGGTGCTGCCTGCCAGCTGGTGCCAAGCTGGTTGGCCCATTTCAGCTCGGTGCTCTCCACGCTCTTGGGCGTGTAAGCATCCGTGATCGCCATGTTGACATCGCTGTTACGGAAGTTTTTCCATTGTGCGGATACTTCCGTTCCCAGCGCAACGGTGGGAATCATGCTCATCGCCATCATCAATGTCAGAAGAAGGCATAGGACTCTTTTTTTCATGTGTTTTCTCCTTTTCTATTATTGCAGCATTGCTCAAAAAGCACGCTGTCATGTATATATAACACATCCTGCGATGTGTCATATAAGAGGTATGGCGGCTGCGGCGATGCCCACGCCGCAGCCGCAGGTTAAGGAGTATCTGGAAAGCAACTCCCTGCTGACAATAAAAAAAGACTGCGGCAGTATTGATTACTGCCGCAGCCGTATTTCTGCGCGCGAAGAATAAAAAGTCGACCGCCCTGTAACTCGCAAAGCGTCCTCTCATTCACATTCAAGCAGGTCTCCTGACTCACGCATCTGCAATCGTACACAGCCTTCTCGAAGCAATCGCTTCAATGACCGACTTTCGTCTTACTGTACGATCTCCGCGTTTACAGTGGCGGTACCGTTCGGGATTTGCACCCGATTCACTATTCTCCGTCGATTCCTGTGCAGAATCGACAGCACTTGAATTTTTTTAATTTTCGTCAATGATTATATCGTGTGATATGTTCGCTGTCAAGAATAATTCTTTTTTGCAACAAAAAAATCTTCCGC
>JAUMWJ010000034.1:2012-23955 GCA_030529655.1 Eubacteriales bacterium
AGAAGCATTTCTTCTGCGGAAGTCTGGTATGCCCGACTGGATTCGAACCAGCGGCTTGCCATCACGCGTTGCGTGCCCGGCAAGCCGGAATGCTTCATTTTAATAGAAGGCCGCTAGGTTCGATTTCCTATAACAACAGAAAAATCTTCCGCAGAAGCATTTCTTCTGCGGAAGTCTGGTATGCCCGACTGGATTCGAACCAGCGGCCTTCAGAGTCGGAGTCTGACGCTCTATCCAACTGAGCTACGGGCACATATTGAATTGCCTGAAATATTATAGCAACTTTACCCGGTAAAGTAAAGAAAATTTTAGCGAAAAAGATTGTTAAAAAAGTTGACAACTTCACATAAATGCGGTAGAATACATGAAAGAGATGAGCAAAATTTGCATAAATACCAGCAATATCAAAGAAGGTCAACCTATGAAAAAACAAAAAATATCTGATGCCGTCATTCATCGTCTTCCTCGCTACTATCGCTATTTAGACGATCTGCATAACAAGGGTGTGGTGCGTATTTCCTCCAATTCTCTCGGTGCGAAAATGGACATTACCGCCTCCCAGATCCGTCAGGATCTTAGTTGCTTTGGAGAATTTGGACAGCAGGGCTATGGTTATAATGTTGCCGAGCTGCGTGCTGAAGTCGGACATATTCTCGGTATTGACAACGGTCACCGACTGATTATTATTGGCGCCGGTCATCTGGGGCACGCTTTGCTGCAAAACTTTGATTTTGAAAAGGTAGGATTCCAAGTTGATTCCGCATTCGATATTTCTGCCGATTTGATTGGCTCCTCTATTCGCGGCGTAACGATTCGTTCCATGGATGAGTTGGAGGACTATGTTGCTCAATTCCGTCCTAATGTTGCTGTGCTGACTGTTCCTCAGAATGTGGCGCAGCCTCTTGCCAGTCGCTTAATTGACCTCGGTATTAAAGGATTTTGGAACTTTACCAATGTGGAGCTTTCTTCTCACGAACCGGATGTGTTTTTTGAGGACATTCATTTTGTGGACACACTCTTAACGCTAAGCTATCGTATTTCTCGCAACTGATGGCACCTTTTTCTGTAGCCGACATACTATGGAATGTGACCTGAAACACGGTCCCAATCTTAAATGGAGGTTACGTTATGTGTAATCAGAATTCTTGCTTCGGCGGCGGAAGCTGCTGCTGGATCATCATCGCCATCATCATCCTGTTCCTGTTCTGCGGTAACAACGGCGGCTGCGGTTGCGGCTGCAACGACGTCCAGAACACCGGTTGTGGCTGCGGCTGCAACTAACGGCAGTATACTTCCTCCCCCACCTTTCGGTGGGGGAATTTTTTTTGCAAATCTTTATAAGCCAATTCGGCGCTTTCCCCTATGAAACAAGGCATTGAGTAATGCAACAATTTATGTTATTCTTACATCGTAGGAGGTGGCATATGGAGATCATTTATCAGGACAACCGCATTGTAGTGGCGATCAAGCCCGTAGGTGTGCTTTCTACAGACGAATTGAACGGCATGCCAACTCTGCTACGAAATGCCCTCGGTACAGTTTGCATCCGCACGGTTCACCGTTTGGATGCGCAAGTAAGTGGATTGATGGTGTATGCACGCAGCGCAAAGGCCGCTTCCCTGTTATCTGAGCAGATCCGCACACACCGTTTTCGCAAGGAATATCTGGCAGTGATTCATGGCAGACCCGAAAAAGATCGGGGAAGTTTCCGCGATCTTTTGGGACGGGATGCGGCAAAGCGTCTGACTTATGTGGCAAATGCACCCGGCAAGGATGTGCGTGAGGCGCTTTTGGATTATGAGGTGATGGATTTCTGTAAAGGATATTCCCTTGTCAGAGTATTTCTTCACACAGGTCGCACGCATCAGATTCGCGTACAGTTTGCCTCACGAGGGTTGCCTCTTGCAGGCGATCGAAAGTACGGCTTACCGGAGGATTCATGTCCCATTGCGCTGTGGTCGTATTGTTTGCAATTCGATCATCCGCAGACACAGCAGGCATTGACCTTTACCCGTAAACCTCCCGAACTGGAACCTTGGACTTGGTTTTCCCAATCGACCGAACAAAAGTAAGCAGTCGCAAAATAAAACTACCTTGTGTCGTGCTGTTACACAATGCAAGGTAGTTTTTTCATATTAAGTAAGGTTGGCCTGCGGTATATGATTCTGAAGTTGCCCGTATCCTTCTCTTTTTTAATGAGAAAGATTACTTTCTAAATCATACAAGCTCTCTTCCATCTCTGTAAAACCGGAAATATCGGGATGGTCTAAGACTTCCTGTGCCTGCTGCAGCTTTTGAGAAAACTGTTCCGTAACGGACAAATATTTCGTCTTCATTTCATAGCACCAGTTACGCTGTTTGTTGACGATCTCCTGCATTTGTGCGACAGTGGCAGCGCGAAATTCCTCCGTCCGGCGATGTGCATTGATTTCAATATCCGCAATATGCTCTTTGAGGGATTGATAATCCTGTGATTGAGTACGCAGCATGGCAGCTTCTTCTTCCAGCATCTGCAATTTCTCCTGCGCAGCATCTAATTGTTTTCGCAATTCCGCCGCTGTAAGGGTTTCCCGGTCGTGCTCAGCAGACTGTTGTCGAAGCATATCCAGCTCACTTCGCATTTCCCGGTTGTTCCTTTGAAGGCCCTCATTTTCCTCAGACAAAGCAGCAATCTGCGCCTGAGTTTCTTTTGCCGTTTTGTCGATATAGGCAATGACATCCTCGGGGTAAAAACCGCCGAACATACATTTTTTAAAACTAACAGCCATTCCGTTATCCTCCGCTATGTTTTCTTTACCATATCATAAAAATCGCTCAATTACAAGGAATAAAATTTGTCTATTGAGAAAAAGAAAGCCCTGAAATTGTTCCAGAACAATTTCAGGGCTGGCACGCCGTGAGGGATTCGAACCCCCGGCCTTCTGGTCCGTAGCCAGACGCTCTATCCAGCTGAGCTAACGGCGCATGTCATTTCAGACGACTTGTATATATTACCACGCAATTTCTGAAAATGCAAGTATTTTTTTTAATTTTCTAAAAAAATTTTGCAGCGATTTTATTTCAATATTCCCTCTCTGGTTAGCTCTTTCGTCAGGCACCTTATCCGAAGAATACATACTGCCATAATAAGTAAAAATGGATAAATAGAGCAAAGAACCACCTTGGCATTAACCAAGATGGCTCTTCTGTCGTTCATTCTAAATAAACAGCCCGTTTTACCGGTTTGGTTTATCTGATCCATGGACTTCATCATTTTGTCTTAACAACCACATTTTCATCACCCAGCCACTCTCTGCACTGCAGCAGCGCGGAATGATTCAAACAATGTGCCCCCAACAGTTTGCCACTGTCGGCTATGCGGATTTTTACAGGCGTTTCGCCTTCAAATAGGGACATCACCCGTTTAATATGCCGAAACTCCTTGCTATCCAAGCTGGGGACACGCAGATAAATTGTAGCATCCGCAGATGGCTCCGTTTTTTCATCATGGATGGCTGTTTCGTCCACCTGCTGCAGCGGATAGATGGAATCGCACATGATCTGAGGCGGTTTTTCATCACGCACAGACAGTTTTCCCTTCACTAAAACAGGCATATTGACCTGCATATAGCTGCCGCATTGCTCAATGACACGGTGAAAGCACAAAAGTTCAATGGAGGCCAGCTCGTCCTCGACTATCACATAAGCCATCAGCGTGTTATTCTTTGTGGTGCGTGTTTTGCTGGAAGTCACCACACCGGCCACCGTTACATTTTGTCCGTCGCGGAACGAACGAGGTCCCTCTTCTGCGGAAAAACTATCCATAATCGCATGAATCGGAGCTGCGCCGGCTCGTTTGGCAGCCACGCGATAGTCAGACATAGGATGGCCGCTGAGATATAATCCTGTGGTTTCCTTTTCCATGAACATCCGCTCCGTGGCAGAGTACTCCGGAATGTCCGGCAGCTCAATCTGTGACACTTGGTTGTTCCCTGCTGCCATACCGAAGAAATCCAGTTGTCCCTCCACATTTTTGCGGCGGGAATTTGCAATATTGTCCAGCACCTTTTCATAAATGCTGATGAGCTGCGAACGGCGTGCGCCTAAATCATCAAACGCACCGCTGCGAATCAGATTTTCCACCGCTCGCTTATTCATATCATTGCAGTCGAACATTCGTTCGCAGAAATCCTGAAACGATGTAAAATCACCGCCGCATTCACGTGCACGCACGACGGACTGAATAAAGCCGCGGCCGATATTCTTGATCGCCACCAAGCCGAAGCGGATACCGTCCTCCTCCACGGTGAAGCGGTCATAGGAGCGGTTAACATCCGGCTTGAGCAGCGCAATACCACATTCTTTACACTCGTTGATATATTCCGCCACTTTATCGGAGTTGTCCAGCACAGAGGTCAGCAGTGCCGCCATATATTCCCGTACATAGTGGCATTTGAAATACGCAGTCTGATAGGCCACCACCGCATAACTGACAGCATGTGCCTTGTTAAAGGCGTAGTTGGCAAAATCGTAGATTTCATCATAGATGGCTTCGGCGGTTTCACGGGGAATACCGTTTGCTACACATCCGATGATACCGCGGCTTTCATCACCGTTAATAAAGGAAACGCGCTCTTTCTCAATCTCTTTCGCCTTTTTTTTCGACATAGCGCGGCGCACCATGTCAGCCTGTCCCAGCGAATATCCGGCCAGACGGCGGAATATCTCGATGACCTGCTCCTGATAAACGATACAGCCGTAGGTAATTTGCAAAATCGGCTCCAGAGAGGGGTGTTTATAGGTAATCAGCTTCGGATCATGCTTACACGCCACAAAGCGCGGAATCGACTCCATAGGTCCGGGACGATACAGGGCTATAATGGCGGTAATGTCCTCGATTGTCTGCGGTTTTAACCCCAGACAAACCCCTGTCATACCCGTTGACTCCATTTGAAACACACCGGATGTATGCCCTGTTGTCAGCATTTCGAATACCGCCGGATCATCCATTGGTATTTTGCTCAAATCAAAGTCCGGCTCACGCTCACGCACCATCTTTACCGCATCATCTAAGACGGTCAGGTTACGCAATCCCAAAAAATCCATCTTCAGAAGGCCAAGTTCTTCCAGCGTCACCATGGTATACTGGCAGACGATAGAATCGTCATTGCGCGCCAGCGGCACATATTCATACACCGGCCGTTTGGTAATCACCACGCCTGCGGCATGGGTGGAAGCGTGGCGCGGCATACCTTCCAGAGCGCGTGCCATGTCGATAAGACGATGCACCTTTTCATCGGATTCATATAAATCGCTGAGTTGCTTACTAAGGCGCAGGGCATCGTTTAGCGTCATATGCAGCGCACCGGGGCCGCTTGGCACCAATTTTGCCACCACATCTACCTCAGCATAGGGGATATTCAGTGCCCGCCCCACATCGCGGATCGCAGCGCGCGCCGCCATGGTACCGAATGTGACGATCTGCGCCACATGGTCATCACCGTACTTGCGGCGGACATAGTCCACCACTTCCCCACGGCGCATATCGCCGAAATCCATATCAATATCGGGCATGGACACACGCTCAGGATTCAAAAAGCGCTCGAAATACAGGCTAAACTCCATGGGGTCGATGTCCGTAATATGCAGGCAATAGGAAACCATACTGCCTGCGGCACTGCCACGACCGGGTCCCACAGGGATCCCCACACTCTTGGCATATTGAACAAAGTCGGCCACGATCAAAAAATAATCGGTAAATCCCATGCGCTCGATCATATCCAGCTCATAGGTAAGCTGCTTGCGATAGCTCTCTTTTTCTGTGCCATATCGCTCTAAAAAGCCATCGTTGCACAGTTTACGCAAATAGGTACGGGAATCATAGCCCACCGGTGTCTTAAATTCCGGCAAGTGATACTTTCCGAAGGTAAATTCCAACTGACAGCGATCAGCAATGCGCTGGGTGTTTTCTACCGCTTCGGGATAGGCGGCAAATAGCTCCTCCATCTCCTCAGTAGACCGCAGATAGAAATTTCGCGGCTCATAACGCATACGGTTTTCATCGTCAACCGTTTTACCCGTCTGGATACAAAGCAGCACATCGTGACTTTCCGCATCTTCCTTACGCAGATAGTGGGCATCGTTAGTGCAAACCAAGGGTATACCCGTTTCCTGATGCAGACGCAGCAGCTCCCTGTTCACCGTGGTCTGCTCATCAATACCGTGATCCTGCAGCTCCAGGTAGAAATTGCCTTTTCCCAGTATTTCCTGCATTTGTAAAGCGTATTCCCTTGCCCCCTCATAGTCACCGTTCAGGATGCGTTTGGGGATCTCACCGGCTAAGCAGGCAGACAATCCAATCAAGCCCTCGGCATGGTCACGGAGCAAATCAAGATCAATTCGGGGCTTGATATAGAATCCCTCCACAAACGCCTGAGACACCATATAGGAAAGATTGCGGTAACCTGTTTCGTTTTTACACAGCAACACCAAATGTCGGGATTCGGTATCGTATTCATGCACCTTATCGAAACGTGTCCGGCGTGCCACATAAACCTCACATCCGATGACCGGATGAATCCCCTCTGCTTTGCAGGCACGGTAAAAGTCGATGGCACCGTACATCACGCCGTGGTCGGTAATTGCCACCGCCGTCTGTCCCATCTCTCGGACCAGCTTCGGCAGGTCACGAATGCGGCAAGCACCGTCGAGCAAACTATATTCCGTATGAACATGGAGATGGGCAAAAGGCATATCGGTTACTCCTCTTCTGATACTTTTATTATGACAATCCCTGTGCCATGTGCAACAGTTTTCTCATACGGTGATTCATGCAGGATTTTGTCACCGGTGGATCGCATCGCTCCGCTAATTGTGTCAGGGAAAGTTCGGGATATTGCAATCGCAGTAACGCCGTCTGACGCAGCTTGTCCGGCAAATTGTCCAGCATACCATGGTGCTGCAGTTTTTCAATGGCATCCATCTGCTCCTGCGCAGCATCTAACGTCTTATTCACATTGGCAATGTCGCAGTTCATGGCGCGGTTGGCGCCATTGCGAATTTCCTTATCCACCTTGGCAGTCATAATATCCATCGCTGCTGCCGGTGCACCGATCTTTGTCAGAAAATCCTCGATATGTTCGGATTGCTTGAAATAGATGACGGCGCTGCCGCTGCGCATCACACTGCGCGGCAAAAAACCCAATTCTGTCAGCAATGCCGATACCTCACGGCTCGCCTGTAAATGTGAAGTCGTTAATTCCAGGTGATAACGCTTTTCCGGATCCGTCACGCTGCCGCCGGATAGAAACGCACCACGCAAAAAAGCTGTGCGGCAGCACTCCTCCTCCAGCATACCGAAATTCACATGCAATACCGGATTTTGCTGTGGATCGTATCCGAACTGGTTGATGATCTTATGCAGCTTGTCCTGCTGCGTCATTTGAAAAATCAGCTTGCCATGGCCGGTTTCTTCCGGCAAGCGATCAAAACGCAGACCGAACGCGCGCTGAAAAAGGCGCGGCAAACGCGCAGCAAACTCAGCGTTCTCAGTAATAATTCGTATCTCCTTGGGTGAAAAGGTATTGCAGTACAGCAACACGCCATAGGCCTCTGCTCTGGCACAGCACAGACGCTGCACAGGTGCACGGCACAGTTCGCTCTTCACTTTATAGGCAAAGGACTGCATTGACGATCACTCCCTCTCTTTTCGATCGTTATTTTCTCGTCGTATTCTGCCGCAGCTTTGTGCGGCCTCTATTCTGATAAATGTCCATCAGCTCCCGTGCCAGATGACCGGAGTTATGACGCACCAAGCCATTTTCCAGCATAGCTACAGGTCGAAAAACCATTTCCACGCCTAACGCCTTGCAGGCTGCCACGTCGCAGAGCAGCGGTTCTGCTCCCTCAAGGGCATATTTTTGTGCGATCAGCGGTGGTATCGGCGTAGAATTGGCTAAACAAATATCAAATATACCCGGATGCGAATGTTGGTAAATCGCACGGAGGTGATCGGAAGCCGTATACCCCTCTGTCTCACCGTCTTGTGTCATCACATTGCAAACGCAGATCTTCAACGCATCTGTCCGATCAATAGCTTCCACAATACCGTCAACAAGCAGATTCGGAATGATACTTGTATACAGACTACCCGGTGCAAAAATGATCATATCCGCCTCTGCAATCGCTTGCAGTGCCGCAGGAAGGGCCTTTGGACGCTCCGGCAGCAGCCTGACATGGCGGATACGGCAGTCTTGCTCTTTCTTGCATCGGAAAATGGACGATTCTCCGATAACTTTTGCGCCGTTTTCAAAAGTAGCTTCCAGTTGTATATTTTCAGTTGTCACGGGCAACACACAGCCCGTTATGGCCAGCACCTGACTCAAACTCTGCACCGCAGCATCAAAGCTGGGCATAATACCGTCCAGTGCCGCCAAAAAAAGATTACCAAAGCTCTGTCCTGCCAATGCACCGTCAGGAAAACGATAGTGCATCAGTTGCTTCATCAGCGGTTCCGTATTTGCCAGTGCTTCCAGACAGTTGCGAATATCGCCCGGAGGCAGCATACCCAGATCACGGCGCAGCATACCGGAGCCGCCACCGTCATCTGCAACAGTAACAATAGCAGTAATATGTTTGGTATACAGTTTTAATCCGCGCAGCAGCGTAGACAGACCGGTTCCGCCGCCTATAGCAACTACCCGCGGTCCCTTCTCCGGCGGTATCCGATACACGCATGAATCCATCCCTATACTCCGTTAACGAGAAATGTCTCTGTGGTTTTCTGCCACCTGATACCCTTCTCGGGCAATATATCCTGCCAATTGATGGGCGACAGCCACACTGCGGTGGTGTCCGCCAGTACAGCCAATGGCAATTACCAACACACTTTTTCCCTCTTCGCTATACAGCGGCAGTAAAAATGACATCATTTTCTCCAACTGCTCTATAAATTGGTGGGTCTGCTGAAAGCTGAATACAAAGTCTCGCACTTCCTGATCCAAGCCGGTTTTTTGCTTTAACTCCGCCACATAGTAAGGATTGGGCATAAAACGCACATCGAAAACCAAGTCCGCTTCAATGGGAATTCCGTGTTTAAAGCCAAAGGACAGCACATTCACATTTACGCCCTGGCGATCATCCTGTGTCCCAAACAAATTCAGCAGTTCGCTGCGCAGTTTCGCCGTGGAAAATGAGGAGCTGTCCAGCACAATATCGGCATGGTCACGCACCGGCTGCAGCAACTCCCGCTCAATTTGGATGGCCTGCGCAATACTGCGTCCATTAGTAGCCAGCGGATGATTGCGCCGCGTTTCCTTATAGCGGTTGATAATGACATTCGTTTCCGCTTCCAAAAACAGCATTCGGCAATTCACGCCGCTTGTTTTCAGATTTTCAAGCGTCCCGATCAATAAATCAAACGGCTCACCGGCGCGCACATCATAAACTAACGCCACACGATCATAGCGGCCGGAGGAAGCAGCACAAAACTCGGCGAATTTTGCCATCATTTCTGCCGGCAGATTATCCACAATGTAGTACCCTATATCTTCCAAATAGGTGGCTGCACGGCTCTTTCCGCCGCCGGAAAGCCCCGATATGATCAATATTTCCATACCGTTCCTCCTTATCCGATGATCTTGACCTCAGGTTCCAAAGACACGCCGGACGCCTCATATACCTTATCTTGCACCTGAGCGATCAAATTCTTCACATCTGCACAGGTCGCACCACCGGTATTGATAACAAAGCCCGCGTGCTTTTGCGATACCTGTGCGCCGCCTACTGTCATGCCCTTCAAACCCGTTTGTTCAATCAGTGTTCCGGCAAAATAGCCGGTGGGACGCTTAAAGGTACTGCCTGCGCTGGGGTATTCCAGCGGTTGACTCTTTTTGCGACGCGCCATCAATTCACGCATACTCTCGCGGATCGTTTCCTCCTCACCTTTTTGCAAGGAGAACACCGCGTACAGAACCACCGCATCTGCCCTTTCGGACAGCAGACTGTGACGATAACTCAAATCCAGTTCTTCTGCGCTTAAAAATCGGATGCCTTCATCGGGAAACAGCACCGCCGCACCCTTGAGCACATCTTTCATCTCCCCGCCGTAAGCGCCGGCATTCATGCACACCGCACCGCCCACTGTGCCGGGGATGCCGTGAGCAAACTCCAGGCCGGAAAGTCCCTGCTTACAGGCGTACATCGCCACGCTGGCAAGGGTGGCACCTGCCATGGCAAAGACCTCGTCCTCTGCGGCAATTCCGTCATAAAGAGGCATTTCCACAGCGTTCATCTTGGTGGTATTGATCACAAGGCAATCCAGACCCTCATCGGCGATCAGCAGGTTGGTACCGTTGCCGATCACCAGTACCGTTGCGTCGGACTGTTGCGCAAAGCCAATGAGTAAAACCATCTGTTCGCCGTTTACCGGAAAGGCCATACGCTTGGCCGGGCCGCCGATACGGAATGAGGTATGCTGTGACATGGGCACGTCCTTTTCATAGGCCAGATCCGGCAGGTATTCTTCTATTTTTTTATCCAGACTCTCAAACCAGAGCATATATTCCTCTCCCATCAAATGCGTTTTTTCTTACCCAGCAGCGCCGCGCCGATGATACCAGCACGGGTACCAAGCTCCGCCTTGACCACCTTTGTCAGTTTATCCCGGTTACAGGGAATGCTTTCCTGTAACACGCGCTTTTGCAGTGGAATCAATAGTTGATCCTCCGCTTCATTACTGACGCCGCCGCCGATAGCCAGCGTATCCGGCTGAAAGATGTTGATCACATTTACAATCCCGGCAGCCAGATAGTCAATGTAAGTATCACAAACCTGTTGACCCACCGGATCACCGCGCCGCGCCGCTATAAAGGCGGATTGGCCTGATACATGACCGCCATTTTCCTGCACGACCTGCGCCAAAATACTATCGGGATTTTCTTCGATCACTCTTGCCGTCAAACGCTTTAAGGCGCTGGCAGAGGCATACCGTTCCCAGCATCCTTTCCGTCCGCAGGGGCACGGCTCGCCATGGTGAACGATGCTCATATGCCCTACTTCTCCTGCCATGCCGTTAGCACCATGATAGATCTTGCCGTTGTGTACGATGCCGCCACCGATTCCCGTTCCTAATGTAATGGTCACAAAGCGTTTACTGTCGCGTCCGGCTCCAACAAAATATTCTGCCAGAGCGGCACAGTTGGCATCGTTTTCCACATACAAGGGCATGTCGAGATAACCGTGAAACAGCTTGCGAATAGGCACATTACGCAAAGGCAGATTGCAGGTATACAAAATGGAACCCGATCGAATCTCAACTGCACCCGGTACGCCAAGACCGACAGATGCGATCTGATCCAGGGTAACTCCTGCTGTCTTTGCTAACTCCTGCGTCATGGATACCAGCGTCCATGCCAGAGAGTTCTGATCGGAAACAGATGCAATCTTCATTTTTTGCGTCGCTAATATATTGCCCTGTTCGTCCACCAATCCTGCTTTCAAATTGGTGCCGCCCACATCGATACCGATATAATACATTAGTTCTCCTTTGAATTTGCCATCATTTCATCTACATGACGGTCAAACTGTGTCACAAAATCCCGTGCCGGATTGAACCCATACTTCATCTGGCGGTTCTTCATGGTAGCAATTTCCACAATACCGGCCAAGTTTCGACCCGGACGAACCGGGATCGTGACAATGGGTCGGGAAACGCCCAGTATATCAATGGAATCCTCACCAAGGCCCAGTCTGTCATAGAATTTGCCGTCTACCCATTGCTCCAGTTGGATCACCATGTCGATTTCCGTTTCGAACTGCACCGCTCCCATACCGAAAAGCTGCTGCACATCGATCACGCCGACACCGCGGATCTCAATATAGTGCTGTATCAGTTCCGGTGCCGTGCCGTAGATCAGCTCCGCCACTCTGCGAATCTCCACCGCATCGTCCGATACCAAACGGTGACCGCGCTTTAAAAGTTCGATAGCCGTCTCGCTCTTACCCACGCCGGAATCACCCAGTATCAGTACGCCCTGACCGTAAATGTTCATCAGTACGCCGTGACGGGTGATCTGTGCCGCCAGTTGACGGTTGAGGTAGCCGATAATACGGCTGATGGTTTCCACTGTGGTGCCCTGTGAGCGCAATAAGGTGCGGCTGTGCTTTTCTGTAAGCTCCACCAGTTCCGGGAAAATCTCCAGATCCCGGGCAATGATCAACGCCGGAATCTCGCAGCGCAGCAGATCATCAAGCACACGGCGTCGCTGCTGGACCGGCATAGTTTTCAGAAAATTGATCTCAGAATTTCCAAATATCTGCAAACGCTGGGGCTCGAAATACTGATAAAAGCCCACCAACTGCAGTGCAGGACGGTTCACATCGGAAACGGTGACCTCGCGGGTATCAAAATCACTGCCGCGCACCAGTACTTCCAAATCCATATCTTTAACCAGCTTATGAAGCTTCGCCGGTGTTCTTCTCACTTTTTCCGTCATGGTATCCTCTTTCCGGCGGTGATAAAAGGTACTTTACCACCCCTTAATATATTCACTTATATTATAACTTATTGCTGACATTTTCGCAACACTTTCCCACTCTTAGAATTTTTTTCGTTTTTTTGTCAAATAATGCTTGCATTTTTCTTAAACATCTGCTATTATATCTAATGCTTGCGAAAGCAAGCAGCCAGTATGTCACAGCAAGGAGGTGCAACGGATGGCTAAGTGCGAATTTTGCGACAAGGGCGTGACCTTCGGCATCAAGGTTTCCCACTCCCACAGACGTTCCAATCGTCCCTGGAAGCCCAATGTTAAGCGTGTGAAGGCAGTAATCAACGGTACGCCCCGCCATGTGTATGTTTGTACCCGGTGTCTGCGTTCCGGTAAAGTTACCAGAGCGATCTAAACTTGGACAAGCAAGAACCCTGCTCATACGAGCAGGGTTTTTTACTTTATATCAGAACCATTTTCAAGAAAACGTCTGAAAGGGTAAGCTTACCCTCTTTCAGACGTTTTCTATTTTTGCCCCATGACATTCCGTTACTCTGTTTACAAGCAATTCATGACATATCTTTCATTTTGTTTCTTCATAAATTCTAATCGTTCTATTTGCCATTCTCTCTTTCAGCTTCAATACCCGAGGTCTGTTATAGCGCTGTATGATCACAAACATTCCATCTATCAGACAAGCCGCAATAGACGTCATAATAAACACAGCCGGCGCACCATACGGAACAATGCCGAGCAGCGGAACAAAAGAAAGTATCATGATGATTTCATGCACAATTTCCGCCTGTGTCATATTGTGCAAAAGTTCCTGATAAGTCCTCTGTTTCATGTCAAACTGCTCCGGCTTTGCGGTAATCACTTTCCCTTTCCAATGTTTGATCTGCAGTATATGGTACAATTTTTCTTCCCATCTATGTTGTTGATACCAACCGGCGTTGTAGTGAAACTCCCTGTTACGAAAAATCAGAGTAACACATTCCCCCACCAGAATACGCATGGAAAAATGATAAAACACCGTGAGAAATGTAACATATATGCTTAAAAAGGCATCTACTCGCAAAACAGCGTAAAGAATCCGTGACACGACGGTAAACACCAACATGACTATCATAAACACATACATCTGTATGATCCTTTTCGGCCATCCAGCATTTCTTGTACTCTTATTGCTTTTCATAATCGATTCTCACTAAAATCAGTTCTGTGCGACATAAAACTCACAGCTTTGTCAAATGTACGCCTGCCGCTTTAAGCATCAGCTTCTTGGTTCCGACCTGATCGAAGGCCACCTCGATAAGTGCATCGTTACCCATAGGCCGGACGCTGAGCACCATACCCTGTCCAAACGCCTTGTGTCTGACATTGTCACCTGCCTGCAGCTCAAGAAGCGGCGCAGAGGTGGTCTTATGCATGCCGCCCACGCTTGCCGTGGATTTTTTCGTTAAATTCGTGTGCGGTTGTGCAAAGCTCGAAGAATAGTCCCCGTCATTGAAATGATCGTCATTCCAACCGGCACTCCATTGGGGCTGTGCCGGTTTTGGCTCAATTTTTCCAATCCATTCCATATTCGCTTCCGGTATTTCTTCCAGAAAACGGGAGGGCATATTGGGCGTGGTGCGGCCAAACAGCATACGCTGACGGGCAGTGGTCATGGTCAGCTTCTCCTTGGCGCGTGTCATAGCCACATAGCAAAGGCGGCGTTCCTCTTCCATCTCGTCCATATCCACCATGGAGCGATTGCCGGGAAAAAGGCCTTCCTCCATGCCAACCACATAGACCTGCGGAAATTCCAGTCCCTTGGCGGTGTGCATCGTCATCAAAGTCACGCAGTTATCCGCATCGCTCTGACTATCCAAGTCTGTGTAAAGCGCGATCTCATCCAAAAAGCCTGCCAGCGATGGATTCTCAGGGTCATTTTCAAGAAAAGCCAAAATGCTGGAGGCCAATTCCTGCACATTCTCCAAACGACCGCGACTTTCCATGTCGTTCTTTTCCTGCAGCATCCGCACATAACCGGTACACTCACAGACCTGCTCATAAAAATCCACCAAACCCATGTCATCAACGCAGCCACGCAGTTTCTCTATCATCGCTGTAAAGTCTTTCAGCTTTCCAGCTGCATTCTTCAGTTCCGGATACTGATCTGCGGTTTTAAAGATCTCATACAGCGGCACGCCCTGTTGTGTAGCAATGATTTGTGCCTTATCAATGGTAGCCGCGCCAATCTTACGGGACGGCACATTGACAATACGACGCAAGCGCAGATCATCCGTGGAATTATTGATGACGCACAGATAAGCCAACATATCCTTGACCTCGGCACGGTCAAAGAACTTTAACCCGCCGATGATCTTATAAGGTATTCCGTTGCGCTTGAAAGCATATTCCAGCGCATTGGACTGGGCATTCATGCGGTATAAAACGGCGTGATCACGCCAGTTGGCGCCTCGATTATAGTTCATCATGATCTGGCCTACCACAAAATTGGCCTCGTCGCTCTCATTAAAGGTGGTTTTCACTGTCACCTTCTCGCCTGCGCCGTTTTGTGTCCACAGCGTCTTGCCCTTACGACCTGTATTATGGCGAATTACTTCATTGGCCGCATCCAGAATATGCTGTGTAGATCGATAATTCTGCTCCAGACGAATGGTGCGCGCATTGAGATACTGCTTTTCAAAATTCAGAATATTTTCAATATTGGCGCCACGGAAGCGATAGATGCTCTGATCGTCATCACCCACCACGCAGATATTCCGATAGCCGCCTGCCAATAAGCCGGCCAGTAGATATTGCAGATGATTCGTATCCTGATACTCGTCTATCAGCACATAGCGGAACTTGCGCTGGTAATATTCGCGGGTATCCCGATTGCTCTGCAACAAGCGTACTGTGTGCAAAATGATGTCATCGAAGTCCAGCGCATTGGCATCACGCAGTCTTTTTGTGTAAAGTGCATACACTTTACCAATATCCTTTTTTCGCCAATCTCCCACGCTTTCCCAATGGGCGATGAATTCTTTCGGCGTCTGCATTGCATCCTTTGCTGAGGAAATGACGCTAAGAATCTCACGAGGTGGGAACGTCTTCTCCTCCAGATTTAGTTCCTTCAAAATATCCTTTACCACACGCTTGCTGTCATCTGTGTCATAGATGGTGAAGTCACGGGAGAAACCGATCTTGTCAATATCGCGGCGCAGGATACGCACGCAGGCCGAATGGAAGGTGGATGCCCAAACATCCCGTGCCGCCTCAGGGCCAATCATGCGTTCCAATCGCTCCTTCAGCTCATTGGCCGCCTTGTTGGTAAAGGTAATAGCCAGCACTTCCCACGGCTGCGCCGGCTCTACTGCACATAAATATTGCACCAACGGCTTCTGCTCCTCCACGGGGTTTTGTATGTATTGCTCCAGAAACGCCACTTCATCCTCGGAAATGGGCATAGGAATTTCATCCGTATCGCTGCCCCGACCATATCGCAGTAAATTGGCCACACGGTTGATCAGCACAGTGGTCTTGCCGCTTCCTGCACCCGCTAAAAGCAGCAACGGCCCTTCTGTACACAATACGCCCTCTTGCTGCTTGTCATTCAAATGCTTATATTCCAGCACAATCGCCTGTCGTCTTGCACGAATAAATCTTTCTTCTAACTGCTTCATTGGAATCCTCTCTGTCATAATCTTTTTTCCTATTTTAATACTTAAATGCAAATAAATCAACAGCATTTGCAAAATAATAGAAAATTTGTTCGATTTTCTATTGACAAGTACATTTGTTCGATTTATAATCGGTATAGAACATAAGTTTTATGGAGGTATTTTATTATGACTACATTAGGATTTATCGTTACCATTCTCGGTGCTGGGTCCTTTGCTGTCAACATGATGCATCTGATCGACCGTCTGGATCAGCCCAAACAGCGCAGACAGCGTACTGCTTGATTGTGTCATGGACTTGTTGGAAAAGTTGACGATTCTTTCCGACGCGGCTAAATATGACGCTGCCTGCACATCCAGCGGTGTAAAGCGAAGTTTCCAGCCTGGGAAAATTGGCAACACTTCTTCCTCTATCGTCGGTTGCTGTCATAGTTTTTCCGCTGACGGCCGATGTATTACGCTGCTAAAGGTACTCATGAGTAACTGCTGTTCCTATAATTGTCAGTATTGCATTAACCGCTGTACGAGCGAGACACCTCGTGCCTCTTTTACGCCAAAGGAGTTGGCAGATCTCACTATCGAATTCTATCGTCGCAATTATATTGAGGGATTGTTTCTCTCATCTGCCGTGCTGCGTGATCCTGATTATACCACGCAGCAGATGATCCGGGCCTTGCACATCTTACGTTATGACTACGGCTTTAATGGCTATATTCACGCCAAGGCCATTCCCGGTACATCTTCGGAGCTTGTCTACCAGTTGGGCTTATTAGCAGATCGTCTAAGTGTCAATATTGAGTTACCGTCAGAGCATGGCTTGCAAACGCTGGCACCGGATAAATCAAAGCAGGCGATCTTACGTCCCATGTCTTTTATTCGCGATCAATCGGCACAGAGCAAAGCAGAATTGGTTCAATATAAGCACACACCGTCTTTTGCGCCTGCCGGACAAAGTACACAGCTCATTGTCGGCGCCACTAATGACAGTGACCTCCATATTCTGCATTTAACACAATCGCTTTATCGGAAATACCGGCTGAAACGCGTCTTTTACTCCGCATATGTACCCGTTGTAGAAAATACGCTGCTACCTTCATTAGATACCAAACCGCCCCTGTTGCGTGAACATCGTCTCTATCAGGCAGACTGGCTTTTACGCTTCTACGGTTTCCATGCAGATGAACTGCTGGACAAGCAGCATCCCGACTTTAATCCCATGCTTGATCCCAAAAGTTATTGGGCACTTAATCATATGGATCGGTTTCCTGTGGAAATCATGTCCGCCGACTATGAAACGCTGCTGCGTGTACCGGGCATTGGTCCGGTCAGTGCCAAGCGTATTGTTTCCGCCAGGCGCGTGTCACATTTACGATTTGAGGATTTGAAAAAGCTGGGAGTTGTGCTGAAGCGGGCACAATTTTTCCTTACCTGCGGTGGACGTATGCGTGACGGTCTTCGCTTTTCTGCCGCTACCCTGCTGCAGCAACTGGAAAATGTGGAGAAAGGTCAATTACTTGCTAATGAAGCGCAACAATTATCGTTATTCAGTTCCGGAGGATAATGCGTAATGTCTTGGGAAAGTGTCATTTATCAATATGACGGCACATTTGACGGATTTCTTTGCTGCATCTTTGACAGTTATCTATACAAAGAATTCCCCACCGCTTTTTACAGCGATGAGGATCCTGTCTCCTTCTATTCTGTTCGATCTGTTATCACACAGCGTGACCACGCCAAACGCGTACTGCATGGGCTGCATCGGTATCCATCTGCTGTTGACATTTTGCATCGTGCCTTTCTCACCTGTATGCCAGATAAGGAAGATCATCTATACGCTTTTGTACGCAAAGTTTTTGACGGCGGTGCAGATTTCATGAGAAATCAGGCAGATGAAATTTATGCCCCACTTGTCAAAGCCATTCGTCATTTAAACGGAGAATTGGAGAAACTGCGCGGCTTTATTCGCTTTTCGGATTACAATGGCACACTGGGCGCAGAAATTGAACCGAAAAATCGTGTGCTTCCTCTACTTCGCCATCATTTTTGCAATCGCTATGCCAACGAAACTTTTTTCATCTATGACCGTTCCCACAAGGAAATCTTGTTGTACAGTCGCGGACACTCCCGTATCATTCCTGTTGATTCGCTCCAAATATCATTGCCCGGTGAAGAGGAGCTTCATTATCGTGCCTTATGGAAACGGTTCTATGAGACGATTGCCATCAAAGAACGATATAATCCCCGTTGTCAGAATTCTAAGATGCCCAAACGCTACCGCAGCACCATGACCGAATTTTTGGAAGTGGATTACGAAAAGCAGCGGCAAGCATTTATGCCGACAGAATCTCCCGCAGATGGCCTACCGCCTTACGTTCCAAACGCGAAATCTGCACCTGTGATACCTGCAGAATGCGTGCAGTCTGCTCCTGTGTCAGCCCCTTGAAAAAACGCAATAATATGGTTTTCTTTTCGCGTTCAGGTAAGGCATTGATTGCCTCTCTGAGCGCGATTTTTTCCACCAGATTTTCCTCCGGTCCATCTGTTCCCAAAGTAGATTCCAAAGTTAATCCTTCGGCTGTTTCCTGCTGCAGCGATTCCGGCGCGATGGTAGCTAAATCAATGCTGGCAATTTCCTCCACCGTCATTCCGACTTCTTCCGATAATTCCGATAATTTTGGTTCCCTTCCCAATTTAGACTGTAATCGTTCCCGGGCACTCCACAATGCTTGACCCTTTTCCCGAATGGTTCGTCCCACTTTTATTGCACCGTCATCGCGCAAAAATCGCCGTATTTCCCCTGCAATTTTTGGCACTGCATAGGTGGAAAACTGTGTGCCATATGCAATGTCAAATCCCTTTACGGCTTTGATAAAACCAATACATCCAAGCTGATATAGATCATCCGATTCTACACCGCACCCATAGTAACGCCGCACAATACTCCATATAAGTCCTGTGTTTTCCACCAGTACCTGTTGGCAGGCATCTTCATCTCCACTCTGTGCTCGTTCGAGCAACGCAAACAATTCACTCATCGTTTACCGGAAATACGCGGAGCAATGCGCTTTCGCATCACGACACTCGTTCCCTTTTGAGCTGCTGATTTTACATTTACCCGATCCATGAAACTCTCCATGATGGTAAATCCCATACCGCTGCGTTCTTCTCCACCGGTGGTAAAAAGCGGTTCTCGCGCCTTGGTCACATCTTCGATGCCTTTTCCCCAATCTCGGACAGTAATTTCCAGCACACTACCTTCCAGAATTTTTAATTTAAGCACAATTTTTCCCAGCTCATTTGGATAAGCATGTACAATAGCATTTGTTACTGCTTCGCTGACCGCCGTTTTAATATCTCCCAGCTCATCAAGTGTCGGATCAAGTTGCGCTGCAAAACCGGCCGCGACTATACGGGCAAATCCCTCATTACTGCTGCGGCTTAAAAATTCCATCATTACATAATTTTCTGCTCTTTTCATATGTACTCCCTCCTTATTCCATCGTAACCAATCGGTCGATACCGGCTGCATCAAACACTTTTCTCGGCTGTGTTGGCACCGTCCGTACTGCAATACTGCCGCCAATTTCACGCATACGCATTTTGGTTCTCATCACAACGGCGATACCCGAACTATCCATAAAGGTGACACCTGAAAAATCTAAGATCGTTTTTATTGGCAACGCAACTTCGATTTCCTGCTCCACCTGCCGAATCAACCCCTTTGCCCCATGATGATCCAACTCGCCTGTTAAATATAAGGTAAGCTCACGCGCCTGGCATTTTGCTTTTACTTCCATTGCCTTCGCTCCTTTGTAAAAAAATAATCACCGCAGATCAATGATCTACGGTGATTATAGCGTATTTTAGGGGTTGTTTTCTGTCGAAAGCTCTGCTCTCATGCGAAAATCAGCCTTTCATTGCCGCAGCAGATTCTTCCAATTTGACGATCAACGCCCTTGCTTTCTCTGCCTTCTCACGCTCGGCATTAACGACCGCTTCCGGGGCGCGAGATGTAAAGGATTCATTGGCCAGTTTCTTCTCAATGGATGCCAAATATGCTTCCGTCTTTTCCTTCTCTTTGGCAATGCGTTCCAATTCTTTCTCAAAGTCTACCAGTTCTGCCAAAGGCATATACACATTGGCGTCGTGGGTGACCACGGTGACCATGCCGGCAAGGTCAGAAGGAGCCTCGGTGGTGACCGTCACGTCGCTGCCGTAAGCCAGACGGGTGATGAAGTGCTTACCCATTTCATAATTTTCGGGCTGTGCGGTGACGATGATCATCTTGGCCTTCTTGGAAGGCGGTACGTTCATCTCAGCACGGCGAGCGCGGACAGCGGAGATGGCATCCTTGATAGCCTCCATCGCCGTTTCGCTTTCAGTAAAGTCAAACTCTTCGCGACACTCGGGCCACTTTGCTTTGATGAGGAAGTCACCCTCGTGAGGCAGCGCCTGCCAGATCTCCTCGGTGATAAACGGCATATAGGGGTGCATCAGCTCCAAAATACGCAGCAGCACATAGCACAGCACATTCTCTGCCGCCAGTTTCGCCTGTTCGTCCTCACCGTTCAGGCGAGTTTTGGTCAATTCGATATACCAGTCGCAGTAGGTATCCCAAATAAAATCGTAAATTTTAGCAGACGCCACGCCCAGTTCATAGGATTCCATGTTGTCGGTGACCTCACGGATCAGCTTGTTGAGCTTGCTCAGAATCCACTTGTCCTCAAGCTCCAGCTTCTCGGGCAGCTCCACCTTGTCGATGCTGAGATTCATCATTACAAAGCGGGATGCGTTCCAGATTTTGTTGGCAAAGTTACGCATGGCCTCGCACTTCTCCACGAAGAAGCGCATATCGTTGCCGGGGCTGTTGCCGGTGATCAGGTTAAAGCGCAGAGCGTCCGCGCCGAACTGCTCCGCCATCTCCAAGGGATCAATACCATTGCCCAAGGACTTGGACATCTTGCGGCCCTTATCGTCACGCACTAAGCCGTGGATAAACACGGTCTTGAACGGCTCTTTCTTCATCTGCTCCATACCGGAGAAAATCATACGGGCCACCCAGAAGAAGATAATATCGTAACCCGTAACCATCACCGAGGTAGGATACCAATACTTCAGATCCTCGGCGTCCAGATTGGGCCAACCCATGGTAGAGAACGGCCACAGCGCAGAGGAGAACCAAGTATCCAGCACATCCTCTTCGCGAGTCAGATGCTCACAGCCACACTTTTCGCACTTGGTGGGATCCTCGCGGCTCACATTGATATGGCCGCACTCGTCACAGTACCAGGCAGGGATCTGATGTCCCCACCAGAGCTGACGGGAAATGCACCAATCGTGGACATTTTCCATCCAGTTGATATAGGTTTTGGTGAAACGCTCCGGCACAAACTTGATGGTGCCGTCGTTGACCACGCGGATGGCCTCCTCAGCCAAAGGTGCCATCTTTACGAACCATTGTGCGGAGATCAAAGGCTCCACATCGTTGTGGCAGCGATAGCAGGTACCCACATTGTGGGAATAAGGCTCGGTCTTGACCAGATAACCCTGCTCCTCCAAGTCCTTGACGATGGCCTTGCGGCACTCATAGCGATCCATACCCTCGTACTTGCCGCCGTTTTCGTTGATCTTGCCATCATCGGTGATCACGCGGATGACCTCTAAGTTGTGGCGCAGGCCCACCTCAAAGTCGTTGGGATCGTGAGCCGGAGTCATCTTCACAGCACCAGTACCAAAGCCGATCTCGCAGTAATCATCACCCACAATGGGGATCTCGCGGTTCATGATAGGCAGGATGCAGGTCTT
>JAUMWJ010000035.1 GCA_030529655.1 Eubacteriales bacterium
TGATGCTGTGCGCTGACGGCATCAAGGGTAAGGTGGATGTGAGCGAGCTGATGGGATCCAGCATCCACCTGCATGTAAGTGCTGAGGACAAGGACGTGATCGTCATCGTGCCTACCAACGGAGCAGCAGCCACCTTCCCCATGGGCAGCGAGGTCAACCTGACCTTTGGCGGCAACGTGGCACATGTATTCAGCAAGGAAACTGAAAAGAACCTGGAGTGGTAAACATGAAGCACTATATTGGCATTGACTTGGGCGGCACCAATATAAAAGGTGCACTGGTCAATGAGAATGGCGAGATCATAACGCAGACTACCTGTCCCACTCACGCCGATCAAGGTGTGGAGGTGGTGACGGAAACTATTGCCAATATGATTTCCAACCTTGCAAAAGACGGAACCGTATCCGGCGTAGGAATAGGCTGCCCCGGTATGGTGGACGACAAGAACGGCAAGGTGGTCTATGCCTGCAATTTAGGCTGGGTGGACTATGATGTCCGCACGGCACTCAAGGAGCTGACCGGCTACGATGTACGCCTTGTCAACGACGCCAATGCGGCAGCGTTAGCCGAAGCGGTTGTAGGTGCTGCCAAGGGTGCGGAGAGCGCTGTGATAGTCACTCTTGGCACAGGTGTAGGCGGTGGCGTGGTCATTGATGGTAAGCTGCTGACAGGCTATACAGGCGCAGCAAGTGAGCTGGGCCACATGGTTATCGTTGCTGACGGCGAGGACTGCGCCTGCGGACGCAAAGGTTGCTTTGAAGCTTATTCCTCGGCCACGGCCCTCATTCGCATGACCAACACGGCCATGGAAAAGCATCCCGAAAGCGTGATGCACCAGATCGCCACAACTAACGGCGGTGTAGACGGCAGAACGGCCTTCGCGGCGCAGCAGGCTGGTGATGTAGCAGGTGAGGAAGTGGTCAAGGAATATGTCCACTATCTTTCCATTGGCATTGCCAACATTGTCAATATCTTCTTCCCCGAAGTAATAGCATTGTCGGGTGGCGTGGCCAATCAGGGTGAGAATCTGCTTGTGCCGCTGCGTGAGAAGGTAGGGCAGCAGGAGTACGGCGCGGCCTATACCGCACAGCACCCACACATTGTCTGCTGCACCTTGGGCAACACCGCCGGCATGATCGGCGCGGCTCTGTTTGACAAGAATTGATTAACCACAGTAAATAACTGAGTTAGAATAATCGCATGAATCCCGCAAAGCGTTGAAACCAAAGGATTTTTAATGCTCTAAAACTTGATTTGATAGCAAAATGATAGCAGCCTCTAAAACTCATTTTATTTTGAGTTTATAGTGGTTTGCATGTAAAGATTATCTGAATACATTAAAAAGACATTACTGACTACAGAGTCAGTAATGTCTTTTTTCGTTTATGTGATTTGAGAAACCAAACTGAAATTTAATGCTCCAATCGTTATTTTTTCGTCTTATTTCTTGCATATCGTATTTGCTAAGATTATCACAACAGTACTATCCGCAATTATAAATCCCAAGAAAGCATATGCAATCCACGCCGGGAGTAATGCTTGCCCGAGCACCACAAAAGGGAGGAAAAATGCTATAGCCAGTAGTCCTGCGCCAATGACACGGCCAAGCTTCTTTTCATCATATTTTTCCTTTTCTTCCTCAGATGCTGTACTGTAACCAGCTATCAGATTTACACCATGGCCGGATAATAAGACTACGCTGATCGTAACTAATATAACAAATACTATCCACACGATCCAATCTGGTCCAGTACGCAAATCTTTTATTGTCATAAGTCGACACCTCCTAAATTATTTTCGATACATTCCATACTACTCAATCACTTTGTTTTCGAATGCTGGTCACATTAATGAAGTTCACAACAGCTTCGTGTACTTCATGTTCACGACCAACCATAAGATGCCCGCCATCCTCAAATGATATAAATGTGTAATCAGGAAATCTTGTCAACGCATTGACTGTATCCTCATAACTTGCCAGCCTATCATCCTTTGAGTGAAGAATAAGAATGGGTACATGAAGATTTTCAATATCATATGTTTCAAAATTTCGAGCCATATCCGGATTAGTCACGGTTGCATCCAATACAACGCCTGATTTGCGGTCACTGACCGGCGTCATACTGTAAATTGTTGACGAATCCATACCCATAATCGGTCCAAACAGAGGACTAATCAAAAACATGGCAAAATCGTTACACAAAAATTCTGGTGGTCCTGCATATTCCGCATATTTCACTGGCTTTTCTGTAAGTGGCATAGCGGAGCAGTACAGAATCAGGCCCATTGTCCTTTCCGGATAATCAAGCGCGAAACGAATAGCAATACTGCCACCCGCTGATGTTGACAAAACATAAACCCGATCAATTCCTAACTTGTCCAGCAGTTCCACATACGCAGAAGCCTGCTCTTCAGGTGTTCCGTTTCCAAGAATATTGCTTCCTAAATATCCGAATCTGGATGGGGCAAGTATCCTGTAATCTGATACAAAATCAGCACAGGTATCATATGCCTGATCATATCCGCCAAAGATGCCATGAACCGAAAGAATCACATCTCCCTTGCCCTTATCTACATAGCTCATTTTACCGTAACTAAGTTCGATGTTCTTAGCTCCGTATTCCTCCAGGCGAATCCTTCCTTCCTGAACCGCCTTCTTACAGCGCACTCCTTGAATGATCAGGTATGCTCCAATGATCAGGAATACTACTATCAATAAATATTTCAACATATGTTTACACCTGGTCATTTCTGAATCCTTAACCTTTATATGTCTCACAGAACTCAGTTACCATAGAAATCAGTTCTTCTTTTGCTTCATTTTCCTGTTCCGGATGCGTATCATACTTCTGCAGCAAATAGTAAATTGGCGTATAAAATCGAAGCGCTATTACATGCGGATCTTCTTTTTTAATGAATCCCGCAGTAATCAGTGCAGAAAATATAGTTTCCTCGTGCTGGACTGCGCCATTCACAAACAAATCTTCATATATTTTATTAAGATCCTGATTTCTATAACGTTCAATCATCAGCATTTTTCTAAAGTTGGCTGCTACTTCATCCTTCCAGTAAAACATGAATAAGCCTATCGCAAACTCTATGATCTGATTTAAATCTGTTGCCTCATAGGATGCCTGGGATGAAGGCGTGTCTGGAAGTAACAGGCCATTTCTTATCTGAGTCATCCTTTCATAGAACTTCTCCACACAGGAATCGAAGATCTCTTGCTTTCCCTTATAGTGCTTATATAAAGATGGCGCTTTAATTCCAACCGCTGCAGCAATATCACCAACATAGACTTCACTATATCCTTTTTTAGAAAACAATCTCAGCGCTTCATTTAGGATTCGTTCCTTTGTTGACATTTCTATCCTCCATAATTAGCTAATTTGAGTTAGCCTCATTATAAGCTAATTGCGATTAGCTGTCAAGTGCTCTCTGAACAAAACAACGCCGACCAACACGTTCCGCGTCCCGGACATTTGATAATAATTTTTCCCTCGTAAAATCCGTCAGGGATCGTCTGATCCGACCTGAGCGGGCAAACATATCCGGAATCTTCTTTTTTTCCTATTTCGGTGATGACCGCTTCAAATCCGTCAAACCTTACGGTCATTCCTTCATGGACAGAGAAAATATGCAAAGCTCCGTTCAGTTTCCCCTTCTGGTAATCACTAAGTGCGCTCATTTCCGGTATTTCCATGAAGACGGGATTTTCTTGCAGTAAAGGTGGACAAAATGGCAATTAGCGTATATAATAATGAAGATTTGACCATACGCGATACAGGAGGATACAAACATGGCCTCATTACACGATGAAATATCCCGCCGCCGGACTTTTGCCATCATTTCTCATCCCGACGCCGGCAAAACCACATTGACGGAGAAATTCCTGCTTTACGGCGGAGCCATCGCCCAGGCCGGCGAGGTAAAAGGTAAGCGCGCCAGAGCCGCCACCTCCGACTGGATGGAGATAGAAAAACAGCGTGGTATTTCAGTGACTTCCTCTGTCATGCAGTTTCGCCATAATGGATATTGTATCAATATTTTGGACACGCCGGGACATCAGGACTTTTCGGAGGATACCTACCGCACCTTGATGGCAGCAGACAGCGCCGTCATGGTGATCGACGGTGCCAAGGGTGTGGAGCCGCAGACAAGAAAACTCTTTAAGGTGTGCGCGCTGCGACATATTCCTATCTTTACCTTTATCAATAAGATGGACCGTGAAACACGGGATCCGCTGGAGCTGTGCGAGGAAGTGGAACGGGAATTGGGCATCCATGTCTATCCCGTCAACTGGCCCATTGGCTGCGGCAGTGAGTTTCAGGGGGTATATGACCGCAAGAAAAAGTCGATTCTGCATTTTACGGATGCCGGTCACGCCAGAAAGGCGGCCATTACGGAGGTGGAACTGGATGATCCAACGCTGCCGGAGCTGATCGGTGAGCGGTTGACCAATACGCTGCGCGAAGATGTGGAGCTGTTGGGCGCCGGCGAGGAATTTGATCTGGAGGCCGTGCAGAACGGTACGCTGTCACCGGTGTTCTTCGGCTCGGCGTTGACAAACTTCGGCGTAGAGCCGTTTTTGGAGGCGTTTTTGGAAATGACGACAGCGCCCCTGTCCCGTGAAAGCGATCAGGGTGTGGTGGATGCTTTTTCGCCGGATTTTTCCGCGTTTGTCTTCAAGATTCAGGCAAATATGAACAAGGCACATCGTGATCGCCTGACCTTTATGCGTATTTGTTCCGGTAAGTTTGAGCGCGATCAGGAATATTACCATGTGCAGAGCGGTAAGAAAATGCGCTTGAGTCAGCCCCAATCCATGATGGCTGCCGAGCGTGAGATTGTGGACGAGGCCTATGCCGGTGACATTATCGGCGTGTTTGACTCCGGTGTATTTGCCATTGGTGATACCGTCACCGTACCGGGCAAGAAATTCCGCTACTCCGGCATTCCGTCCTTTGAACCGGAGCTGTTCCGCTCGGTATCGCCTAAGGACACCATGAAGCGCAAGCAGTTTATCAAGGGCGTGGAACAGATTGCACAAGAGGGTGCTATTCAGATTTTCAAATTTCCCGGCAGCGGCTATGAGGACATTGTAGTAGGTGTTGTCGGTACGCTGCAGTTTGAAGTGTTCGAGTACCGTATGAAGAACGAATACGGCGTGGAGCTGCGGATGGAGGGATTGCCGTACAGCCATCTGATTCGCATTAAGGAATATCCCGGCAAAGTGGAAGATCTTACTCTTTGCACGGACTCCCGTGTGCTGCAGGACTTCCGTGACCGCAACTTTATTGCTTATTGCGGCGCATGGTCCTTGGGCTTCCTGACCAAAAATAACGATGGGCTGGTGTTGGACGACCAGCTCAGCGTGTAACAAGAGAAATGTAAGTAAACTCACCCATGACACATAAAATCCGTGTGTCATGGGTGAGTTTTTCTGTATTGATGTATGTTACGCGGCTTTGCAGCAAAAAATAGACAGTGATCTATCTTATCCATTCAGGGAGGTATGTTGGTGCATCATTATTTCTGCGGTTGGTATGTCAAGTGTCAGTCGGATACGCAGACTATGGCTATCATACCGGCGATACACGAAGGTAACCGCTCCATTCAACTGATTACAGACGAGGGAGCGTGGAATGTCAGTCATTTGTGCGGAAACTATTTCTTCAGCAGAAACGGCATGAAAATACAACTGCACACAGACGATCTCGATCTTGCAGGTGAGGTAACTTTCAGTCATTTAACACCTGTTAAATATGACATCATGGGCCCATTTCGTTATGTGCCGTTCATGGAATGTCGCCACAGCGTGATCAGTATGCGCCACCGTGTAGACGGCGAAATGCACATAAACGGTGTGCATTATCAATTCGATAATGCATTGGGTTATATCGAAGGCGACCGAGGTTATTCATTTCCTGCCGAATACGCATGGACGCACTGCTTTTTTGAGGGGGGCTCGTTGATGCTGAGCGCAGGGAACATACCTTTTTGCGGGGGTCATTTCACCGGTGTTATCGGCGTTATTTTATGGCAGGACAGGGAATACCGTCTTGCTACCTATTTTGGCGCAAGAGTGGTAAAAATGGCAGACGGCGCAATGGTTATCACACAGGGTTCGTATCAGTTTACAGCAAAGCTGATAGAAAAACGCAGCCATCCATTATGTGCACCTGTGAATGGGCATATGATACGCACCATTCACGAAAGTGCCTGCTGCCACGCAATGTACAGTTTTTCTAAAAACGGCCAAATACTTTTTGCTTTTGAGACAGATAGAGCATCGTTTGAATTTGAATACGGAGGGGAAATATGAATCGCTTATCTCGGGAAAAATCGCCATACCTGGGTGCGACGAAGCGTTTGACAAAGCCAAAAGCGAGGACAAGACGATCTTTCTCAGCGTCGGCTATTTGACCTGTCACTGGTGTCATGTCATACCGATCACTTATTGACATCATGTCAACAACATTGCGTATCGAATAGGAGATCTTTACTCATAAACATTTTTGGCATATAGGATGCATATGAAATCATAGGAGGGCAATAAAAATGGCTGAAATCGTATTAACAGAGCTGAACTTTGCTCAGGAGGTTCTGTGCACCAATCAACCTGTGTTGGTCGATTTTTGGGCGAGTTGGTGCGGACCGTGTAAAATGCTGGCGCCGGTGATTGCCGAAATTGCCGAGGAATATAATGGCAAGCTCAAGGTCGGGAAGGTAAATGTCGACGAACAGCCATACCTTGCCGATCAGTATAAGATTGAAAGTATCCCCACAGTCATGCTATTTAAAAACGGTGAAGTGATCAGAACTTCCGTTGGTTACAGGCCGAAAGAAGAAGTGTTATCCATGCTGAAATAAACTCATGACACAATCAATGCCGCCCTATTGTTTGGCGGCGTTGATGCTTGACAGGAATATGCGCGGTCGTGTACAAGGACATAGGATATTTTTCATATCCTATGTCCTTAGTGTGTTGAAATAAGGTTTTATAGATAGAGCGTGTCGTGATGTATGGTGCTGTAAAATAACTTTTCTGCTGTGCCAAAATCGCCGGTTTGACCAAGTACCCACATGAGCTTTGCCAACACAGCTTCGCTGGTCATATCGTGTGCTTCCAGCACACGCAGACTGTTTTTCAGTATGCTTCCCACACGATAAACAGAGAGATCGCTTCCCTCGTTGGGTACTTGGGTTGTCATGACGATCAGTTTATTGCGATCCACAGCACGCTTGATCTGCTGGTAGAAGTCAGAGTATTCCGGTAGACCACCCACACCGAAGCTCTCTACCACAAGTCCGTCGTATCGATCAATCGCATAGCGCATCACATCGTTATTCATGCCCGGTGTCAGCTTCAAAAGTCCTACATTGGTGTTGAGATGACTGTAAAACACCGTTTCACCGCTGTAAGGTTCGGGTACATAACGAATGACCCGTCCATCCTCTACACGCGCAAGCTCCGGAAAATTGATGCTGCCAAATGCCATAAAGCGCTTGGAATAGTTTTTCCGTGCGCGCGTACCGCAGATAACAGCACCGGAGAAAACAATCGCGACACCGTGACTTCCTTCCTCGACAGCATAGATGAGCGCATCAATTATATTGCGCTTGGCGTCTGTAATTTCGTCACCGATGGGTTTTTGTGCGCCGGTGAGAACGATGGGCTTTTTGCTGTTTTGTATGAGATAGCTCAATCCTGCTGCGGTGTATGCCATGGTATCCGTGCCGTGTGTGATGACAAATCCATCGTAGTGATGGTAGTTCTGCCGGATTTTCTCGGCCAGAATCAGCCAATGCTCAGGCCGCACGTTGGTGCTGTCCAGACTGAACGCCTGTATACAGTCAACATCGCAGATGTCGGAAATGGAGGGGATGCTTTCGAGAAGCTGTCTGCTGTCAAGGTCCGGCACAAGCCCGTCTGCCGATGGCTTTGAGGCAATGGTACCGCCTGTACCGATAATCAATATCTTTTTCATATGTCGCTCCTTGTCAGATGGAAACTATATGACTATTATATCCCATGATCAGCAAAGCATCAATAGTCATATTTCATGTTAGCAAGTATGAGCCAAAAGAAACACATTTATTGAAGAAATCGCAAAAATGTGGTATACTAAATAAAATGAACGGAGGACGGACAGGTGAAGAATGCAAAACGAAAGGCGGCGATTGCCGGTGGGCTATTTGCGGCAACGGCTGCCGGTATGGGCATGGTGGCCGGAGCGATCAAAATTCTGATGGACGAGGCGTTAGATCGGGAGGAACCAAAGCTGTTCCGAAAACATAAAGACAGAATAACGGGCGGTATTTCCGATACCGCTATCTATGAAGCAGGCAGGGCACCGGCTCGAGCGCTGCGTGAAAAGGTTACCGACCGTGTGATCATTACCAATCGGGACGGCATTGCGTTGGTAGGGCATTGGTATCCTTGCGAGGACGCCAAACGGGTGGTATTGGCCATGCACGGCTGGCGCTCGTCGTGGTATCACGATTTTGGCGCCTCGTCTGAATTTATGCATCAGAATGGTTGCAGCATACTCTATGCCGAGCAGCGCGGTCAGGGAGAAAGCGGCGGTGAAACCATGGGGTTTGGTATGACCGAACGCTATGACTGTATTGACTGGCTTGCGTGGCTGGAGGAAAATACACAGCAGGATCTGCCCATTTACTTAGTGGGTGTTTCCATGGGCGCCACCACGGTGCTGATGGCATCGGGACTGACGCTTTCAAACCGTGTGCATGGCATCGTGGCAGATTGTGGTTTTACCTCTCCGGAAGCCATATGGTGCCATGTGGCACAGGATAATATGCGTATTCCGTACGGATTGCTGCGAAAGTCCGTTGATCGTCTATGTCGCCGTAAGATCAACTGCGGCCCCGGCGATGATTCAACTGTAATGGCGTTAAAGAAATGTACGAAACCTGTGCTTCTGATCCACGGTACAGACGATAGCTTTGTGCCCTTGGAAATGACGCTGGAAAATTATCAGGCCTGTGCCGCACCGTGCCGCTTGTTTGTGGTGCCCGGTGCCCAGCACGGTGTCAGTTACCTTGTGAACCGGGAGGGTTATGAGGAAGCTGTCAAAGAGTTTTGGCAGGAATTTGACTAAAAAAGGCGATTCGCTTGTGCGAATCGCCTTTTTTCAGTGATTGGAAAAACGGGAGAGAAACTGCTTTGTGCGTTCCTCCTTGGGGTGATTGATGACCTCTTTCGGATCGCCTTGCTCCACGATCACGCCGCCGTCCATAAAGATCACGCGGTCAGCCACATCGCGGGCAAACGCCATCTCATGGGTGACGATCACCATGGTCATGTGTTCCTCCGCCAGAGAACGGATTACTTTCAGGATTTCGCCTGTCAGCTCCGGATCAAGGGCAGAGGTGGGTTCATCAAAGAAAAGGATCTGAGGATCCATTGCCAGAGCACGGGCAATCGCCACGCGCTGCTGCTGACCGCCGGAGAGCTGGCAGGGATAGGCGTCTGCTTTGTCGGATAAGCCCATCTTGCGCAGCAGTTCCATACCGCGCTTGACGGCATCCTCCTTGCTGCGGCCCAGCACATGGATCTGTGCATCGGTTACGTTTTTCAGTACGGAGTAGTGGGGGAAAAGATTAAAATTTTGAAAAACAAGGCCAAAATAGCTGCGAATTTTTTTCAGTTGTTCTTTGCCGGCATAGACCGAATGGCCTTTATCATCATTCTTAGCAGCATAGTGATCCAAATACACCAAATCGCCGCTATCCATGGTTTCCAAAAGAGTCGCACAGCGCAGCAGGGTAGATTTACCGCTGCCGGAGGGGCCGATGATCGCCACTACTTCGCCTTCTTCAACGGAGAGACTGATGTCCTTGAGTACGTGCAGCGTATTGTCATTGAAGCTTTTCTGCACATGGTTCATTTCAAACAGTTTCATATCGGCACCTCCTTACTTGTAATAGTCCATGCTCTTTTCGACCTTGCCCATGGCAAAGTCCACAATGGCATTGAATACGAAATAGAATACACCGGCCACCAAAAACGGCGTAAAGCTGGTCTGGGAATTGGCGATCTGCTTGCCGATGGTGAACATCTCCGCATAGGAAACGGTGAACGCCAAGGAGGTATCCTTGACCAACGTCACTACCTCATTGGTGATACTGGGCATGATACGCTTGATGACCTGAGGCAGTATGATATGGATAAAGGTCTGGAACTTGGTGTAACCCAGCACCTCGGCTGCCTCGTACTGCCCCACGGGCATGGACTCAATACCGCCGCGGTAAATCTCGGCAAAGTAGGCGGCGTAGTTGATGGCAAAAGCGATGACCACAGGAATCAGCTTTTCCTTGAAAACGGAAATGCCGAACAGGTAGTAGGGGCCGTATGTAACTGCCAGAAGCTGCAGCATCAAAGGCGTACCGCGGAGGATGGAAATGATAAAGCGTGTTACATTGGAGATAATTTTGTTTTTGCTCATTCTCAGCAGGGCAACGATCATGCCCAAGGGGAGGGAGAACAGCAATGTCAGAAAGAAAATGGCACAGGTTTTACCGAAACCCTCACCCATTAACTTGATCATAGTCAGTAATGTCATAGTAATTCCTCAACTCTTAAAACGCACACAATCCCGGAAGCATTCTCGTGCTTCCGGGAAGTGTATATATTTGTGATTTGCTTTGCCTGTGGATTAGCCCAGGAACAGCAGGTTGTTGACGATGTCGGGATACTTCTCGGCGATCTTGGCATAAGTGCCGTTCTCGACCAGCTTGGCAACAGCGCCCTCGATCTGAGTGCACAGATCAGCGGAATCAGCGCGGAAAGCAATACCGTACTGCTCAGCACCCAGGTTCTCGTCAATGATGGTGAAGCCATTGTTTTTGGCGGCATAGGACTCAGCCACGGGCTTGTCAACAATCACGGCGTCCACAGCATTGCCGTCCAGCTCAGAGAAGCACTTCAGGAAGCTATCGCAGGTAACCAGCTTAGCGAAGCTCTTGGCCAGCTCGGCCTGTTTGCCATCCTCAGACAGCAGGGCCTCACCGGAGGTACCCAACTGAACGGCTACGGTCTTGTCCTTCAGGTCAGCAGAACCCTTGATATCGCTGCCGTCCTTGACCATGATGACCTGGGTGTTATCGAAGTAGGGAGCGGAGATCACATAACCGGCGTCCTTCATGCTGTCCAGAATGGTCATACCGGACCAGACACAGTCACATTCATTCTGATCCAGCTGCACCAGCTTCTGATCCCAGTTCACAGCGAATACTTCAAAGTTCCAGCCCAGCTCCTCGCAAGCGGCCTTGCAGACCTCAACATCGAAGCCAGTGTACTCACCGTCATCGCCCAGATAGCTGAAGGGGGGATACTCAGGGTCGATACCCATGACAAAGGTCTTTTCAGAAACGTCGAGTTCGGGGGCCTTCTGGCCACATGCCACCAGGCTGAGTGCCATGACCAGCGCCAACACCAAAGCTAACATTTTTTTCATTTTTCATTTCCTCCATAATTTTGTCTTGCACAATTTATCGTGCTATTTATTTACTACGCTAACAATCTACCACTTTACCGAACTAATGTAAAGATACAATTATGACAAAAATTGGCGCAATCTTATTCTGCAATCTGTGCAAAATAAACAAGGAAAAGGGAGATTGTGTGAAAATGGGAAGAAAAACGGGAGAAAAAAGGAGGATGACGGCGCTTTTACGCTGTCATCCTCATATCTTTGATGCGAGTAAATCTGTAAGCCGGGTTCTGTCTTGACAGTCATCTATCTAGCCGCAGTGTTGCCGCTGCGATCAAGCCACCCCGGGAGCGGTCGGGCCAACCGTATGCTCCCATACCGGTGTTGCTCCGGATAGAGTTTACAGCATCGGACTGTTCCCAGCCGATGGGTGAGCTCTTACCTCGCCTTTCCACCCTTACCAGCAGAGCTGCGCTCTGCTGGTAAGGGTGGAACAATTTCTTCGAAATTGTGTCGCCTGCGGGCGGGTGATTGGAATCCTGAAAGGAGGGACTTGGCGTCCCCCTTTCAGACTATCCCTCTCGTGCAGAAGGGAAAGTCTTCATCAACCGGCCGTCATTTTACCAACACAGAGCAGCTTTGCTGGCGGTATATCTCTGTTGCACTTTTCCTGAAGTCGCCTTCGGCGGGCGTTACCCGTTATCCTTGCCCTGTGGAGCCCGGACTTTCCTCATGAACAGGCTTTCGCCTTGTTCCCGCGACTGTCTGATTTACTCGCATGCCTATTTTACCTAAGATTACGGGGAAAGTCAACGGCACATCAGTGCCTTTTTCAGAATATTTTGCATTGAATAATCAGGATAATTGCAGTATAATACATTAGTTAAATTTATTGTGGGAGGAAGCCCCATATGACATTACAGGAATATTTGAACACATTGAAGAATAAGACTGTTGCCGTTATCGGTATCGGTGTGAGTAATACACCGCTGCTGCGTATGCTGCTTGGTGCCGGCATTGCCGTGACCGCTTGCGATAAGCGCAATCGTGAGGATCTGGGTGAACTGGCAGACGAATTGGAAACTTCAGGCGCGACGCTGCGTCTGGGAGAAGATTATCTCAAGGACTTGCGGCAGGATGTGATTTTTCGCACACCCGGTCTGCGCCCTGATGTGCCGGAGCTGCTCTCTGCAACGGAACAGGGCAGTCAACTGACCAGCGAGATGGAGGTATTCTTTGAGGTCTGCCCCTGTCCCATCATTGCCGTCACCGGCAGCGACGGAAAGACGACCACTACCACCATTATTGCCGAGCTTTTGAAGGCCGCCGGCAACACCGTCCATGTGGGCGGCAACATCGGTCATCCACTGCTGTGCGAGGCAGGGGAGATGAAGGCGACGGATTATGCCGTGTTGGAGCTCAGCTCTTTCCAGCTCATGACCATGCAGCATAGTCCTCATATCGCGGTGGTAACGAATCTGGCGCCCAACCATCTGGATATGCACAAGGGCATGGAGGAGTATGTGGCCTCCAAGGAAAATATTTTCCGCCATCAGTCGGTAAATGATATTGCCGTATTCAACTGGGATAATGACATTACCCATGAGCAGGGCAGCCGTGCCTCCGGCACAGCGCTGTATTTCAGCCGTCAGGCGGAATTGAAACAGGGCGTGTTCCTGCGTGGTGATGCGATCATCGTGCGTAAAAACGGGACAGAGCGTCAGATCATGACCACCGAGGATATTCGGATACCCGGCGTACACAATGTGGAAAACTACATGGCGGCCATTGCCGCTGTGGAGGGCCTCGTCAGCGATGAGGTGATCGTAAAGTTTGCCCGTGAGTTTAACGGTGTGGAGCATCGCATCGAACTGGTGCGTACCTATCATGGCGCGCGATTCTATAATGATTCCATTGCCTCCAGTCCCTCCCGCACCATTGCCGGTCTGCGTTCTTTCAAAGAAAAAGTGATTCTGATCGCCGGCGGTTATGATAAGCACATACCTTTTGATGTGTTGGGCCCGGAAATCGTGGCGCATGTAAAGCTGTTGGTGCTTTGCGGAGCTACGGCAGATAAGATCAGAGACGCCGTGGAGAAAGCACCGGGATATGAGGTGGATAAACCGGAGATAGCGATGGTGTCTCCCTTCCAAACTGCGGTGGAATATGCCCGTGACCACGCCGTGAGCGGCGATGTGGTGACGCTGTCTCCGGCCTGCGCTGCCTTTGACCAGTTCAAGAACTTCATGGTACGCGGCAAAACATTTAAGGATATTGTCAATAGCTGGGAAGAATAAGGAAAAGCTGTAAGGGCATACACTTTGTCGGAGGTGTGTGCCGTGAAAAGATGGCGCTTTATACGCATGAGCACACGGCAGCGAGTGGCGGTATGGCTGTCATTTGCGGCGGCGGCACTGATTGCACTGTGCTGTGTGGCACTATTGCACATGAAACCCATTGTGACAAGTCTTGCCACGGCAAGCGTGTCCAATAAAGTCAACCGCATTGTAGCTGCTGCGGTAAATGAAGCGGTGGAACGGGGCGAAATTGACTACGGCACGCTGGTATCCTTTGAAAAGGACGCCAATGGTCATGTAACGGCACTGCAAAGCAATATGGCAGAGGCAAATCGGCTGCAGACATCGATTGCCGATGATATTTTGCAGCGTCTATCCCAAGTATCCACGGCAGAATTGACGATACCAATAGGTACGCTGACAGGGTCAACTCTATTGGCAGGTCGAGGGCCTTGCATTAGTGTGAAAATGCAGTCAGTCGGCTCTACAACAGCGTCTTTTCGTAATGTGTTCACGGCAGCCGGTATCAACCAGACCAAGCATCAGATCCTGCTGGATGTGGATGTGTATGTCAGTATCCTACTGCCCACGTTTACCACATATACGAAGGTTTCCAATGAAATTGCCGTGGCAGAAACGGTGATCGTAGGTACTGTGCCGGAAAACTATACCTATTTCAGCACGGCACCGGATGAAATTCAAGAATATGCAGAAGATTATATTATGAACAACGGATAAAAGAGGGTGACGATATGGATTACCGTGAGGAAATGAAGCAGCTTCGGGATACGCTGAACGAAAATGCCCGGCTTTACTATACCTTGGATGCTTCCACCATGTCCGATTATGAATACGACCATCTCTATCGCCGCTTGCAGGATTTAGAGCGCGAGCATCCGGAGGAAATTACGCCCGATTCACCCACACAGCGTGTGGGGGATCAAAACCTGAACGACTTTGCCAAGGTGGAGCATCCTGTTCCCTTAGAGAGTTTGGAGGATGTATTTAACAGCGGTGAGGTCAGGAATTTTCTCCACAAGGTGCTGGAAACCTTACCCCGGGCAGAGTACAGCATCGAGCCGAAAGTCGACGGTCTGTCTGTGGCCTTGGAGTACCGTGACGGCGTGTTCTATCAGGGCGCGACCCGTGGTGACGGCCGGGTAGGCGAGGATGTGACGGAGAATCTGCGCACCATTCGCTCCATCCCCAAGACGCTGCCGGAAAAACTGCCCCGTTTGATCGTGCGCGGTGAGGTATATATGGCACGCCGTGTCTTTGAGGAGATCAACGAACAACTGGAGATCGAGGGCAAGCCCCTTATGGCCAATCCCCGTAACGCGGCGGCCGGTTCATTGCGTCAGAAAGACCCCAAGGTCTGCGCCCAGCGGAAGTTGGATATTGCCGTTTTTAATCTGCAGCTGGCGGAGGGCAGGACTTTTACTACCCACACAGAAACCATCCAATATCTCCGTGAGCAGGGTTTCCCCACCATTCCCAACGAGCCGTTGTCCGATGCGGAGGAAATCTTGCGGGAAATCGACCGTTTGGGCGACACACGGATGGAATTTCCCTTTGATATTGATGGAGCGGTTGTAAAGTTAAATAACTTGTCAGACCGCGATATACTGGGAAGTACCGCCAAGTGTCCCAAGTGGGCGGTGGCCTATAAGTATCCGCCGGAGCAAAAGGCCACGAAGCTGAAAAACATTGTGGTACAGGTGGGCCGTACCGGTGTATTGACACCGAAGGCGGAGTTAAAACCTGTCCGACTGGCGGGTACTACCGTGACGTACGCCACGCTGCACAATCAGGATTATATCACCCAAAAGGACATTCGCATCGGCGACACGGTCATCGTGCAAAAGGCAGGGGAAATCATTCCCGAAATCGTGGAAGTGGTGACAAAAGAGCGTCCTGCAGGGACGGTGCCTTACTATCTGCCTGAGCGTTGCCCGGTCTGCGGCGCACCGGTGGCGCGTGATCCGGACGGAGCTGCCGTTCGCTGCACAGGCGCAGAGTGTCCGGCGCAGCTGCTGCGAAATCTGACCCACTTTGCCAGCCGAAACGCCATGGATATTGACGGCTTAGGCCCTGCGGTCATCAAGCAGTTGGTGGAGGCAGGACTGGTGTCCAATCCCGCAGACCTCTATGATCTGACGGTGCAGGATATGGCACAGTTGGAACGTATGGGAGAAAAGTCGGCACTAAATGCGGTGAACGCCATTGCAAAATCAAAGGACAACGACCTGTGGCACTTGATTTTTGCCTTGGGAATCCGTCAGGTAGGGGAGAAAGCGGCGAAAGTGATTGCCAATCATTTCGGATCCTACGATGCGTTTGCTGCGGCTTCCGTTGAGGAACTAACAGCCATTGACGACATCGGCGGCGTAACGGCGGAGTATATCCGCGGCTGGGTCACCAGCGAGCAGTCGCAGGATTTGATCGAACGTTTTAAGGCGGCAGGTGTCAATATGTTCTGTAAAGAGGAAAAGGTTGACAATCGTTTTGCCGGAATGACTTTCGTGCTGACCGGTGCTTTGGAAAAGTTTACCCGCGATGAAGCAGGAGAAATGATCGAAAAGCGCGGCGGTAAAGCAAGCGGCAGCGTGTCGAAGAAAACCACCTATGTGGTGGCAGGCGAGAATGCCGGCAGCAAGCTGCGTAAGGCACAGGAGCTGAACATTCCTGTACTCACCGAGGACGAATTTTTGGCAATGCTGCAATGATATTAGGGCGACTATCACAAGATAGCCGCCCGATTTTAATGCATTTTACCAACTAAAAATAGGGGAGACACAGATTGACTTTTTTTGAGTAAATGATAAAATGAATGTATCTGTACGGTATGTTTAATTTGAGGGCATACCTTATTATAGAATAATTAGGAGGAAAAGCAAATGAGTAAGATCATGAAGATCTGCGACGGTAACGAAGCTGCCGCCTACGTGGCATATGCGTTCTCTGAAGTTGCCGCCATCTACCCGATCACTCCGTCCTCTCCCATGGCAGAGCATGCGGACGAGTGGTCTGCAAAGGGTCGGAAAAATATTTTCGGTCAGAGCGTCCGTCTGGTGGAAATGCAGTCTGAGGCCGGTGCCTGCGGTGCTTGCCACGGTGCGCTGGAGGCCGGTGCGCTGGCTACTTCCTTTACCGCATCTCAGGGCTTGATGCTGATGATCCCCACCATGCATCGTATCTCCGGTGAGCGTCTGCCCGGCGTACTGCATGTGGCATCCCGTACCGTCGGTACCCATGCATTCTCCATCTTCGGTGACCATTCCGATGTGATGAACTGCCGTCAGACGGGTTTTGCCATGCTGTCCTCCGGCAGCGTGCAGGAGATCATGGATCTGGCAGGTGTGGCACATCTGTCCGCCATCAAGGCACGGATTCCGTTCCTGCATTTCTTTGACGGGTTCCGTACCAGTCATGAAATTCAGAAGGTGGAAGGTCTGGAGTATTCCGATCTGGCCAAGCTGGTGGACTATGAGGCGCTGGCAGAGTTCCGTGCCAACGCATTGAACCCCGAAGATCCCCGTATGCGTTCTTTGGTGGATAACCCCGACATTTACTTCCAGCTCCGTGAGGCCAACAACACCTCCTATAACGAGCTGCCCGACATCGTCGAGGATTACATGGCCGAGATCACCAAGCTGACGGGCCGTGAGTATCATTTGTTCAACTACTACGGTGCGCCCGATGCCGAGCGCGTGATCGTTGCCATGGGCAGTGTGGGCGGCACCGTGGAGGAAGTGGTCAATCACCTGAACGCCAAGGGCGAGAAGGTTGGCTTCCTGCAGGTACATCTGTTCCGCCCGTTCTCTGCCAAGCATCTGTTGGCTGCCATGCCCAAGAGCGTGAAGAAGATCGCCGTTCTTGACCGCGTCAAGGAGATCGGCTCCATCGGCGAGCCTTTGTACGAGGATATCTGCGCCGCTTACATCAATGACAGCAACCGCCCCATGATCTATGCCGGTCGCTACGGCCTAAGCTCCAAGGACACCACCCCTGCTCAGATCAAGGCCGTATACGATAACCTGCTGCTGGATGCACCGAAGGATCACTTCACCATCGGTATTGAGGACGATGTGACCAAGCTGTCCCTGCCCGTTGGCCCGGCACTTCCGACCGAACCCGAAGGTACCATTTCCTGCAAGTTCTGGGGCCTGGGCTCTGACGGTACCGTTGGTGCCAACAAGAACTCCATCAAGATCATCGGCGACACCACCGATATGTACTGCCAGGCTTACTTTGAGTACGATACCAAGAAGTCCTTCGGTATCACCAAGAGCCATCTGCGTTTCGGTAAGAAGCCCATCAGTTCTACTTACTATGTCAGCAACGCTGACTTTGTAGCCTGCCATAACCAGACCTATCTGACCAAGTATGACATCATCTCCGAGCTGAAGCCCCACGGCTCCTTCCTGCTGAACTGCGAGTGGTCTGAGGATCAGTTGGAAGAGAAGATGCCCGGCGATATTCTCAAGTACATTGCCGAGAACGACATCAAGTTCTACATCATTGACGCCAACAAGGAATCTCAGGCACTGGGCCTGGGCAATCGCTCCAACATGGTGCTGCAGGCTGCCTTCTTCAAGCTGGCCAACGTCATCCCCGTTGCGGATGCTGTGGAACATATGAAAGCTGCGGTCAAGAAGACTTATGGCCTCAAGGGCGAGAAGATCGTCAATATGAACCTGCAGGCCGTGGATGCCGGTATCAATGCCGTTGTCGAAGTCAAGGTGAAGGATAGCTGGAAGAACCTTAGCGGTGCTGCTATCAAGCCTGCCGATGAGAATCTGCCTGACATTATCAAAAACATTCTGGTGCCCATCAATGCCCAGAAGGGTGACAATCTGCCTGTTTCCGCTTTCATGGATATGCAGGACGGCACCATGCCCTTGGGTACTTCTCAGTTCGAGAAGCGCGGTATTGCAACGCATCTGCCCGTTTGGGATAAGGACGAATGTCTGCAGTGCAATATGTGCTCCTTCGTCTGTCCCCACGCAGTTATTCGCCCCTTCCTGCTGAACGAGGATGAGGCCAACAATGCACCTGCCGGTATGGAACTGGTAGACGCCAAGGGCCCCGCGCTGAAGGGTATGAAGTACACCATGGGCGTTTCTACTCTGGACTGCACCAGCTGCGGCAGCTGTGTCAGCTCCTGCCCGAAATCCGGAAAGGCCTTGAAGATGGTGCCTGCCCATGAGGTGTCTTTGGATCAGACCAACTGGCAGTATGTTTTGAATCTGTCCGAGAAGAACGACAAAGTGGATAAGTTCTCCCTGAAGGGCAGTCAGTTCCGTCAGCCGCTGGTGGAGTTTAACGGTGCCTGCGCCGGCTGCGGCGAGACGCCTTATGTGAAGCTGCTGACCCAGTTGTTCGGCGACAAGATGTATCTGGCTAACGCCACCGGTTGTACCCAAGCCTGGGGCGCTGCCATGCCTTGCGTTCCTTACTGCAAGAACAAAGAGGGCAAGGGGCCTGCATGGTCCAACTCTCTGTTTGAGAATAACGCAGAGTTCTCCTACGGTATGTGCCTGGCTGTTAAGCAGCTGCGCGCCGCTGTGACGGAGTATGTTCGCCAACTGGATACTATGACCAAGGATGAGGCCATCAAGGCGGCCATTGCTAAGTGGTTCGAGACCTATGATGATCTGGATGCCTCCACGCCTGCTACCCGTGAGCTGGTGGCGCTGCTGGAGAGCGGCAAGTTCAATGCGGAGGAGCAGGCTGTCGTTGCCGAGATCCTCAAGCGCAAGAACGATATGTCCAAGAAGACCATGTGGATGTACGGCGGCGACGGTTGGGCCTACGACATCGGATACGGCGGTTTGGATCACGTTTTCGCTATGGGTGAGGATGTGAATGTGCTGTTGGTGGATACCGAGGTGTACTCCAATACCGGCGGACAGTCCTCCAAGGCCACGCCCGTTGGCGCCGTGGCACAGTTCCAGGCATCCGGTAAGAAGACTAAGAAGAAGGATCTGGGTCTTTTGATGATGTCCTATGACGATGTGTATGTGGCACAGTGCTGCATGGGTGCCAATCCCAATCAGCTCATCAAGGCTATCAAGGAAGCCGAAGCCCATAAGGGCCCCTCTATCGTTATCTGCTACGCGCCCTGTATCAACCACGGTATTAAGAAGGGTATGAATAATGTGCAGCAGGAGATGAAGGATGCCGTTAACTCCGGTTACTGGAATCTGTATCGCTACAATCCTGAAAATAAGAAGTTTACGCTGGACTCCAAGGAACCGAGCATGGCCCTATATGACTTCATGAAGGGCGAAGTGCGCTATGCTTCTCTGGAACTGAGCTTCCCCGAAAATGCCAAGACGCTGTTCGCCGAGGCAGAGGAGGCTGCAAAGGCCAAGTACGAGTACTACAAGCGCCGCAGCGAAGACTAATCGTTTTTTGATACGAGCCGAGGTAAATGTTTACCTCGGCTCGCCTTATAATTCTCTCTCACCTTGCAAAAAGTTTGTTAAAGGATTGACAAACAGACGAGATGGTGATAAAATTAACAAATAGAGGATAGACCGTACCGACAGGCAAAGAAAGGAAGACGAAGTATATGGCAATACCATTTGATTACTCATCTGAATACAAACGAAAGCTCTGCACGCCGGACGAAGCGGCCAAGGTCGTAAAAAGCGGTGACTGGTTGGACATTTCCATGGGCGGAGCCTTTCCGTCTTTGATGGATGCTGCCATCGCGAAAAGAAGAGATGAACTGTTCGATGTGAAGGTGAGAGGTTATCTGATCCAGCAGCCGATCCAGATGGTGGAATGCGACCCATCGCGCCAACACTTCCTCTATAATAGCTGGCATATGTCCGGCTATGAGCGTAAACTCTGCGATAATGGCTTGTGTAATTTTATCCCCATGGTGTTCCGTAATTTGGGCGCCTATTATTCGCATTTCCTCACGGTCAATGTGGCGATGATGTGCGTTACGCCCATGAATGAGCACGGTTACTTTAACTTTTCTGTCAGCAATGCCTCTGCCCGAAGTGTACTGGATAAGGCAGACGTGGTGATTTTAGAAATCAATGAGAATCTGCCTTGGGTTTACGGCGGTTTGGACGAATGTATCCATATCGACGATGTGGATATGATCGTAGAAGGCGAGCATCCTCCACTGCCAGGCGTGAAATCTCCTGCCGCTTCTGAGGCAGAAATGAAGATTGCCGAATATGTGGTGCAGAACATGGTGGACGGTTCCACGCTGCAGCTTGGTATCGGCTCGCTGCCTAACGCTGTTGGCCAGATGATTGCTAAGTCCGACCTGAAGGATCTGGGTATCCACACGGAAATGCTGTGTGACTCCTATCTGGATATGTATAAGGCAGGAAAGATCACCAACCGCAAGAAGAATCTGGATCGCTATAAGAGCGTGTTCGGACTTGCCATTGGCTCACAGGATCTGTATGACTGGATCCGTGAGAATCCCGGCGTGGTGACTTATCCCATTTCTTACTGTAATGATCCCTCTAATGTGGGAAAGCTGGATAACTTTGTATCCATCAATAACTGTATCTCCGTTGATCTTTACGGTCAGATCTGTGCGGAAACCTCCGGTGTACGCCAGATCAGCGGTACCGGAGGTCAGTTGGACTTCCTGGAGGGTGCGGCGGTATCTCGCGGCGGTAAGGCGTTTATCTGCCTGACATCTTCCTTTACGAACAAACAGGGCGAGATGGTATCCCGTATCAATCCCACCATTATGCAGGGCGACATCGTTACCGATCCACGCAGCTTGGCCTACTACATAGTTACCGAATACGGCGGCGTGAATCTGGTGGGCTGCAGCACATGGCAGCGCGCCGAGGGCCTTATTTCCGTGGCACATCCCCAATTCCGTGACGAGCTGATTGCCGCAGCAGAAAAACAGGGCATCTGGGTCCGTTCCAACAAGCGATAAGATGTAATAACTAACCATCAGCGGCTTTATACCGCTGATGGTTAGTTGTCATGGGGAGGGAAATTATTGTGGAAGAAAAAGAGATAATTGCCACGGATTTTGCCGAATACTATGAAAAAAGCATGTGGAAAAAGAGTGTGCTGTTGTTTGCTGCAGACCAAATAATTGTGCCGTTCACTGTTGTTTTTGTCTTAAAACTATTAGTGGAAATAATTGGCTTGTTCCTTTTGCCGCCTGCAAAAGCAGCCATGGACGCATTTTTTGATGCAGAGGTGATTCGCTCCCTGATTATTGATACCGCTATCCTGATATTAGCGATCAAAATATTCAATGAGTCGCTCTGTAGTACCATACAAAGTCTTTTCACAGAGAAATCGGAAATCAGGAAAAAGCAATTCGAGTATCTATATATCGTCTTCCTGTTGTCTAATTTTACCGACATATTGCTTAATCCGATTATTAACAGTTTTTTTGTCAATCAGAATGAAGCAATTTTAAATGCGGAACAGTTGACGGTCAATCCAATGTTATATGTCCTTTGTGTCGTGATTATCGGACCTGTTGTTGAGGAAATCGTATGCCGTTTTACACTGTTTCGCCCGTTGTATTTGTGGAATAAATGGGCTGCACACCTTATCACGGCAGTTGTTTTCGGTTTGCTGCATGTGCTGCCCTATGTCATACTCGACGGTGCGTGGGAACAGTTGGTGGTGATGCTGCCTTATTGTGTCACGGGACTGTGGCTTTCGGTTCTGTATGTAAAGACGAAAAATCTATGCTTTCCCATTATGCTGCACATGTCAAATAACATCGTAGCAGTAGCGTTATATTATCTTTTCCCAAGTTGACCGCACATGTAGGTTTTTCTTGTGTCTGCATAGAACTCTTGACAAGCGGGGAGAGGTATACTATACTTGTCCTATACGAAAAATGCTATGAAGGGAAGCAGTAGGCGGAGTGCTGAGGCAAAGAGAGGGAACGGTCGGTGTAAGTTCCCGTGAGGTACCGCTCAAGTCGTCCCGGAGCTTTGCGCTGAACGGTCAGTAAGCGCCAACGGTGTGTCCGCCGTTATCGGGACGCGATGTGTAGGCATCGACAGAGTGCGGGAGCAATCCCGAATACAGGTGGTACCACGGACTTGATGTTCGCCCTGTTTTGCAAAGGCAAAACGGAGCGGACTTTTTGTTTTGCCGAATTTCTGAAAAGGAGTAAATCATATGCGTAAAGAACTGCCGAAAGTGTATGATCCGCGCGATGTGGAAGCGCGTATCTACCAGATGTGGATGGATAACGACTGCTTCAAAGCCGAACCCAATCCCGATAAGAAACCCTTCTCCATCGTTATGCCGCCACCCAACGTCACGGGCCAACTGCACATGGGTCACGCACTGGACTGCACCTTGCAGGACATTCTGACCCGCTTTAAGCGTATGCAGGGCTATGAGGCGCTGTGGCTGCCCGGCAGCGACCATGCCGGCATTGCCACCCAAATCAAGGTGGAGGAAAACCTGCGTAAGGAAGAGGGATTGACCCGCTACGATTTAGGCCGCGAGAAATTCCTCGAGCGTGTGTGGGATTGGAAAGAGAAGTACGGCAACCGTATTGTGGAGCAGCAGAAGAAGATGGGCGCCTCCTGCGACTGGACACGCTCCCGTTTCACCATGGACGAGGGTTGCTCCAAGGCCGTGCGTGAAACCTTCTGCGAGCTGTACGACAAAGGGCTTATCTACAAGGGAAGCCGCATCATCAACTGGTGCCCCAACTGCCTGACTGCGCTGTCCGACGCCGAGGTAGAGTATACGGACAAGCCGGGCAATTTGTGGTACATTCGCTATCCCTTGGCTGACGGCAGCGGCGATATTATGATCGCTACCACCCGTCCTGAAACCATGATGGGCGATACCGGTGTGGCGGTGAACCCTGAGGATGAAAAGTTCAAGCACTTGATCGGCAAGACCTGCATCCTGCCTATCATGAACCGCGAGATCCCCATTGTGGGTG
>JAUMWJ010000036.1 GCA_030529655.1 Eubacteriales bacterium
TTTTTCATCAGCGAAAAAAGTAGGCAAAAACGCCGCCAAAAACCTATGGTTTTTGGAAATCCTTTTCGCGACTATGCCGCGGATGAGTAGAATGTATTTTTACTTCGCGAACAAATATGGTGATTATCGTTGTGGCAAATATGACCTCGTTTGCGACTTATTGCTGCCGCAGACGGTGGAACGGTAGGCGTACAAACTCCTATATTTTGCACATTGGAGCGGACGAGCGGGTTAGGAGTAGGAACGGTTCCTGATTTAGGCAAAGTTTCCTCTGCTCTATCGCCACGCGAGGTAGCAATCTCCGTTTACTATCCCATCTGTACGCGCAAGGAATCTTTAAAACCTTGGTGTTAAATGAGTCTTTGGTTACTTTCTGCTCATACAGAAAGTAACTCGCGGTCGGAACCGCGAAACAATCCCCACCGTTGATGAAAAAAGTAGGCCCCCAGAGGGATCTAAAAACAATATACCTTACGGGCAAAATCGCAAAAAGAAAAGGACATCCTTGCGGATGTCCTTTGGTTTGGTTCAATTAGCCAATCTGGTTGAGCTTCAGAGTCAGCGCGCTCTTCTTGTGAGCTGCGTTGTTCTTGTGCAGCAGACCCTTAGCAGCGGCCTTGTCGATCGCCTTGACTGCGACTTTGTAAGTGCCCTCGGCCTCGGTGCGATTGCCTTCAACGGCAGCAGCCTCGAACTTCTTGATAGCAGTCTTCAGTGCGGACTTATTGGCCTTGTTGCGAGCATTTCTCACTTCTGCCACCAGAACACGCTTCTTAGCAGACTTGATATTCGGCAAACCAAACACCTCCCCGGCATTGAATTTTGCGCTTCGTATACAAACACTTCCACGCAGGATGATATTTTAGCATCTTTTTCTGAAAATTGCAAGCACTTTTTCAATATTTACTGATCTTTTTCGCATATTTTCTTTTTCGTGGGAAAATCTAATTTTAACCCACAATATTTTGTGCTTGAAAGGAAGTGCCGGACACAAATATGACAAATAATCGCACAGATCTGGCGCTGGAAACAGCGGAAAAATTAGGCGGAAAAGAAAAAATTTCCGCCAAAGACGGTGTGCATATCACCGAACAAATGCGCGAGGGATACGAAGTGACCGCGCTGGACATCACCAACGACGCAGGCGCACAGCGGATGGAAAAACCCATGGGACGCTATGTGACCATTGACCTCCAACCCTATTTTCGCCGCCAGTCCGGTTTTTTCTCACGAGGCGCACGGTGTCTTGCCGAGGAATTGACCGCCCTGCTGCCCAGCGTGGGACAGGATACACCCACCATGGTGGTGGGATTGGGCAACCGTGCCATGACTGCCGACGCGGTCGGTGCCATGGCTTTGGAAAACCTGCTGGTGACACGGCATATGGTAACGGCGCTGCCGCTGCAGTTCCACACCTTTACCCCCGTTTCGGCTTTGGCCACCGGCGTTATCGGCTGCACGGGATTGGAAACGCTGGAGCTGGTGCAGGGTGTGGCGGCACAGGTAAAGCCAGCCGCCGTCATCGTGATTGACGCTCTGGCCGCACGGGAACGCAAGCGTCTTTGTGCCACGGTGCAGCTATCCGACACCGGACTGATCCCCGGCTCGGGCGTGGGCAATCACCGCGCCGCCATCAACAAAGATACTCTGGGCGTACCGGTCATCGCCGTGGGTCTGCCTACCGTCATCAGCACCACGGACTTAGGCGATAAGAGCGGCGAGGAGCTGTTTCTCACTACACGGGACATCGATCAGCGTGTACGGGAATTGAGCCGCCTGATCGGTTACGGTATCACCCTGGCTTTGCAGCCGGCGCTGACGCTGGAGGATGTGACGGGACTTTTGGGATAAAAAAAGAGGAGCAGACGCTCCTCTTTTTTTTACTTCTTGTTGGGATTATAATAGTCTGTGGGCTCATCCAATACAATGGGCATACCGTTTTGATAGACCGGAAGCGTCTGGAACTTAAAGCGGCTGACCTGATGCTTATGGTCGATTTGCTTCTTGATCTCGGGATCCACCACGCCCTTGCGGATATATTCGTTGACAGCATGGTAGGTAAAGCCCAGATTATCCTCATCCGTCAGTCCGGTCAGACCGTCAGAGGGCGCTTTGATCAAAAATTTTTCCGGCAGACCCAATTCACGACCCAAGGCAATGACCTCCTCCGTGGTATACATACCCAGCGGCGAAAATGCGCCGGCGCTGTCGCCGTAAATGGTGCAGTAACCCACCCAGTCCTCGCTGAGGTTGGAGGTGTTGATGACGATGCCGCCGGGCACGGTCTGGGCAATAGCGTATAGCGTTGCCATACGGATACGGGAGGGCAGATTCACCTTCGTCTGGCGGCTGGGCTCCATGCCCACGCGCTCCATCTCGTTGAGGATACCGGAGGTGGCATCGTGGATATTAAAGGTGCAATGAGGAATACCCAGCACCTCCACCAGACCGTTGCTGTAGTCAATGTCGGGCTGGACACCGTCGGGCATCAGCACGCCGTACACATTTTCCTTGCCGTAGGCCGCCACAGCCAACGCCGCCACGGTGGAGCTGTCCTTGCCGCCGGAGATGCCGATAACCGCTGTTTTGCCGCCGCAGCTTTTCATCTGCTCATTCATCCATTCCAAAAGGCCTGCCAACTGCAGTTTTGCGTTAAATTCCATAGGGGGTTCCTCCCTTTTCTCATTCGTTGGAGTTATTGTAGCACAGCGAACAGAATTTTAAAAGGAAAAATAAAAGAAAAAGCGCACCGAGGTCGGTACGCTTTTTCTTTGTGTGTTTGTTAGGAGAGAGAGAAAATCACATCAGGAATGGTTCCTTTGTATGGTTTGATACTAACCGATAAAATTGTCCGATTCATGAAGTTGAAATGAACAATTTGTGAATTTCTCAAAATTTTTTACTTTCTGCCACCGCCATCTCGTCACAGCGGTTGTTTTTTGCGTTTTGCGCGTGGCCCTTGACCCAATGGTAATGCACCTCATGTTGGGCGATCAAAGGCAGGAGCTGTTCCCACAGATCGGTGTTCAGCGCCGGTTTTTTATCGGATTTGATCCAGCCTTTTTTCTTCCAACCGTAGACCCAACCCTTAGAAAGCGCGTCGATCACATATTTGGAATCGGAGTACAGCTCAACGATGCAGGTTTCTTTCAACATACGAAGCGCGCGGATCACCGCCGTCAGCTCCATGCGGTTATTGGTGGTCTGCGCCTCGCCGCCGGAAAGCTCTTTTTCGATGCCGTTCCATTCGAGGATCGCACCCCAACCGCCCGGGCCGGGGTTGCCGCTGCAGGCGCCGTCGGTATAGATTGTTACTGTTTTCATCTTTGCTCCTTATTACGCAACATTTGTCTCCGACGGCCTACTTTTTCCATCAGCGGAAAAAGTAGGCAAAAACGCCGTTCAGAACCTGCGGTTCTAAAGACTCCCTCTCGCGGCTATGCTGCAGAGGAAACGAATTACATTCTGCCACGCGAATGAATGTGGTTTTTATTCGTTGGTGCAAATATGACCGCTGTTGCAACTTATTGCTGCCGCAGACGGCGAAACGGTTGGTTTGACGGTGGACTATCTTTTGTCGCTAATGACAAAAGCACCTCGCGGTCGAAACCGCGAAACAATTCCATTCACACATGGCAAAAGTATGCCGTCAAAGACAACCTTTACTCCACTTCTCTTACCGTCAACTGCTCTCCATCGACGGTGAATTTCACATTCACGCCGCCAAAACTCATGCCGTATACCCGCTCGGGGTCATTCTGATACCGGGGTCGGGGATCACTTGCAAGCACACCGATGAGACCCTCACGCTGTGCTTCCGGCACTTGCGACAAGCACTCTTCGGGAAAATTGACCTGCAGCAGACGGTTATCCGCCTCATCCGTCCAACCGCCTACGGCATTGGGGTGACTGTCGCAATAGGGCAGGTAGGGCTTGATGTCAAAGATCGGCGTACCGTCCATCAGATCGGCACCGGACACATGAAGTATTGGCCCCAGCTTGGGGTCAAGCTCAATTTTTTCCAGCTTCACGCTGGAAAGGCCGATGGCATTGGGACGGAAGGGCGAGCGTGTGGCAAACACACCCATGCGCTCGTTACCGCCAAGCCGCGGCGGACGCACCGTAGGTGACCAGTCCTCACGCACCGCCTTACTGAACTGCCAAATCAGCCAAATGTGGCTGAAACCGTCTAATCCACGCACTGCATCAGCGTTGCGATAGTCCTCTTCAAACACAATCTGGGAAAGCAGACTGTTCACCAAGCCACTTTGCCGCGGCACACCGAATTTCTCCGGAAAAGGACTGCGGATACGGGCAATGATTTGCATCTCAGGCATCGTCTTCGTCCTTATCGGCCAGCGCCAGCGAAATCACGCTGTCGCCCTCTTCTTTGAATCGCATGACGATCACGCCCTGCGTGGCACGGCCGGTGGTGCGGATGCTGTCCACATCGGTGCGGATCATGATACCGTTCTGTGTCACCAACAGCAGATCCTCTTCACCGGTGACTACCTTCATGCCAACCACATGGCCGGTCTTTTCCGTGACCTCATAGTTCTTGATACCGATACCGCCGCGGTTGGTAATACGGTATTCCTCCACCGGCGTCTTTTTGCCGTAGCCGCGCTCGGTGATAGACAATACCTGACAGCCCGGTACCGCCTTGGCGGCACCGATGACATAGTCACCCTCGCGCAGGCGGATGCCACGCACACCGGTGGCCGTACGACCCATGCTGCGCACGTCGTTTTCATCGAAGCAGCAGGCCATACCGTCATGGGTGGCGATGAGAATATTGGCATTGCCATCGGTTTCGATGACGGACACCAGTTCGTCGCCCTCATCGAGGTTAATGGCACGCAGCCCGCTTTGGCGAATATTCTTCAAAAGTGCCACATCCAAGCGCTTGGTAGTACCGTTCCTGGTGACCATAGTCAGTTTCAGGTTATCGTCCATATCGCGGAAGTGAAGCATGGCCTGTACGCGCTCGTCCGTTTCCACCTGAATCACATTGACCACGGCGATACCCTTGGCGGCCTTGCCGCTTTCGGGAATCTGATAGCCCTTCTTGCGATAGACCTTACCCGTATCGGTGAAGAACAGCAGGTAATCGTGGGTGGAGGCGGTGAACACATCGGCCACATAGTCCTCGTCGCGGGTGGTGATGCCCTTCTTACCCATGCCGCCCTTGCTCTGTGCGCTGTACTCGCTGACGGGTGTGCGCTTGATGTAGCCGTTCTTGGTCAGCGTATAGACGCACTGCTCCTCCTCGATGAGGTCTTCGATGTCGATCTCGTCCTCCACATCCTGAATCTCGGTCTTGCGGTCGTCACCGAACTTGTCGGCGATGGCCTGCAGTTCCTCTTTCAGTATGGACTTGACCAGATTTTCGTCACCCAAAACGCGGCGGAAGTAAGCGATCTTCTCTTCCAGCTCGTTATACTCGTTTTGCAGTTTCTCGCGGTCCAGACCCTGCAGTGCCTTCAGGCGCATATCCAAAATCGCCTGCGCCTGCACGTCGTCCAGACCGAAGCGCTTCATCAGATTTTCCTTGGCATCATCGTAACTGGTACGGATGATGTGGATGACTTCGTCAATATTGTCCTGCGCGATCAGCAGACCTTCCAGCAGGTGAGCGCGCTCCAATGCCTTCTTCAGGTCGTACTGGGTGCGGCGCACGATGATTTCCTCCTGGAACCGGAGATACTCGTCGATAATATGGCGCAGGGAAAGGATCTTGGGCTGCTTCTGATCGTCCACCAGTGCCAGCATATTGATGGCAAAACTGCTCTGCAATGCGGTTTGAGCAAAGAGGCGGTTCATGACCACCTGCGGATTGGCATCGCGCTTGAGCTCGATGACGATACGCATACCGTTGCGGTCAGACTCGTCACGGATATCGCTGATACCCTCAAGGCGCTTATCCTCCACCTGCTCGGCCATATTCTTGATGAGCATGCGCTTGTTGACCTGATAGGGCAGCTCGGTGATGATAATGCGGATACGGTCATGACCGAACTCCTCAAACTCATGACGGGCACGCACCACGATCTTGCCGCGGCCCGTGGCATAGGCGGCACGGATGCCGCTGCGGCCCATGATGATACCGCTGGTGGGGAAATCGGGGCCCTTGACGTGCTCCATGAGATCCGCCAGCGTGGCATCGGGATCTTGAAGCACGCAGATGCACGCGCCGATGACCTCACGCAGATTGTGAGGGGGAATATTGGTGGCCATACCCACGGCGATACCGCTTGAGCCGTTCACCAACAGGTTGGGGAAACGGCTGGGCAGCACGCGGGGTTCCTTGCGGCTTTCATCGAAGTTGGGATCCCAGTTGACGGTATCCTTTTCGATGTCGCGCAGCATTTCATTAGAAAGCTTAGAAAGGCGTGCCTCGGTATAACGGTAAGCAGCGGGGGGATCGCCATCGATACTACCGAAGTTACCGTGACCGTCAATAAGGGGATGGCGCAGGGAGAAATCCTGAGCCAGACGCACCAGAGCATCGTACACGGAGGCGTCACCGTGGGGGTGATAGCGACCGAGTACATCACCGACGGCGGTGGCGCACTTGCGAAATGCCTTATCGTAGGTCAGACCGTCTTCATACATACCGTAAAGGATACGGCGGTGAACGGGTTTGAGGCCGTCACGCACATCGGGCAGCGCACGACCCACGATCACGGACATGGCGTACTCGATATAGGAGTTCTCCATTTCGGGCACAAGGGGAGATTCCACGATGTGTTGATTGGGATACCGAATTTCTTCGGGATCGTATTGGGGTTTCTTACTCATAGTGGCCTCCTTCCTTTAGTAATCCAAATTGACCGCGTACTTCGCGTTCTTTTCAATAAACTCCTTGCGTGGCTCTACCTTCTCGCCCATGAGCACGGTAAAGGTCTCATCGGCGCGGACGGCATCGTCCAGCGTAATGCGGCGCAGTGTACGCTTTTCGGGATCCATGGTGGTTTCCCACAGCTCGTGGGGGTTCATTTCACCAAGGCCCTTAAAGCGGCTGATGTCAATTTTCGCATCGGGATTGCTGCCGCGCATTTCCGCGGACACGGCATCGCGTTCTTCATCGCTGTAGGCCACGCGGGTCTGCTTGCCGCGGGAGAGTTTATACAGAGGCGGCACGGCGGAATAGACGTAGCCCTGCTCGATCATCGGGCGCATGAAGCGGAAGAAGAAGGTCAGCAGCAGCGTACGGATATGGGCACCGTCCACATCGGCATCGGCCATGATGATGACCTTGTGATAGCGCAGCTTATTGGTATCGAACTCCTCGCCGATACCGGCACCCAAGGCGGTGATGACGGGCTGGAGTTTATCGTTGCCGTACACCTTGTCGGCGCGGGCCTTTTCCACGTTCAGCATCTTGCCCCACAGCGGCAAAATTGCCTGGAAGCGGCTGTCACGGCCCTGTGTGGCGCTGCCGCCTGCGGAATCACCCTCTACGATGTAGAGCTCGGTCAGTTCGGGGTTATTTTCGTTGCAGTCGCGCAGCTTGTCGGGCATAGCGGCACCGCCCAACGCCGTCTTGCGGCGAATGGACTCGCGTGCCTTGCGTGCCGCCTCTCTGGCGCGGTTGGCGGTCAGCGCCTTATCCAGAATGGTGCGTGCCACCACGGGGTGTTCTTCCAGATACACCATCAACTGGTCGCTGACCAGATTATCCACCAAGGTACGGATATGAGCATTGCCCAGCTTGGCCTTGGTCTGACCCTCGAACTGCGCCTCGGTCAGCTTGACGGAAATCACGGCGGTAATACCCTCACGGCAATCCTCGCCGGACACCTTATCATCACCCTTGATCATGCCGTATTTGATGCCGTAGGCATTGAGCACGCGGGTCAGCGCCGCCTTGAAGCCGGTTTCGTGCATACCGCCCTCCGGCGTGCGAATGTCGTTGGCGAAGGACACCATGGTCTCGTTATAGCCGTCATTATACTGCAAGGCGATTTCGGCGGTGGAGTCATTCTTCGCGCCGGCCATATACACGACCTCACTGTGCAGGGCATTCTTATTGCGGTTAATATAGGTCACGAACTCCCGGATACCGCCCTCGTAGCACATGGTATCGCTCTGCTCCTTACCCTCGCGTGCATCGGTGATGGTAATGCGCAGACCTGCATTCAAAAAGGCCTGCTCGCGCATACGGGTATGGAGGATTTCGTAATCATACTCCAAGGTGTCGAACATCTCACCATCGGGCTTGAAGGTGACAATCGTACCGGTATGGTCGGTCTCACCCACGACGGTCATTTCACGGGTGATGTCACCGCGGGAGAAGGCCATCTCGTGGATCTTACCTTCCTTGTGCACCTGCACGGTCAGCCACTCACTAAGTGCGTTAACCACGGACGCACCCACGCCGTGCAGACCGCCGGACACCTTATAGCCGCCACCGCCGAACTTACCGCCGGCGTGCAGCACGGTGAAGACCACCTCCAAGGCAGGTCTGCCGGTCTGGGGCTGGATGTCCACGGGGATACCGCGTCCGTTATCGGTAACGGTGATGGTATTACCCTCGTTGATGGTCACGGTAATATCCGTGCAGAAACCGGCCAGTGCCTCGTCAATGGAGTTATCCACGATTTCATACACCAGATGATGCAGACCGCTGGCGCTGGTGGAGCCGATATACATACCCGGGCGCTTACGGACGGCCTCAAGACCCTCCAGCACCTGAATATTAGACCCACCGTATTCTTCCGTGGCGGCGGTTACTTTTTCCAGTTCAGACATAGATTCTTCTCTCCTTCTTCTTGGGAACGTTTCAGCAGCGTCTGGGTATTGAGCTGCGATATATACACGATCTGACGGTGATAGGGGTGGTCGCACACCAGAAAGGACTTGGGAATGTCCTCGCAGGCGTCCAGCACCACGCCGTCCTCCTCCGCCATGTTCAAAAATTGTCTTGTCAGTTTGGACTGTGAGGTGATATCCAGATCAAATATACCGATGATCCGCTTATCCTCCAGCATCACATTCTGGCCGATGTGAAGAAAACCCATTACACAACCTCCCCGTCTTTGATATGAAACACCTTGCCGTGAAGCAGGGTATCCAAGCGATCATTTTCGCAGCAGGTGATGAATACCTGACCGCCTGCAATGCGGTTTAAGACATACTCCTGCCGCTTGGGGTCAAGCTCCGATAACACATCGTCGAGCAGCATCACGGGATACTCGCCGATGGCGTTTTTGTGGATTTCACGCTCGGCCAGCTTCAGCGCCAGCGCAGCGGTGCGTACCTGTCCCTGGGAGCAGAACTGCCGTGCACTGCGTCCGTTGACGGTGACCTCGATGTCGTCCTTATGGGGCCCGCTCAGGCACAGCTTGGACGCAATTTCCGCCTCATAGTGGGTAGCTTGATGCTCCATCAATTTAGAAACCAGTTCTTGGTGGGGCGCAAACGGATCAATAACCGTCTTTACCGTCTGATAGTGGAGGGACAGTTCTTCCTTACCGCCGCTGCACTCGCTGTGTGCCTGCGCAGCATAATCACGCAATGCCTCACAGAATCGAGCGCGATAATGGATCAGCACCGCACCGACTTGGCACAGCCGTTCATTGAAATCGGGCAGAGTCTGCAATAACTGTGGATAATCCTCGCTGTCCCTCAAGATTCTCGTTTTATGCTCATAAAGGCGGTTAAATTCCGCCAAGGCCTCGGCATAACGGGGACGAAGCTGACAAAGGGAAAGATCCATAAACCGCCGCCGTGCCGCCGCGCCGTCACGAATGAGGAACAGATCCTCGGGGCAGAAAAACACCGTGTGCAGCACGTCACTCAATGCTGTGCTATTCTTCGCCGTCACGCCGTTGACGGTCATCTTCCTCCGCTTACCGCGGGATAATTGAATCTCCGTCTTGAAGCTGCGCTCGCGGGAAGTAATTTCGCCCAAAATGGTGGCATGCTCCTTGTCAAACCCGATCAACTCGCGGTCGGTTCTGGCACGGGGCGACTTGCCGCAGGACAGATATACGATGGCTTCTAAAAGATTGGTCTTACCCTGGGCGTTCTCCCCGTAGATCACATTACAGTTGGGATCAAAGGAAAGGCATTCTTTTTCATAATTGCGAAAGCCCTCCAGCGTCAGTGCGTCAATCCGCATAACTGACCGTCAGATGCTCACCGCCGATGCACACATCATCGCCGGGGCGAATTTTCTTACCGCGCTGGGTGCATACTTCACCGTTGACGGTGACCTCACCCTCCTGCACCATGATCTTGGCCTCGCCGCCGGTCGAGGCGATGGCGGCAAACTTCAGAAGATCCTGCAGTTTGATAAATTCAGTTGTAATGGTAATGGTTTCCATAGAATCACTCTTTTTTTTCGATTATTATGCCTTCAGACGAACGGGCAACACCATATAAAGGAAGTTTTCCTCACCGGTGGTAGGAACGATGATGCAGGGAGAAATACCCGTGTTCAGTTCCATATTCACCGTGTCTGCCGGTGCATAACGCAAAGCGTCCAGCAGATAGCGGTTATTAAAGCCGATCTCCAGACCGTTACCGTCACCGGATACGGGACAGATATCCTTTGCCTCGCCGTTGCCGGTCTTGGCGGAGAAATAGACCTTATCGCTGTCGAACACACAGCGCACGGGGCTTTTCAGCTTTTCGCTGATCACCACGCTGACACGGTCAAGACTCTCCATCATGCTGCGTTTTTCCACCTGCACGCAAATGGGATTGTTGCGGGGAATGGCGTTTTTATAATCGAGAAACTCGCCCTCTAAGCGGCGACAGATGAGCTGGGTGGATCCTGTTTCAAAGAGCAGATGACGCTTGCCCTGAATAACGGAGATCAGTTCCTCGCTGTCATTGCAGATGTTTTCCACCTCTTTCAGTGCCGCGCCGGGTGCTACAAAGCGGAACGCACCGCCGTCGATCTTCTCCAGCGGCTCACGGCGCAGCGCCAGACGGAAACCGTCCACAGACACCACGGTCAGTCCCTGATCGTTGATCTCAAAAAGCGATCCGGTATGGACAGGGCGGCTTTCATTGGTAGACACGGCAAAGCTGGTCTGATTAATCATGGACTTAAGCGTATTCTGAGCGATAGACATGGAATACTCATCGTCTACCTCAGGCATTTCCGGATAATCGTCGGCACTGATCCCCAAAATGTCAAAGCTGGCATCGCCGCAGGTCAGATGCACCATATATTTCTCATCGGCGCGGAACACAATGACATCGTCGGGCATTTTGCGTATAATCTCGCCAAACAGGCGGGCGTTAAGTACAATGCGGCCGCTCTCGTGGATCTCTGCCTCAAAGGAGGTGCGGATACCGGTCTGCATATTATAGCCGGACAGCGTCAGATGGGTGTCACCTTCCAGCAAAATGCCTTCCAGCGCGGCAATGGAGCTTTTGGCTGCCACAGCACGGGAGGTGGTGGAAACTGCGTTTTGCAGCAGGGCCTTTTCACAGGAAAATCGCAGCATAGCGTTTCAAGTCCTTTCTTAAAAAATCATGCATATTTCTCAGAAACAAAACATAAACTAATCTTTTTTTAGTAACAGTAGCCGTAGGGAAAACTTTTGTGGAAAAGGGTGGAAAAGCGTTGAAAACAAAGAAAAATTTATCAACAGGTACACCGCAGGATTTTTGACACTTTTCCACTGAAAAAACAAGGGTCATCACTTTCCACCGATCTTCCCCGTGGATTCCACAAGGAAAAGGTGGAAAAAGGTCAATGTTTGGCATTGATATTGGTGGTAATTTCCTTTACCACCTCGGCAAAGGATGGATCGGAACGCATCTGCGTTTCCACCTTATCCAGTGAGTGCAGTACCGTGGTATGATCCCTGTGACCGAACTCCTTACCAATATCGTTCAGGGACAGGTTTGTCATGCGGCGAATGAGATACATGGCGATCTGACGGGCATTGACGATCTCCCGTCCGCGATTCTGACCACGCAAGGTATCCTCGTCCACATTATAATATTTACAGATATAGTCGATGATGTCGTGGGGCTTGGGCACATACTCGTTGTCTGTTTTGAGCATATCCCGCACCACTCGATCCACGGAATTTTCATCCACCTGGGAACCCAGCAGATCGCGGACAGCCAGAATCTTATTCAGCGTGCCCTCTAACTGCCGCACATTGGCGGTGACATTTTCCGCAATGTTGGTGGATACATCATCCGGGAGAGTCACGCCCAGCAAGGCGGCCTTGTTTTTCAGAATGGCCAAACGGGTCTCAAAATCGGGCGGCACCACATCCACCATCAAACCCCATTCAAAACGGGTACGCAGACGGTCCTCCAACTGGGTCATTTCCCGGGGCGGACGGTCAGAGGTCAGCACGATCTGCTTGCCGGACTCATACAGCGTGTTGAAGGTATGGAAAAATTCCTCCTGCGTCTGCTGTTTGCCGGCGATAAACTGAATATCGTCCACCAACAGCAGCGATGCCTGACGGTATTTCTCACGGAACTCAAAATTCCTGCCCTCACGAATGGAGGCCACCAGCTCGTTGGTGAAATCGTCACCTTTAATGTAGACGATGCGGCTGTCCGGCTTGTTCTTTTTCACTTGTTGGGCAATGGCGTACAAAAGATGCGTCTTGCCAAGGCCGGAATCGCCGTAGATGAACAAGGGATTGTAATTCTCGCCCGGACGCTCCGCCACAGCACGCGCCGCCGCGTATGCCAGTTTGTTACTGGGACCGACCACATAGGTTTCAAAGGTAAACGTGCCGGAATCCACCAGCGCACCGGGACGGTCAGGCGTTACGCCGTGATACGCCGCCAGCTGCGCGTCGTCAAGGATCTTTACCTCCAGATTGGAGGAGAAGATCTCGCGCAGCGCGTCTTTGATATGGTTCATAAAGCGTGCTTCGATGGTGCTTTTCTTAAAGGGATTGTTGCAGTGCAACACGAAAGCGGAATCCTCCATGGTCACCACATCCACCTCGTCAAAAAACGAGCGGATACTGACCTCGGACAGATCGCTGCGCAGCCGGTCCAGCACCAGACCCCATACATCAGATAATGAATTCAATGAAAGCTCCCCTTTCAGGATCAATTCTCTCTGTCATGTGCCTATTCTGCCAGTTTTGTTTATTATAGCAAAAACAGCAAAAAAAGTCTATACATATTCTAATTATTAAGTCCAAAATTTTATAGGGGATTTACTACTATATATAGGGGTCAAAAACGGATAAAATATACCATATTTAGGCAACAAACAGGGGCAAAAACGCCCGTATTGCGGAAAAAGACGAATTTTGCATTCTTTGTAATTTTTTGTTGACAGCGGCAGACGAATTATGTATAATAGCTGATGCGCTGTTTTATTTGCAGTGCCTGAAACAATCGACTGCGGTGATCGATGGGAATCGGTCGCTGTCGAGTAGAAGCGGTTTTCAAAAAAGCCGCCGGATTTTATGTAAATGGAGGTGTCATGCAATGTTCCGTACCTATCAGCCCAAGAAGCGTCAGCGCTCCAAGGAGCACGGCTTCCGTAAGAGAATGGCCACCAAGAATGGCCGCAAGGTGCTGGCCCGTCGTCGCGCTAAGGGCCGCGCTCGCCTGACCCACTGAGGTCACGGAAAGTGCATCGCGCATAGATAAACGAATCAGGGACGGTGGATGGGAAAACCTGCCGTCCCTATTGGTCTATGTTTTGCTGGCAAAAAGGAGTACACCATGAAAGCTGCCGTCACGGTTAAAAAGAACCATGAATTTCGTCGGATCTACCGCAAGGGAAAATCTGCCGTTTCGCCTGCTCTTGTGATGTATTGCCAGCGCAACCGTCAGGGAAAAAGCCGTCTGGGCATCACCGTCAGCACCAAATTGGGCGGTGCGGTGGTGCGTAACCGTGTGCGCCGTCAGCTGCGGGAGATCTACCGACTAAACAAAGGGGATATGCTGCCCGGCTATGATGTGATCCTGGTCGCACGGATCAAGGCGGTATACACGCCATACTGCAAGCTGAACGAAGCGTATCGCTCTGTGGCAGCGCAGTTGGGTCTGATGACGGGGGCGATGGAATGAAACGGGTTTTGTTGGCGGTATTCCGCTTTTATCAGCGATCTGTTTCCCCTTTGTTTCCGCCGCGCTGCCGCTATATCCCCACCTGCTCGGAGTATGCCGTGGAGGCGGTGGAGAAATACGGTGCTTTAAAGGGCGGCTGGCTTGCCTTAAAGCGTTTTCTGCGATGCCATCCTTTCCACAGGGGTGGGTATGATCCCGTCCCGTAATCGCAAACTGCGATCCAAAAGAAAAAGACGGAGGTAAATCCATGTTTGCACAATTCGGATACTATATTTGTGTCCCCTTTGCCTGGCTGACCCGCCTGTTTTACAGCATCACCGGTTCTTACGGTATTGCGCTGATCCTGTTTACACTGGTGGTCAAGCTGGTGCTGCTGCCCTTCCAGCTCAAGAGTAAGAAGAGCATGCTGCGTATGAACCGTATGCAGGGTAAGATCAAGGATATTCAGACACGCTTTGCCAATAACAAAGAGCGTCAGCAGCAGGAAATGGCCGATCTGTACGCCAAAGAGGGAATCAATCCCATGTCCGGCTGTTTGTGGTCCTTCATTCCCTTCCCCATTCTGATTGCGCTGTACTACATCATCCGTGTTCCCATGCGTTACTTCATGACTTTGTCCAATGAAGTGATCGAGCAGATCAAGACGCTGGCGATTTCTCTGGGCTATACTGCCGCTGACGGTGCTCAGCAAGCCGCATACGAGCAGATCTATCTGACCAAGTTCGTCCATGAGCATTGGGATGCTTTTGCCGGCAAGTTTGACGGTCTGGTGAATCTGGACTATAACTTCCTGGGCGTTGATCTGGCTACCCGTCCTTCTGAGCTGTTCAGCCAGTTTCCTCATGGCGGTTGGGCCATGTTCGGTCTGTTCCTGTTGCCTGTGATCGCTACCGCGCTGCAGTTTATGATGACCTTTGTGTCCATGAAGACCAACGGTTCTTCCGGTAATATGAACGGCGGCTCTAAGGTCATGATGTACACCATGCCTCTGATGACGCTGTGGATGGGCTTTATCCTGCCCGGTGCACTGAGCATTTACTGGGCTGCCAATGCCGGCTTCTCTGTGCTGCAGGAAATCTTTTTGAATAAGCATTTCAATAAGATCCTCGACCGGGAAGAAACAGATAAGGAACGGGAAAAACGCGAAAAGCGCATTGCCAAGTATGAAAAGCAGAAGGCCATGATGGCGGAGTATAACAACGCCAACACTGCCAAGAAGAAACCCCAACCCCAACCAAAAAAACAGAATAACGGCGAAAAGCGCGCCAGCACCAATGAAAACGGTCGTGTGGGTCAGCGCCCCTATGCCCGTGGCCGCGCTTACAGCGAGGATCATTACAACGACTAAGGAGTTTTGTCTATGAGTTATATTGATGTAACGGGCAAGACTGAGGAAGAAGCCATCCGCAAGGCACTGGCGCAGCTCGGCATGGACCGCGATGATGTGTCCGTGGAGATTCTCGAGCGTGCCAAGAGCGGTTTTTTGGGAATCGGCGGCCATGATGCCCGTGTTCGCGTGACCTATGGTCCGGAAGAAGCACCTGTGGAGGAACCGGCTCCCCTGCCTCAGAAGCCCGTGAAAAAGGCGGAGGAAAAGTCTGTCAAGAAAACAGAGAAGCCTGTCAAGGCCGCGCAGCCCAAGTCTGTTGTGGCGGAAAAACCCGTCCGGGAGGAAAAGGCAGCGCCCTGTGAAGAAATGCTGCCTCTGTGCGAGGACGACAATGCCAAGCGGATCGCCGCCTTCCTGACCGGTCTGCTGGCGCATATGGAAAGCGCCGCGCAGGTCAAGGTATACGAAACCGAAAAGGGCCGCTATAAGGCCATTTTGGAAGGCGAAAAGCTGGGCGCGCTGATCGGCCGCCGCGGCGAGACGCTGGATGCGATTCAGCAACTGGCCAACTATGCTGTCAACAGCGGCGCCGACAAGCGTATCCGCATCCATGTGGACGCTGAGAATTACCGCGCCAAGCGTGAGCAGAGCTTGGAAAGTCTGGCACAAAAGGTGGCGGTCAAGGTCACTAAGTACCGCCGCAGCGTGACACTGGAGCCCATGAACGCCTATGAGCGTCATGTGATCCACTCTGCGCTGCAGGAAGTGGCCGGCGTGAACACCTACTCCATCGGCAGCGAGCCCAATCGCCGCGTGGTGGTGGCTTACGACCGCGACAAGCGATAATTTTGCCCCATGTAAAAACGACTGAGGAATCTCCTCAGTCGTTTTTTTGCTGCACAGAAAAAAGGGCTCGGATCTGACATCCAAGCCCTTTTTTGTAAAGATAGCATTAATAGACCTGCGCCTCTTCTTCGCCGTTCAGCACACGCAGAGCGGCCTGATCCAGCGCCAGCAGCTCATCCTCGCCGGGATAAACGGTGATGGGTGCGATCCAGCCGATCATTTCGCTCAAAGCAGCCACGGTCTCCTTACCGTAAGCGATACCGCCGGTCAGAATGATCTGATCGACCTTTCCGTTCATGGCGGCGGCCATAGCGCCGATTTCCTTACCGATCTGATAGTGGAACGCATCCACGACCTCGGCGACCTTCTTATCGGTTTCGGCCGTCTTCAGCAGATCGCGCATATCGGTGCTGCCGGCATAAGCCACCAGACCGCCGCGGCCCACGAACATCTTGTTCAGCTCCGCCTTGGTATACTTGCCGGAGAAGCACAGATCCATGATGGCATTGGTGGGCAGAGAGCCGGCACGCTCGGGGGAGAAAGGACCTTCACCGTCCAGTGCGTTTTCGGTATCCACCACGCTGCCCTTGACATGGGCACCAACGGACACACCGCCGCCCATGTGGCAGATGATCAGGTTCAGATCCTCGTACATCTTGCCTGTTTCCTTGGCATAACGCTTGGCAACGGCCTTCTGGTTCAGGGCGTGGAACTTGCTGACACGGGAAATCAGAGGATGACCGGAATAACGCGCCACAGCGGCCATTTCATCCACAACGGGAGGATCAGCGATGAAAGAGGGAATGCCCAGCTCATCACCGATTTCTCTGGCAATCAGACCGCCCAGATTGCAGGCGTGCTGACCCTGCACACCGGCGACACAGTCAGCCAGCAGGGCATCGGAAGTGGCATAAGTACCGCCGCGAATGGGCTTGACCAGACCGCCGCGAGCGGAAACAGCGTTCAGCTCCTTGGCGTCGAAATTGTTCTCGGCCAGTGCTTCCAGCACCAACTGCTTGCGCCAACCCTTCTGATCAGGGATGGAGGCAAACTTGGCAATTTCTTCGGCGGGATGACGCAGGGTCTTGTCGAAGAGCATCTTCTCGTCTTCGAACACGCCGATCTTGGTGGAAGTGGAACCGGGATTGATAACCAGAATCTTATAAGACATGATGTTTTTCCTCCTAATATAGCAATCGGTTAAGAATCTACAATAAAATGACTAATAAATATTATACAGAATTTTACACGGTATGTAAATGCTATTTTTTACAGTAAAGGGGAAATTTTTACTGTAAAAATCATTGAAAAAGGACAGCCACGCTGAAAAATGCGAAAAATGGGTGGCGGTTTGTTGACAAATGGGTGCTTTTGGGGTAAGATAAGCCGAAGTGAATGGAGCAAAGGCAATGAAAGGGAGAGTAATCGGGTGAGGTTGCCGAAAGAGAGTCCGATCAGGTGAAAGCGGACGCATCAGACCCCGAAGAACATGGCCCCGGAGCCGTCCGGTCGAACGCAGCGCCTTAGATCGGAACGGGTGCGCCCGTAACAGCGTGGGAGTGTTGCGGCACTCCGTAAGGCCGTTTTCCGTGAGGGAACGGCGAAGCAAGGTGGTAACGCGGCTTTTTGTCGCCCTTGACTGACAGTCGGGGGCGTTTTTTTGTTGCTTATGGCTATCTGAGAGGGACTTTTCAAACTTCAACATCAACTACAATCTCAACTTCCACAGGCGCTTTTAATCAGACTGAAAAGTGACGACATGGGAATATTCCGCGGTTGTAGCCGCGAGGTACTTTTGTCATTGGAGAGAATTCCCTTTTGCTTCCCTCCGGGGGCATACTTTTGCCATCAGCGGCAAAAGTATGCAAAAACGCCGTCAAAAACCAATGGTTTTTGAATTTCCCTCTCGCGACTATGCTGTGTAGGAAATGAATTGATTTCTGCCACGCGAACAAATACGGAATTTACTCGTTGTGGCAAATATGACCCATGTTGCGTCTTATTGCTGCCGCAGACGGTGGAACGGTAGGAGATTGTACTCCTACATTTTGAACATGTAAGCGGCTGAGCGGGTTAAACGCTGAGGCGATTCCCGATTTGGATTTGTTTTTATCCTCACCATCGCAACGCGAGGCAAATGCTTTCCGTTCTTTTTGCACCGATACGCGCCGAGGAAGTTTTGAAACCTTAGGTTTCAAATGGCATTTTTGTATACTTTTTTTGCTACTGAAAAAAGTATACCGCCGGAGGCAATCCCCGCTGACAGAAAAAGCGTGTTCTCAAAGAACCCTATACAATAAACAACCCCAATATCAACAAATACAAAAATAAACATACATGGAAGGAGCAATCACATGGATCAGAAGAAATTCTTTATCACCACCCCTATCTATTACCCCAGCGACAAGCTGCACATCGGCCATAGCTACTGCACCGTGGCAGCCGATACCATGGCACGCTATAAGCGCATGACCGGCTACGATGTCATGTTCCTCACCGGCACGGACGAGCACGGTCAGAAGATCGAGAACAAGGCCAAGGAGGCCGGCCTGACCCCCAAGGAATTTTTGGATAACATCGTGGCAGGCCCCCGCGGCGTGCTGGATCTGTGGAAGCTGATGAATATTTCCAACGACCGCTTCATCCGCACCACCGATGACTACCATTGCGAGGCCATTCAGAAGATCTTCCGCAAGATGTACGACAAGGGCGACATCTATAAGGGCGCTTATAAGGGCAAGTACTGCACTCCCTGCGAGAGCTTCTGGACCGAGAGCCAGCTGGTGGACGGCAAGTGCCCCGACTGCGGCCGTGATGTCCACGACGCCGAGGAGGAGGCCTACTTCTTCCGCCTGAGCAAGTACGCCGACCGCGTGCAGCACCTGCTGGAGGACACCGACTTCCTGCAGCCCCGTACCCGTGTCAATGAAATGGTCAATAACTTCATCAAGCCGGGCCTTGAGGATCTGTGCGTCAGCCGTACCAGCTTTGACTGGGGCATTCCCGTTGACTTCGATCCGGGCCATGTGGTCTATGTGTGGGTGGACGCGCTGTTCAACTACCCCACCGCCATGGGCTTCATGAACGATCAGTATCACGATTATGACAAGTATTGGCCTGCCGATGTCCACTTCGTGGGCAAGGAGATCGTCCGTTTCCACTCCATCATCTGGCCTGCCATGCTCATGAGCATGGAGATGCCTCTGCCTAAGCATGTCTACGGCCACGGCTGGCTGGTCATCGACGGCGGCAAGATGAGTAAGTCCAAGGGCAATGTGGTGGATCCCTATGCCCTCTCTGAGATGTTTGGTGTGGACGCGCTGCGTTTCTTCCTGATGCGCACCTTCCCCTTCGGTACCGACGGCAACTTCTCCAACGAACTGCTCATCAACACCATCAATATTGACCTTGCCAACAAGCTGGGCAATCTGGTCAGCCGTACCACCGGCATGGTGGAAAAGTATTTCGGCGGCACTCTGCCCACCCAGCGTGAGGACGATGGCTTAGATTGCGAGCTGAAAACCATGGCCTGCACCTTGCGTGACCGCTATGAGGCGGAGATGGAGAAATTCCAGTTCCAGAACGGTCTGGAGGAGATCTTCAAGGTCATCGAGCGCGCCAACAAGTATATTGACGAAACCACGCCCTGGACGCTGGGCAAGGACGAGAGCAAGCGTGAGCGCCTTGCCACGGTGCTCTATAACCTGCTGGAAACCATCCGTATCTGCACCACCCTGCTCACTCCTTTCATGCCCGAATCCTGCGATAAGATCTTTGCAAAGATCGGTGCCTGCGAGGGCTGCCGCAGTTGGGACAAGGCCAATGTGTGGGGCAGCCTGCGCGCTGACGCTGCCGTCACCAAGGGCGAGAATCTGTTCCCCCGCATTGATGCTGAGAAGGCCATTGCCGATCTGGAGGCACTGCAGGAGGCACAGAAGAAAGCCGCTCTGCCTGAGTTGGAGATCGATCCTTACACCGAGGAGAATGTGGATTTCGATACCTTTAGTAAGTCTGATTTCCGCGCCGTGAAGATCAAGCACTGCGAGGCGGTGAAGAAGAGCGATAAGCTCTTGAAGTTCACGCTGGATGACGGTACCGGCACCGACCGCATCATCCTCTCCGGTATCCACAAGTATTATGAGCCGGAGGAGCTGATCGGTAAGACGGCTATCGCCATTGTGAACCTGCCGCCCCGTAAGATGATGGGGATTCCCTCCTGCGGTATGCTGCTGTCCGCCGTCCACAAGGAAAAGGGCGAGGAAAAGCTGCACCTGCTGTTGGTGGATGATGCGATCCCCGCCGGCGCTAAGCTGTTTTGAGAAAATGATATGAAAAAGCACGCCGTCTACATAAGCAGACGGCGTGCTTTCGTTTATTTGTCAAAAATCATTTTTAAAAAACAGATTGCGGATAAAGCTAATAAGAAAGGCCAATAAAAAGCGAATCATAGTCATCCCCCGTTATCCCAAGCGCTTTGCACAATAATCGGCAGTCAGTTCGATATAACCGCGGCGATTATGGGCTATACCCGCCCAATCCAAAATTGCAGCCAACACGAACACGGGATCGAGTACAGAGTCGCCGGTTGATTTCCCAAAATAATACTTGCCAACCGCACCGACAACGGTATCCTCGGTGCATTTGCCTGTACCGAGTCGATATCCGCGTCCCATACCCTTGCGAGCACGATAGTTTGGCTGCTGTAACAGCAAATCCTCCACAATTACATCAAACACAGCATAGCCGTACTTTGGGGGGAGCTTATCGGAATCAAACATTTTTCCATCTGGATTTGCTTTGATAACGCACGGTTCTCCGGTGAAGGAATATACCGTAGCCTGACCGCCGTTTTCATACAGCTTGTTTCTCACAATATCCGAGGCGCGCACACTGTCCTTTTCGGCTGCTGTAAAAATATGCATTTCAAATTCCTCCTCATTTTTATCTATATAGCCCAATGCCGCAAGCAGGGCATCCAAACGCTTCTTAGCTGTGGGATAGGAAATACCGCAAGCGGCCTGCACATCTTTCATATTGCCGCGACAAGTCAAAAACACCTTCAGAAATTCGCTATCCTCATGAGAGAGATCGTCATAGGGAGAAAGTAAACGGTCAGCAGGATATTCCGCGCTGCAATCGGGACATACCAAGCGGCTCAATTTTAATTTACCGTTGCATACGGGGCAACGACCGGAAGTCAAATCGATCATATTTCCTCACCTCTTATATGTATCATAGCAATTAGATAACAATTTGTCAATATTAGATTTAAAAATATTTAATCTAATTCACAAAATAGATAGCATAATATGTAATTATATATGTATGGCTTGTCATGATATAATTTTGTGTGCTATAATAGCTGTCTAATAGGGGGTATCATAGATGAAAAAAATCAAGACTTGCCGCAATGAGACCACTTTGGTGGCACTGCTGTTTATCGGCATCGTCATGGTGCTCGTTGCCTATCGCATTTTCTCTTTTCTGTGCGAGGTCAAGGCCTTTGCATGGTGGATGATCCTGCTGGGCGCGGTCTGCTTGGCCCTTGCCATCGTGGGTTTCCTGATGGCGTACCGCGCATGGCGCAGATTGCAATATCTGCGTGACAATCCGGGCGAAAAAGAATAACGAAAAAGCCGCAGTGAATTTCACTGCGGTTTTTATTCACAAAAAGTTAATACTATCTTCATACTCCGTTCAATATTATTATGTAAACCATATATACCATCAACAAAGTCAAACAAGGAGGCAACGGATATGAAAAAGGCAGAGGAATTGAAGGCTGCTGTTAAGGAATTGACCGAGGATTTGTCCGAAAAGCTGGGCGACAAAGAGAAATTGCATGAATTGGCGGATAAGGTCAAGGACGAATTGGGAGATCGCCGTGAAGTCATTCAGGCAGAGCTGGAGATGAAAAAGGACACCATCGCGCAGGACATCAAGGCCATTCGTGAAAAGCGCGATTTGCGTCGTGAAGTGGAGTGCGAAGCCAGAGAATTGAAGGAAATACTCAAGGGTAATAAGGAATAAAGGAAAAGCCGTGGGCATTTGCCCGCGGCGTTTTCGTTTCCTGGTAGCGTTTTTATGAAAGGCTATGTCACAACAAACAGTTGATAAATAGCCATTTTTATAGGGGAGTATCAGAACCCCCCTACAAACTGGGATTTGGTGAATTCTTAATTGAGCGAACAAACTAAAATTTTTTACTCTAACGGTTTGCCGAGCTGAGCATCAAAGCTTGCGCAATTGGCGATATCTGTTTTATCTACTTCGACCACGGCAAACCATCCGGCCATCATACTATCATGAACTTCAGGATTGTTCAGTTGTTCAATATACATGCAGAAGGTTTGACCATTGCAATAAACATCCGTAACGCCAAAACGATATGAACTGCTGCTTGTCGGAACATATGCAAGAATTATCGATTTCTCGCTAAAGAAACTGTCATTATATGCGGCAGTTATATAGTCAAATGACGGTGTTTCATCAAGGCCTGAATCCATAGTCAGAATATCGCAGAATGTTGCCTTAAAAGAATCCAATTCTGCTACGGTATCGAATTTATAAATCGGCAGATGCTGAACTGAACTGATATTCATTTTGTCACAGTTAAGTGCGTTCGCATAAATGCCACTATTTTCTGTCCAATTTGCAAAAGCAACATTATATGTGTATGCCTTATCAATGTCTTCTGTTAAGATTTCTTGTTCTGTCCTG
>JAUMWJ010000037.1 GCA_030529655.1 Eubacteriales bacterium
AGGCAAGGGACTTTGACTCCCTCATCCGCTGGTTCGAGTCCAGCCATCCCTGCCAAGTCAATTTGGATGACCACATCCTTTATATAACTTGCTCCGTTAGCTCAGTAGGTAGAGCACCTGCCTTTTAAGCAGGGTGTCCGGGGTTCGAATCCCCGACGGGGCACCAAAAAATAAAGTCGCCTAATGGCGGCTTTATTTTTTGTTTGTCCTCGGGGAGTCGAAGTTTATGCCCGGCAGGGCAAATCCCCGACGGGGCACCAAAACAAGAAGCACCACTATTGTGGTGCTTCTTCTTTTGATGTTTTGCTCCCGGGGAGTCGAAGTTTATACCCGGCAGGGTGAATCCCCGACGGGGCACCAAAATGGTCTGTTTTTGCTATAGTCCGTTTCAAACGGTGCGCCAGATGAGGCGATTATCTTCAAATACACACTCCAGCCGTCCGGTATCTTTCAGCCACGCCGCATACGAACGCACCGTGCTGCCGATCAGTACATACTGCTCATGAGTCATTTGTAAATCATAGTCGATAAATAACTGCCGCAGCAATTCCTCCGGCGTTTTCCCCTCACGGCAGATGTCACAGATATGCTCTGCAATAGCAAGCACCTTGTCACAGTTACGCTGCGCCAGTGGGGCTATATCTTCCACAGCATCGGCATGGGACGGCACAAACATTTTGGCATCCATCCCCGCCACCTGCTCCAATGTTGCCAGATAGCCGGCCACATCGTAAAGAAACGAAATCTGATATTTCTCCAGCGCCGCATCGCTGCTGAGACAATCGGCAATAAACGCTGTGCCGTCCGGCGTACGGAAGCCCACCATGTCAAAGAAATGACCGGACAGTGGCAAAATCTCCACCTCTTCAGGGAAATCGGAATCGGTAAAGGGCGTCACTTCGCAGGACTGTGCCATTAAAAACTTATGACGCAGTTCCTTATAGGGATAGCCGCCATACAGAAACGATGGCTCCAACACCGGATAAGCCGTGATCGCTCCCTCAATGCCGCCGGAAAACACCTTGCAGCCGTACTGCTTTTGGAGATACGCGCAGCCGCCCACATGGTCGGCGTTGGAGTGGGTCACCAGAATACCGCGGCAAGTCCACCCCTGTTCGTCCAACACCTTGCGGCAACGGCGGCCGGCATCCTTATCGCTGCCGCTGTCGATGAGATAGACCTCGGTTTTGCTTGCACGGTAAATGCCGATTTTGGCGGGGCTTTGGATGTAATAGCTCTTCTCTCCCACTTGTACCAGTTCATACATAGGGCAGCACCTGCTTTCTTTTGTTTTTCTTTAATGTAGCATATGGGGTTGCCATCGTCAATGAGTAATAGCATAAGACACCTGATGGGAAATCAGGTGTCTTTTACTGTTTAATCCAATGCGTCGTGGCTGTCAAACAGATCTGAGATGCTGCCATTGCGGTCAAAGGTCGGTTCCGGCTCGGCGTTTGCCATCTGCATTTCCTGCCACTTGGCACGGTCGATCAATACCTGGCGAGGTTTGGATCCTTCAAAGGGCCCAACGATGCCCCGTTCCTCCATCTGGTCCACCAGTCGGGCAGCACGGGAATAGCCCAGCTTCAAGCGACGCTGCAGCATGGATACGGAGGCCTGTCCCGTTTCCAGGATCACCTCCACCGCAGCAGGCAGCAGCTCATCGCCATCGTCTTTCACATCGTTGGACGGTGCCTGTTTACCGCTTCCCTTGTCATCCTTGCGCATGACTTCTTCAATTTTCTGCATCACATCGTCGGAATAGTCCGTTTCGCCGCTCTCTTTGACAAATTTCACCACGCGTTCAATTTCCTCCGGCGTAATGAAACAGCCCTGTACGCGAGTGGGCTTGCCGTTGCCTAAGGGGAAGTAAAGCATATCGCCCTTACCCACCAGTTTCTCTGCACCCGGTGTATCCAAAATGATACGGGATTCCAGAGAAGATGCCACAGCAAACGCAATGCGGCTGGGGATATTGGCCTTCATAAGGCCCGTGATCACATCGGCAGAGGGACGCTGTGTGGCGATCACAAGGTGCATACCGGCGGCACGGCCCATCTGTGCCACGCGGCAGATGGAGTCCTCCACCTCTTTGGCTGCCACCAGCATCAGATCCGCCAATTCATCAATGACTACCACCACGGTAGGCAGTTTCTTGATTTCCTCATCGGCTTCGCTGAGGGCATTGTAGCCCGCCAGATCCTTGACGCCTTTTTCGGAGAACGCCTTATAGCGTTTCATCATCTCAAATACCGCCCATTGCAGCGCACCGGCGGCCTTTTTCGGGTCGGTGACCACAGGGATCAGCAGATGAGGAATGCCGTTATAGGGCGCCAGCTCCACCATCTTCGGATCCACCATGATAAAGCGCACTTCGTCCGGTGTGGACTTATAGAGCATACTGATAATCAGCGAATTGGTACACACCGACTTACCGCTGCCGGTGGTACCGGCGATCAGTACATGGGGCAGCTTGGCAATATCACCCACGATGCAGTTGCCGCCAATATCCTTACCCACGGAAAACGCCACCTGAGAACGATGTTCGGTAAAGGTGCGAGATTCGATCACATCACGGATACGCACGGCAGTCACGGCACGGTTGGGTACCTCGATACCCACCACGGAGATCTTATCCGGCACAGGCGCGATACGCACACCGCTGGCACCCAGCGCAAGGGCAATGTCATCCGCCAGATTGGTGATCTTGCTCAGCTTTACGCCCTGATCCAGCGTGAACTCATAGCGCGTTACGCTGGGTCCGTGAACGACCTCACCCGGCTTGGCATCCACGCCGAAAGAATGCAGCGTTTCCGCCAGACGGCGGGAATTATTACGCAGCTCGGCACCCACTTCAGTATAGTTGTTGGTTCTGTTTTCCTCCAGCAGGGTAATCGGCGGATAATGATAGGCCTCCTCCGGTTCAGCCAGTTCCTCTTCGATTTCACGGCTGACCTCCTCGGCAGCAGATTGCACCTCCTGCTCCGTCAGCGTCACGCTTTTGCTATGCAGCGGCTTTTCCGCGGCAGCTTCGTCCGCCTCTGTTTTGGGGCATAACACTTCCGCAGGTGTCTTCACATCTTCGTTTTTTCTGGCAAAAAGGGGCTTTTTCTCCGGCTTCAGCGCAGCGGCTTCTTCCTCCGACAGCTCTTCCGGTTTGATGAGCGGCTGTGTGACAGGGGCATCGTCCAGCGGAATGTCAATGGCTGTGCGGCGCGTCCGTTTCGGCATCGTAGGTGTGGGCATCCGGGCATCGTCCGGCAGCAGCGATTCCTCATCCTCATCGTAAGAATCATAGGATCTGCTCTCGCGTACCTTCGCCACTACCCTCCGCGGCGTGGTACGGGCGATGATGAACACACAGGCCAGCAGCAGGATCACAAGCAAGATCCCCGTGACCACACCGCTTAGCGCCACCGTGCCGAGTACCGCCAGTCCGCCGGAAACCACACCGCCGCAAGCAAGCGTTTTGCCATCAGCCCACAGCGCACCGACCATAGCCGTTCCTATTTCATATTCCCGTCCGCACAGCAATAGATGCAGGAAGCTGCCCAGCAGCACCGGCACCAGCAGTGCACAGACCGTACGCAGTACCACAGGGCATTCTTTATGCCAGATCAGATTCACGCCGGCAATCACCAGCATCAGTCCCATCAACCAATAACCGTAGCCCACAAGACCCTTAAGCAGTTGTGCCAAAAGCGTCAGCAGTGCTGCCTCTACACCGAAATAGCTGACCACCACACACAGCGCCAGAAAAAGGCATACCAAACCACCCACCAGTCTTGCCGTAGAATGAATCGGCTTGACTGCGGGCTGTTTTTTGCGTGAGGCAGCTTTTGCGGACTTTGTATTCTTCTTTTGTGCAGCGGCCATAGATAATCCTCTCTTTTACTTGATAATATGAAGCACCAGTGTCAACAAACCCACTGCCCAGCAGTAATAGGCAAAGGCACCGAATCTGCCCTTGTCCGCAATCATCTTCAGAAGGCGAATGCAGAGATAACCCACCACAGCAGCAGTGACAACGCCCACCAGATACACAGGCACATCGCTCCACACGATACCCGCTTCAAACGCATCCTTCAGACTGAGAATATTGGCACCCAGTACTGCCGGAATGGAAAGCAGGAAAGAAAAACGAACAGCAAATTTGCGCTCAAATCCTGCAAAGCAGCCGGTGGAGATGGTCATGCCGGAGCGAGAGATACCTGGCATAGTGGCAATCGCCTGTCCGGCACCCACGATCAGCACATCCAGCCAAGTGGCATTGCGTTCATTCTTGCGGCCTTTTTTGATCATGTCGCAGGCAAAAAGCAGGAATCCTGTCACGATCAAAGCTGCGCCGATAAACACCATATTGTTGGCCAGACCCTGCACTTTATCTTTGATCGGCATGATGGCAAACAGCGGCAATGTGCCCAATACGATCAATAAAATCAACCGACGGGCCGGCGGAACAGGCGTAGGTGTGGAATGGTGCGCCAAGTCACCGATACCGCGGAAAAATTCCACCACCATATCCTTTATATCCTGCCAGTATGCCGCAAACACGGCCAGCAGTGTACCCAAGTGCAGCAGCACATCAAAAAATTCGGGAATCTTCGCCTGCAAATGCATCAGATTCTGTGCAATGGCCAAGTGGCCGGAACTGGAGATGGGCAAAAACTCCGCCACACCTTGAATCAGGCCCAGTAAAAATGAAGTAAAGATCGTCATATTTATGTATCTCCTGTCTCAGTTTATTCCTTTTTATGGAATTGAATCGTAAGATCACGGTTCGTGTTCTTCTTATCTTATTGTTAGTGTTATATTATATCATAACTTCAAAGAAATTACCACCCTTAACCGCCCATGTTTTTACGACATGATAAAATGGCAGGAATCAACCTGCCATTTTATGTGTCATTGATCAATTTGCTCCAGTGCAGCACTGGCAGCGGCTTGTTCCGCTTCCTTCTTGCTGTGGCCCTTACCCAAACCGATCACTTCACCGTTCAGCGATACGCAGTAGGTAAACTCCTTGGCGTGATCGGGGCCGGTCGCGCTGACCAGTTCATAGCGCAATTTCTGATGGTGTCTGCGCTGTATCAGCTCCTGCAGTTCTGTTTTAAAATCGCGGCGGCGTGCTTCGATAAGCTCCGGGCGTTCCTTATCCAGCAACACGCGATGGATCAGACTGCGGGCCGCCTCCATGCCGCCGTCAAGGTAGACGGCGGCAAACACAGATTCCGTGGCATCTGCCAGAATAGACGGACGCTGACGGCCACCGCCTGCTTCTTCGCCCTTGCCGAACAGCAAATAATCGCCCAGATGCAGGTTTTGGGCCACCTCGTGCAAACTTTCCTCGCGTACCAGAGCGGCTCTGATCCGCGTCAAAGCCCCCTCCGGCAAGTCGGGATACTTGGCAAACAGATCGTCTGCTGTCACCAGTCCAAGCACGGCGTCGCCCAAAAACTCCAACCGTTCATTGCTTCTGATACCGTCGCCGCGATGCTCATTGGCATAGGAGCTGTGATACAGCGCCGCCTGCAGAAGCGTTTTGTCCTTAAATGTGTATCCTAATCTTTCTTCCAGTGTATGCATGGTATTCATCCTTTCAAAAAACAGACCCCGCTCAATGCGGGGTCGTCTTTTTTCAGTCATTCGTCTTATTGTACAGATAACGCACGCAATCGCCAACGGTCTTCAAACCGGCCAAATCATCCTCATCGATCTCGCCGATGTCAAATTCCTCCTCCATGGCCATCACCAATTCCACCAGATCTACGGAATCGGCGCCCAAATCGTCCATAAAAGAACTCTCCATGCTGATCTCATCAGCGTCAATGGCGAACTGCTCTGCGATCAGATCCTGCATTGTTTTGAAGATTTCCTCCATTGTCATGAAGTCCTCTCCTCCTTTCGGTCTTCTTTGTCTTGCAAAATAATACGGCAATTAAAAGACGCTGTCAATACCTTTTATTCTTTTTCTACCTTCATCAGGTCGATATTCTGCTCAATATCATCAATGATTCCGCTGTGAGCAAATTCCTTTGCCTGCAAAATCGCATTTTCAATCGCCTCTGCATTGGAAGAACCGTGGGCTTTGATCACCGGCTTGGAAATGCCGATAAACGCCGTACCTCCCACTTTGTTGGGGTCAAGCTGTGATTTGAAGTCATTCAAACCCGGCATCACCAGCAATGCTGCCAGTTTGGTCAGCAGATTCTTCTTAAAAATGCTCTTCAATGCGCTGCCGGCATAAGAACCGATGCCCTCGATACTCTTGAGCATCACATTGCCGGAAAAGCCGTCTGTCACGATCACATCACAGCCGCCCTTAATGGCTTCTTTGGCCTCTATGTTGCCAATAAAGTTCAAATGTCCCTCGGCGCCGGCCTTTTGCAGCCATTGCAGTGTTTCCTTCTGCAAATCCGTACCCTTACTGTCCTCAGCGCCGATGTTCAAAAGACCTACACGGGGATTGTCGATTCCCAGAGTGCGCTTGGCGTAGAAGCTGCCTAAGTACGCAAACTGCACCAGATATTCCGGCGTACATTCCGCATTGGCTCCGCAGTCGATCAGCACCGCCTTACCGGTGGTGGTGGGAATGACAGGTGCCATAGCGGCACGGCGTATCCCACGCACACGCTTGACAAGCAGCGTGGCACCGGTGAGCAATGCGCCGGTAGAACCGGCAGAGATAAAGGCATCGCCCTTGCCATCACGCAGCGCGGTCAAGCCCACGCCCATAGAGGTGTCCTTCTTGCGCCGAAACACTGTACTGGGATCATCGCACATTTCCACGGTTTCGGTGGTGCCCACAATCTCCACACCTCGGGGCACTTCGTCTGCTCCGCAGTCTTTCATGGCGCTTCGAATGGCATCTTCATCGCCGGTCAGCACAATATCCACGCCCCAGCGCTTTTGACCTGCCAGTGCGCCTTTTACAATTTCCAGCGGCGCATTGTCGCCGCCCATTGCGTCAATGATAATTCTCATCGTGCCATGACCTCCTCACGCAAAGTTTCGATCATCGCCAGTGACCGCTGTGACAGCTCCGCATTTTTATTGCGCTTGCCCTTGACACGGTGGTCAAGAGGCGGAATGATGCCGAAATTGATATTCATTGGCTGAAACACGCCTACAGACGGATTGCTCACATACAATCCCAGCGCACCGATAGCGGTTTCCTGAGGAAAATCGATAGGCACCTTGCCCTCGAGACGCCGTGCCAGCTCCACGCCCACCAAGAAACCCGAGGCGCAGGACTCCACATATCCCTCCACACCGGTCATCTGTCCGGCGAAGGTAATGCGGGGTTGGGTTTTCAGGCGATAATAGCGGTCCAAAAGGCGGGGTGAATCCAAATAGGTGTTGCGGTGCATCACACCGTAACGCAGAAACTGGGCATCATGCAGAGCAGGAATCATGGTAAAGACACGCTTCTGCTCCGGCCACTTCAAATGGGTCTGGAAGCCCACAAGGTTGTAGATGGAGCCATCGGCATTGTCCTTGCGAAGCTGCACCACCGCATAGGGATCACGCCCGGTCTTGGGATCGGGCAGTCCCTTGGGCTTGAGTGGGCCAAAGCGCAAGGTGTCCTCGCCACGGCGCGCCATCACCTCCACGGGCATACAACCCTCGAAAACCTGCTTGTCCTCAAAGCCGTGAACCTCCGCCTCCTGGGCGGTGGTCAGTTCCTGCCAGAATGCCTTGTATTCCTCCTCGCTTAGAGGGCAGTTGATATAGTCCGGTGTTCCCTTGTCATAGCGAGAGGCAAAGTAGGCGCTGTCCATATCCACGCTTTCAAAACTGACAAGCGGCGCAGCGGCATCAAAAAAGTTGAGCGTATTGCCCTCGCCAAAGAGCGCAAGGAGCTTTTCCGCCAAAGCATCAGAGGTCAAAGGGCCGGACGCGATCACCACCTCGCCCTCAGGGATCTCAGTCACTTCTCCTTCCACCACGGTGATATTGGGGTGGCTGCGGATTTCCTCCGTGACCATGCGGGCAAAGCCGTGGCGATCCACCGCCAATGCGCCGCCTGCCGGAACCCGGGTGGCGTCTGCACAGCGAATGATCAGACTATCCAAGCGCCGCAGTTCCTCCTTCAAAAGTCCCACTGCGTTCTCCAACTGATCGGAACGCAGGGAGTTGGAGCAGCAAAGCTCCGCAAAATATTCCGTTGTGTGGGCAGGTGTCTTTTTCTCCGGCTTCATCTCGCACAGCGTCACCTGTATGCCGCGCTGCGCTAACTGCCAGGCACATTCGCTGCCGGCAAGACCTGCACCGATCACAGTTACATGGTTCATTCCTTTTCCGCCTTTTTGCTTGTCTTTTTGGTGGTTTTCTTCGCTGCTGTTTTCTTCGCAGCCGTCTTTTTGGTGGATTTCTTCGGGGATGTTTTTTCGTCCTTCTTCGTGTCGGCGGCCTTCTTCACATAGCCGCGCTTTTCCTCGGGCAGGAAGTTGGCACATGCTTCGTTAATGCAGTAGGGTCGTTTATACCCCTTTCCCGACTTCTTGAACATGGTATGGCCGCACTGAGGGCAATCGTCCTTTACCGGCACATCCCAGGTTCGGAACTCGCAGGTAGCAGGCTGTGCCTTGGTGGCGGTATTATGCTCACAGCAGTAGTAGGTATACTGTTTACCGCTGTCCTTCCCTACACCGGTGCGCTTCATCAGCCGTCCGCCGCACACGGGGCAGCGGCCGGGCATCTGTATGACTAAGGGCATGGTAAAGCTGCAATCGGGATAGCCGGGACAGGCCAGGAACTGACCGAACCGTCCGTCACGCTCCACCAGATTCTTACCACACACGGGACACACTTCCTCGCTGACGGTAGGCGGAATATTGACATATTCGCTGTTGCCGGCATTTTCCAGACGACTCTCAAAATCGCCGTAGAAGTCACGGATGACGCTCTTCCAGGCCACGTCGCCCTCTTCCACATCATCCAGTTTCTTCTCCATGAGAGCGGTGAACTTCAAGTCGGCAATGTCCTCAAAATACTGCTCCATCCAGCCGGTCACCGCATGGCCCAAGGGCGTAATCAGCAATGATTTTCCCTCTTTCTTTACATAGCTGCGGTCCAAAATGGTAGACACGGTGGGGGCATAGGTGGAGGGACGCCCGATCCCCTGTTCTTCCATGGCACGAATCAGTGTGGCATCAGTATAATGTGCCGGCGGCTGCGTGAAGTGCTGTCCCGGCTCAAAGCCCTCCGATGTCACACACTCGCCTTCGTTCAGGGGTGGAAGCGGCAAGTCTTTTTCTTCCTTCTCCTCATCACGGCTCTCCTCATACACCGCGGTGTAGCCGGAGAACTTCAGTTTACTGGCACTGGCGCGGAAGCTGTGCTTACCGGCCTCGATCTCAACACCCACACTGTCATATATCGCATTTTCCATCTGACTGGCCAGAAAACGGCTCCAGATCAGACGATACAGGCGATATTGTTCCGGTGTCAGATCACCGCGAATCTCCTCCGGCGTTAAATTGACATTGCTGGGGCGAATCGCTTCGTGGGCATCCTGTGCGCTTGCCTTGGTCTTATATTGACGCGCCTTAACAGGATAATAGTCCTTGCCGTAGCGGCGCTCGATAAAGCTGCGGGCATCACGCTGCGCCTCATCCGAGATACGCAGGGAGTCGGTACGCATATAGGTAATCAAACCCACAGTGCCCTCACCGGAAATATCAACCCCTTCATAGAGCTGCTGCGCTATGGCCATGGTACGGCGCGGTGTCATGTTCAGCTTGCGGGACGCCTCCTGCTGCATGGTGGAGGTGGTAAAGGGCGGCGACGGTGAGCGATGCTTATCCGAGCGCTTCACGCTCTTCACCGTAAAAGGAAGGGATCGCAGCTCATCCATGATGGCCTGCACTTCCTTTTCCGTGCCGGGCTCATACTTCTTTCCGTTTTTGCCGTAGTAATGTGCCTTGAAAGGTGCCCCATCTGCGTTTTTCAGCAGAGCGTCCAGCGTCCAGTATTCCTGCGGCACAAAGGCCTCGATCTCGGCATCACGGTCATCCACCATGCGTGTAGCAACACTCTGCACACGACCAGCACTTAGCCCTCTGCGAATCTTGCGCCACATAATCGGCGAGATCTGATAGCCCACGATACGGTCAAGAATACGGCGGGCCTGTTGGGCATCCACCAGATTCTGATCGATCTCACGGGGCTTTTCAATGCTCTCCGTCACAACTTTTTTGGTGATCTCGTTAAATGTCACGCGCTTGGCCTTGTTATCCTCCAACTCCAGCAAGTGCTTTAAATGCCAGGAAATGGCTTCTCCTTCGCGGTCAGGGTCGGTAGCGAGATACACAGTCGTGCTGCTCTGCGCTGATTGTTTCAGATCGCGGATAATATCCTCTTTGCCGCGAATGGGGCGATAGTTCGGTTCAAAATCATTGTCCACATCTACGCCGATCTGGCTTTTAGGCAGATCACGCAGATGACCCATGCAGGCCTTGACCTCATAACTCGGCCCCAGATATTTACCAATGGTCTTCGCCTTGGCAGGAGACTCCACAATCACGAGGTTTTTGTCTGCTTTTTTTGCCATAGTTCTTTACTCCTTCTTGATTTCCACCGTCCGCACGAAGCATCGTGCTCCCTGCTCGCGAGCAAATCCGTCTATTTCCAACACAGTCAAGGCCGACAGCACACGGCGCACCGGTAAACCGGTGATTTCCGCCACATCGTCCGTCAGCAGCGGCTCGTCTGTCGTCAGCACCTGTATGATACGGAGCTGATCATCCGTCAGCCCCTCCTTATTCTTTACCAGATCCAGCACCGGCAATGCGGATTCTTCCACCGCTTTGGCAGGTATAACGGTCACTTCACTGCCCTCCGGCATGGGAGGCAGCGGTTGATCGTCATTTTTCAGTCGATGAGGGAATTGATTTTGATATTCACTCAGCACATCCCAACCGCAGCTCGCCAATCCCGCGCCCTCACGGATCAGTTGATGGCATCCTGCACTGTTCGGTGCACTGATGGGTCCGGGCACGGCAAATACCTCCCGTCCCTGTTCCAAGGCGGTATTGGCGGTAATCAACGCGCCGCTCTTTTTCGGTGCTTCCACCACCACCGTGGCAAGACACAGGCCGCTGATAATGCGGTTTCTCGCGGGGAAGTGCCATCCATCCGGCTCCGCCTGGGGCGGATACTCCGACAAAAGCACACCTGTGGCGGCAATATCCTCATAAAGTCGGCGGTTTTGCGGCGGATACACCACATCCACACCGCCGCCCAAAATGGCCGCCGTAAAGCCGCCGGCCCGCAGCGCGCCGCGATGCGATGCTGCGTCGATGCCTTTGGCAAGGCCGGATACCACCACCGCACCTGCTTTGGCCATTTCATAGCCCAACTGCTCCGCTGCATTGACACCGTAGGGCGTACACTTGCGCGTACCCACCACAGCGATCGCCGCTTCATCGTCAAACAGCGGCATAGACCCTTTGCCGTAGAGCAAGATGGGCGGATCGTATATGTTTCGCAGCCGGCAAGGATAGGTGGCATCGTCCATGGTCAGCACAAACAGCTCTTTGCGGGCGCAATCGGTCAGTATGCGCTGGGCACGCTCCAGCGATTTATCAAGAAGCAGTGCCGCTTGCGATTTGTTGAGTCCCTCCACCTGCAGTATCTCGCCTTCATCGGCGTAATAGATGTCCTCCGGTGAAGGAAAATGTTCCAAGAGCAGCAGTTTGCTGCGGTTGGTCAGTGCCGGCACAGAAGCCAGCCAAACCCAGTATTTCAACGCCGCCATGCTGATTTCTCCTTATCGGTAGGATTCCCACAGCAGCACGGTCGCTGCAATCGCCGCATTCAGCGATTCACAGCGTTCGCTCATGGGGATGCGAATGGTCTTGTGGCACAGCGCTAACACTTCTTTCGTCAGACCGCGTCCTTCGCTGCCGATGGCCAACGCAGCTCTTGTGTAGTCCACCTGGCGGGCATCCAGCGTGTCTTCGCGCAGTGCCGCGCCGTATAGAGGTATATCGCTGTTCATCAGCAGTATATGCAGTTCCCGGGCATTGCATTGCCAGATCGGGCAACGGAACACCGCGCCCATGGAGGCACGCACCGTTTTGGGGCTATACGGATCGGCACAGCCGGAAAGAAGCAACAGACCGTCACAGTCAAAGGCGTCTGCTGTGCGCCAGATCGTACCCACATTACCGGGGTCCTGCACACCGTCAAGCACCATGTAGTGCTTGCCTGTCAGCTTTTCGGGTAATGTCATTTTCGGTAATCGGCAGGTAAACAGAACGCCCTGGGGTGTCTTCATCGGGGAAACAGACGCCATGACATCCGACGGCACCTGCACACAGTGCACCGATTTGTCAAGAGGCGGCAATTCATCCGGGTCTGTACAGACCACCGTACTGATCTCCGCTTTCCATAATACTGCCTCGCGCAGTAGTTTGGGACTGTCACACAAAAATTCACCCTGCTGCCGCCGATAACTTCCCGAGGAGGACAGCTTGCGAATATGGGTCATCAGTGGATTTGCGCGGCTGGTGATCGTTTCCATGTTTGTCCTCCCTTCTTTTTTTTGACAGAACAAGCTGACCCAGTGGATACTGGGTCAGCTCTGTTGATCTTCAGTCGAGCGGCTTCATCGTGGGGAACAGGATCACATCGCGGATAGAATCGGTGCCGCAGAGCATCATGGCGCAGCGGTCAATACCGAAGCCCAAACCGCCCGTGGGAGGCATACCGTATTCCAGTGCCAACACGAAATCGTCATCCATCATGTCGGCCTCTTCATCGCCTTTGGCGCGCTTTTCGGCCTGTGCTTTGAAGCGTTCATACTGATCAATGGGGTCATTCAGCTCAGAGAAGGCATTACCCATCTCGCAGCCGCAAATGAACATCTCATAGCGCTCGGTCAGGTGAGGATCCGACGGGCTGCGCTTTGCCAGAGGAGACACCTCTACGGGATACATCGTGATGAAGGTGGGCTGAATCAAGGTTTCTTCCACCTTCTGATCGAAGGTTTCGTACAGAGCATTGCCCCACTTCTTGTCCACGCCGTCCATGTCCACGCCGACGCTCTTGGCTAAGGCGACACCTGCCTCATCATCGCCCTCGCAGGCCATAAAGTCAGCACCGGTCACTTCCTTGACTGCATCTGCCATGGTCTGACGCTTCCAGGCAGGGGTCAGATCGATCTCATTGCCCAGCCAGTTGACCTGATAGGTACCCAGAATCTCCTGAGCGGCACCGGAAAGGATCCCCTCCAGAATATCCATCATGCCGTCCAGATTGGTAAAGGCCTGATACAGTTCGCAGGTGGTAAATTCGGGATTGTGCTTGGTGTCCATACCCTCGTTGCGGAAGATGCGGCCCACTTCATACACACGCTCCATACCGCCCACGATCAGGCGCTTGAGGTGCAGCTCGGTAGCGATACGCATATACATATCAATGTCCTGTGCGTTGTGGTGGGTAATAAAGGGACGGGCGTTGGCGCCGCCGGCAATGGGGCTGAGGACGGGTGTTTCCACCTCCATAAAGCCCATGTTGTCCAGATAACGGCGCAGATAAGCCACAAACTTGCTGCGAATCTCGAAATTACGCTTGGATTCGGGATTCACGATCAGATCCACATAGCGCTGACGGTAGCGGATCTCCTTGTCCTGCAAGCCGTGGAACTTCTCAGGCAAGGGCTGCAATGACTTGGAAAGCAAGGTGATCTCCTTGGCACGGATACTCATCTCGCCTCGCTGGGTACGGAACACCTCGCCCTTAACGCCCACAATATCGCCAATATCATACTTCTTAAAATGGTTATAGACTTCCTCATCCATCTCGTCCTTACGGGCATAGATCTGGATACGGCCGGACTTGTCCTGCAAATCGCAGAAAGACACTTTACCCATACCGCGCTTGCTCATCAGGCGGCCGCCCAAGGTAACCTCAGTGCCTTCCATGGCGTCAAAGTTGTCTTTGACCTCCTGTGCGTGGTGGCTGACATCAAACTTGGTGATCTCAAAAGGATTGCGGCCTTCTTCCTGCAGTGTCTTAAGCTTATCGCGTCGGATCCGCAGAATCTCACTCAGTTCCTGCTGGGTATTTTGGTTATTCTGTTCTGCCATAGCACAGTAACCTCCTTATCGTTCAATCTTTTCCACGCGGTAGCGAATCACGCCACGAGGTGCTTCCACATTCACTTCATCACCCACGCGAGCGCCCATCAGCGCCTTACCAAAGGGGGAATCCTCAGACACGGCGCGGCTCATCACATCGGCCTCCTGAGAGCCGACGATTTTATATTCGGGCAGCATCTTGTTGTTATCCAGATTGGTCACGGTGACGCGGCAGCCGATGGAGATTTTATCGGAATCCGCCTCGGAATCGTCCACGATCACGGCGTGAAGCAGGATTTCTTCCAATTCGGCAATACGGGAATAGAGCTTACCTTGCTCGTTTTTTGCCTCATCATATTCACTATTTTCGCTCAAATCACCGAAACCTCTGGCTTCCTTGATCAGCTCTGCAATTTCGTCGGCCCGAGTGGTCTTGCTGTATTCCAGCTCCTTTTTCAGCTCGTCGTACCGCTCCTGACTCATTTTGAATTCTTTCACCATGATGTCACATTCCTTTCTATTGCTCGGTGTACCCGGTAGGGCCACATAGTATACTTATTTAATATAATATGTCATGTTGCATTATAGAGAGTTTCTTCCGGTCTGTCAAGCGTAGGATTCCACAGATTCGATACGGATTGCTTCGTCCGGCAATTTTCCCTCTTTAAAAAGCGCACACAAAAGCTGGGGATTCTCGTCAATTTTACCTTTCCACGGCTTTCGCAGTTGATAGTGAACGCACTGGTGTCGCTGGCATTGCTCCCCCAACCATAGCGTGGGCATTTCCAATGTCTTTGCCTCATCGCAGCAAATCTGCATGATTGCGCCGCGTCCGCTGTCACCTGTGGATAATCCATACTTCCTTCTCAGCCGGTCACTGAGTTCTTCCTGACCCCGACCTGTGTCCAGCATGACATAACGGGCTTTTCTCGCCAGCAGCTCTGCCGCCTGCTGTACTCCTCTATCGGTTCTGCTCGCGCATAGCCGCACGGTGCTGCGGTGAATATCCAGTTTGTTCTGCCTGCAAAAGCAGTCTAAAATCGGTTCCAGTAGTGCCTGCCGCAGCGGCGATTCGGAAATGGGATCGATACCGGCCTCGCTGCACAGCGCCATCAGTGGCTTTGGCACAACCGCCTGCCTGACACCCATCTGTGTCATTCGGTGCAACACACGGAGAAGCCGTCGCCTGCGCCAGCTTGTGATTCTATCGCCGCAATAAAGTGTTAAAAACGGTATACCTGCAATGTCCTCCCTAATAAGCTGCGTTCGACGATTGGTTGCTTCCTGTCTGATATAGCCCAGCATAAAAAGTTCCTCCCGTACCAGCTTATGGTACGGGAGGAACTCTTTATGCAATAATATTCTTACCAGTCATAGGCAATGTACCCCGGCAGATAGGGCATCGGGTCCTTAAGGTCCCCGTTTTCATACATGGTGTAATGGATATGCGGGCCGGTAGAGTTACCGGTACTTCCGCACCAGCCAATGACCTGTCCCTGCGCCACATTCTGTCCTGCCGTTACATTCCAATCGCACATATGACCGTAAAGTGTCGTAATACCGCCGTCATGTGCAATCATAACACTAATGCCGTAGCCGCCGTTCCAGCCCGCCTGGATCACCGTACCGGACTTAGCCGCCAGCACAGGGGTGCCGTAGGGCGCGCCAATATCAGCGCCGTTATGGTATTCCTCGCCGTGGAACGGGCAAATGCGGTGGCCGTAGGGCGATGTCACATAGCGTGTGGAATTGGTCGGCCAAATAAAGCCGCCCACACCGGAATTGCTGCCGGAACCGCCGCCGGAGCTTTGTCCTCCCTGTCCACGGATCAAAGCCTGAATACGGGCTTCGTCTTCTTCCGCCTGTTCATATAGTGCCTGATGTCCTTCCTCGGACTCCTCATATTCGGCGATCAACGCATTCGCTGCGGCGATCTGTTCTTCCATTTCTCGCTGAGCGCTTTCCAGCTCCGACTTCTGCTCCTCAAGCGCCACCTTGTCTTCCGCCAACTGCTCGCGTGTTGCACGCAGATTTTCCATCACCTGTCGGTCATATTCCATGACCTCGTTGATAAAGTCGATACGGCTGAGAAGATCGGCAAAGCTGGTTGCCTTAAAAATCACCGACCAGTAGGACACCTTACCTCGTTCTTCTTCCTGCCGCATCTGCTTGCAAAACAGCTCATACTGCTCTTTTTCCTGCACTTCCAGCTCAGCAATCCGCGTTGTTGTTTCATCGTATTGCCTCTGCACCAACGACACTTCCCGGCGAAGTTGATCGTTGCGCTGATCCATCAAGGCCTTTTGTTCCAGCACCTTGTTCTTATCCGCTTGAATCGCTTCAATTTCCTTTTTAAGAGCCGCCTGTTCATTCCGAGCTTCCTGTAACTGCTCCGACAAGCTGGCCGCCTGGGATTTAACCGGATGCGCCGTCAAAACCATCGTCATAAGCAGCAGTATCGTACAGCATAGTGACACCACTCGTTTACGAATCGTCATACGAAGCCTCCTTACACACGCAGGAATTTGCGAATAGCTGTCAAACTGCCGCCTACGCCTACCAGAATACCTACCACAATAAATGCACCCAATACCGGCGCCCAAATGCCGCCAAACGGTGAAACGCGAATCAGTTGCAGCGTATCGGAATTGGCAATTCCCTTGGCGATCGCCTCGTACAGCAGCCATTGCAGGCCAAAGGCGACGGCGGCACCGGTCAGGCCCAGCAGAAGTCCTTCATAAACGAACGGCCAACGGATAAAGCTGTCTGTGGCACCCACCATTTTCATGATGGCAATTTCATCACGGCGATCAAATGTGGTCAGTTTAATGGTGTTAGAGATAATAAACACGGAGATGATCAGCAGAATGGCAATCAGCGCAATACTGATAACGCCTGCAATGTTACGCAGAGTAACAAAACCGGTAGAAATATCGTGATCGGCGCGGGTTTTTACGATACCCTCTATCTGTTCCACATCTTTTGCCACTCGATCCATGCCTGCCTGATCGTCCAGATGAATCACATAGCGATGGCGGAATACAGTTGCCTCTACACCGCTGTACAGGTCGTCCTCGTCGAACTGCTCGATGTAGGCGTCCTTCGCTTCTTCGCGGGTAACAAATTGGCAGTCGGCTACGCCGTCAACCCCTTCCACAATCGGCTGCAGGGCACGCGCATCATCATCCGGCAAATTTTCATCGACAAATGCCAGAATCGCGTTTTCTTTCTGCATATCCTTGAGGTTTTCATTCGCGTTGTAAGCCACCAGAGAGAAGGTGCCCATAATCAGCAGGCACGCCACCGTCACTCCGACAGCCGCAAAGGACATGAAGCCGTGTGACAGCATATTGCCTGCTCCCTCGCGGAAAAAGTATTTAAAATTATGTTTCATCGCTTACACCTCATATGTACCCACGCCGTCGCCGGCCACCACGCCTTCGTTGATCATAATCACACGCTTGTCAAAATGATTCACCAGGCCCTTTTCATGGGTAACAACCACCACGGTGGTTCCCAAAGCGTTAATGCGTTCCAGCAGCGTCATAATCTCCAAAGAGCGTCCCGGGTCCAGATTACCGGTCGGCTCGTCCGCCACAATAGTACTGGGATTGTTCACCAGCGCACGGGCAATGGCCACGCGCTGCTGTTCACCGCCGGACAGCTCGTCAGGATAACGCTCGGCTTTTCCGGCCAGTCCCACCAGTTCCAATACATAGGGAATACGGTTGCGGATCTCCTTGGATGAGGCCCCCACTGCACGCATCGCCAGCGCCAGATTGTCATATACGGTCTTTTTGCCGATCAAGCGGAAGTCCTGAAAAATAACGCCAATGGTACGGCGCATATAGGGGATCTGCCGATCGGAAATATTACTCATGCTAAAGCCGTTGATCATAATGCGTCCGCCACTGGGTAAGATCTCACCGGTAAGCAGTTTAATGATCGTAGATTTACCGCTGCCGGACGGCCCCACCAAAAAGACGAATTCGCCGTCCTCTATACCAAACGAAATGCCGCGCAAGGCTTTCGTTCCGTTTTCATATACCTTTTCCACGTCCTTCAATCGAATCATGTTACTACCTCAAATTCGTCATTCCGTTATGTTTATTGGCATCATTCGCCAAATTTCTTCACAAAAATATTATAGCGAAAAAGTTACAAAATGGCAACAGGAAATATATGAAAAAAATGTAAACAGATAAAAAACAAAAGTGCCAAAAGGCACTTTTGTTTTTTATCTGTCGTTATGCTTCGATCCCGCGGCTGGTCAGATATTTTTTGACCATCAGCGCTACCTTAAAAGTGATGGCATCGCCAAATTCGCGCAGGTCAAGTCCGGTCAGTTTTTTGATCTTCTCCAGACGGTAGACCAGCGTATTGCGGTGGACAAACAGCTTGCGAGCCGTTTCCGACACATTCAGGTTATTTTCAAAGAACTTATAGATAGTAAACAGGGTTTCCTGATCCAGCGCGTCAATGGGGTTCTTCTTAAAGACTTCCTGCAAGAACATCTCACACAAAGTGGTAGGCAGCTGATAGATCAACCGGCCGATGCCCAGATTTTCATAGTTGATGATATAGCGTTCCGTATCAAATACCTTGCCCACTTCAATGGCAATTTGTGCTTCCTTATAGGACTTGGCTAAATCACGCAGGTGCATCGCCATGGTACCCACACCCACGAACACGCGATTCTCACCGTCCACGCGCAGGGCTTCTTCAATTTGGCCGGCAACCTTGTCCAGTTCCTTGATGCCTGCGCCTTCACCCATCTGATGGATCAGCGCCACGTCAGACTCGCCGACGCTCAACACAAAATCGTTCTGACGATCAGGGAACAGATTTTGTACCACGTCCAGCGGAACACTCTCCATCCGATCGTCAACCAAGCAAATCACAAACACGCCGCGAGGCACTTCAGCCGCCACATGAAGCTCCTTAGCGCGCATATAGATGTCACTGATCAGGATATTATCAGAAATAATATTTTTGATAAAGGACGCCTTATCATGCTTTTCCTCATAGTAAGTTTTGGCAGAGTTCAACGCCACCGTAGCCATAGCGCAAACGGTTTTGCCCACACTGTCGTCACCGCTGGTAAAAACGGCGTAGTCAAATCGGCTGCCCCAACCGGGCATTGCCTTAAATGTCTTGCCGTCTAATGCAATGCAGTTGCCGTCAGCCGCTTCAATGGCTTCAACATACTTCGACCACTTCTTGCCGATCCCTGTCAGCTCGCTGCAGGCAATCACCGTGCCCTCGCTGTCGATCACGCCGATCGTACGATCTGTGGTTTCCTTAAACTGCAATACAACATTCTGAAAAACTCGTCCTGACATGATAATCCTCCTGCCAACTACCTCTATAGGAGTTTTGTGCAAACTGTCATGCGCTTTTCTTCATTATATCGTCATAATCACGATTTTGCAAGTATTTTTTTATCTTTTTGACAAAATTTATTGTTTATTTTTTGTCATTCTGTCGATACACTATCACTGACGCAGTGCCTCCACTTCCTCAGCGCGCAAAGGACGATAGGCACCGCAGGGCAGTTGCTCGTCTAATTTCAGCGAGCCCATCTGTAAGCGTTTTAAATATTGAACCGGTTTGCCCCGCGCAGCAAGCATCCGCTTGACCTGATGGAACTTTCCCTCACGCAATGTCACCAGCGCTTCGTTGGGTGATAGGATCTCCAATCCGGCAGGCAGGCACTCCAGTCCGTCATCTAAAACCATTCCTGCTGCGAAGGCCTCTGCATCAGACGGTTCCAAGCATCCTTCTACCCGGGCATAGTACACCTTGTCCACATGATATTTGGGCGAAAGCAGACGATGGGTCAGCTCGCCGTCATTGGTCAGCAGCAATAAGCCCTCTGTATCCTTGTCCAACCGCCCCACCGGTGACAGTCCGCGTTTTTTCAGCTCGGTTGGCAGCAGATCCAGCACGGTCTTTTGTTTGCGGTCCTCCACGGCGGATAGCACGCCTGCCGGCTTGTGCAGCATAACGTAGGTGAACTTTTCGTATCCCAGCGGTGCGCCGTCCAACAAAATCGTCGCCTTAAGCGGGTCAATTTTCATATCTGCTGCGGCGGCTGCTTTCCCATCAACCATAATGCGGCCCTGTCGTATCAATTCCTTGACCTCACGCCGCGATTTTTTGCCTGTGGCGCTAATGATTTTGTCCAATCGTTCCATTGCTGCACCTCCTCACGGTGGTATCATATCATATTTTCTGCAGAAACGGAATATACGATATAGCGAGGTGAAAAAAATGTTTGTTTTTCATGTAAGGCAAGTAAAACCCAAAATCATTGCGTTATGCGCCACGACGGCGATCATTTTATGCGCCGTCTTACTATTGCCCGGATGTCTGGGGAAAAAGAATCCCTCTTCCGACCCCATTATCGCCCCCACCGTTGAGAAACAGGTGGCTTACTTGGAGCAGTTGGGTTGGCAGGTCAGTACCAGTCCCCTTGAAACGCTGGAATTGCAGTTGCCGGAGGACTTAAAGGCAGATTACGCCGACTACTGTAAACTGCAGGAAAAGCAGAAAATGCCCTTTGCCGATTTTGCCGGTCAAACGGTAAAACGCTACACCTTCACGGTAACAAATTATCCCCAGATAGAACACGGAGTGCAGGCCAATTTGTATCTGTGCGGTGAGCAGATTATCGGCGGCGATATTATTGCCACCGGCGAAAACGGTTTTCAGACTGAATTAACCTTTCCCAACGCATAAAAAAGCGGCAGGACTTTGTCCTGCCGCCTTTTAAGCGTACAAAATGTCAGCTTTTTAAGAGAATTACTCCTCGATGCCGATAACAACACCGGAACCGACGGTACGGCCACCCTCACGGATAGCGAAACGCAGACCGTTCTCGATAGCGATGGGGGTGATCAGCTCAACGTTCATGTCGACGTTATCGCCGGGCATGCACATCTCAGTGCCTTCGGGCAGATTGATGACGCCGGTCACGTCGGTGGTACGGAAGTAGAACTGGGGACGATAGTTGTT
>JAUMWJ010000038.1 GCA_030529655.1 Eubacteriales bacterium
TAGAGCACCTGCCTTACAAGCAGGGGGTCACTGGTTCGAGTCCAGTTGTTCCCACCATATTCGGCCAAGTAGTTCAGTTGGTTAGAACGCCAGCCTGTCACGCTGGAGGTCGTGGGTTCGAGCCCCATCTTGGTCGCCATATTTGCCTCGGTAGCTCAGTTGGTAGAGCAGCGGACTGAAAATCCGCGTGTCGCCAGTTCGACCCTGGCCTGAGGCACCATTCGCGGGCGTAGCTCATCTGGTAGAGCGCGACCTTGCCAAGGTCGAGGTAGCGAGTTCGAGCCTCGTCGCCCGCTCCAAAAACAGGAGAAGCTTCGGCTTCTCCTCATATGGTGACATAGCCAAGTGGTAAGGCAAGGGTCTGCAAAACCCTCATTCCCCGGTTCAAATCCGGGTGTCACCTCCAGAGAAAAAGCTGACTTGTAAAAGTCAGCTTTTCTTTTTTATCTTTATATGTTATAATGACATCAGAATTAAAATGGGAGGATCAGAAAAATGTCACATTTTCCGATTTTTCAGGAGATGTTTGAATCCGACAGCGTCTACTTTATGGTGATTGGTCTGATTTTGGGCCGTATCATCGGCATGAAGCTGAAAACGCCCAAACGCGACCTGATCGCCGCCCTTATCAGCGCGGCAGTGTACGCGGTCTGCGAGGTGCTGGCGAATCATCCCATCAGTTATATGCTGGCATTTGTGCTGCTGGGCGTAGGAACGGCGGCCATCGGCGGCTGCGTGGCGCTGCTGCTTAGTGCGTTGATCGAAAAAATCAGACATAAAGGAGAGCACCATGACGCGTAAAGAAAAAGCAACGGATCTTTTCCGCCAGGGCTATAACTGCGCTCAGGCGGTGGTGCTGGCGTTTGGCGATCTGATCGAAGTGGACGAGGCAACGCTCTCCCGTATGAGCTGCTCCTTCGGCGGCGGTATGGGACGGCTGCGCGAGGTATGCGGCGCGGTGTCGGGTATGTCCATGGCAGCCGGATTACTGTGCGGCTACGACGGCCCCGAAACCGGCGAGGTGAAGGCCGACCATTATGCCCGTATCCAGACACTTGCCAAGGCGTTTGAGGAGCAAAACGGTGCCATCGTCTGTCGTGAATTGCTGCAGCTGCGCCAGAAGCGCGATGAACCGACACCGGAGAAGCGCACGGCGCAATATTACAAGGGTCGTCCTTGTGTGGAGCTGGTGGGCAGTGCGGCGGAGATTTTGGAGCAGTATTTGACCGTGGACAGCAACGGAAAATCACGGTAGAATAAAATATCAATCGAAAAGGAGAAAAGACGATGAAATATGAAATCAAGGGCGAACCGATGCCTGTGGTGATCTGTGAACTGGAAGCAGGCGAAAGCATGATTACCGAGCGCGGCTCTATGGTATGGATGAGCCCCAATATGAATATGGAAACCTCCGCCGGCGGTCTGGGCAAGGCATTTGGCCGTATGTTCAGCGGTGAGTCCATGTTCCAGAACATTTATACGGCAAAGGGCGGCCCTGGCATGATTGCCTTTGCCTCCAGCTTCCCCGGTGCGATTCGCGTGGTGGAGATCACCCCCGATCATCCCGTGGTGGCGCAGAAGTCCTCTTTCCTCGCCGCTACCAGCGGCGTGGAGCTGTCCGTGTTCTTCCAGAAGAAGCTGGGTGCCGGTTTCTTCGGCGGCGAGGGCTTTATTATGCAGAAACTCAGCGGTCACGGCCTGGCCTTCCTGGAAATTGACGGCTCTGCTGTGGAGTATGATCTGCAGCCCGGTCAGCAGTTGATCGTGGACACCGGTAATCTGGCCATGATGAGCGATACCTGCAAAATGGATATTCAGTCCGTCAAGGGTGTGAAGAATGTGCTGTTCGGCGGTGAGGGTCTGTTCAATACCGTTGTGACAGGCCCCGGTCATGTAACGCTGCAGACCATGCCTTTGGCTAACTTCGCCAGCACCATTGCCGGCTATATCCCCAGCAATGGCTGAGTGAAAGTATAAAAAACAAGCGCTTCCTATAAGGAAGCGCTTGTTTTGTTGTCTATGGCTTAGTAGCTGCCCAGATCAGCGGACTTGTCGCCGGCTACGGAGGAGCCGAACTCGTAGTCGTTGCCGGGCAGGATGGCGTTGAGGATAACACCGCACAGTGCAGCGATGGCAAGACCGGTCAGCGTGACGGCTGCGTCGCCGATCATGAAGGTGATACCGCCCACTGCGTTGAAGCCCAGACCGCTGACGAACATCACAGCAGCGATGATCAGGTTACGGGACTTGGTCAGATCCACCTTGTTCTCGACCACGTTACGCACACCCACGGCGGAGATCATACCGTAGAGGATGAAGCTGACGCCGCCCACGATGGCTGCGGGGATGGAATTGACCAGAGCGTCGAACTTGGGGGAGAAGCTGAGGATGATGGCGTAGCAGGCTGCCAGACGGATAACACGGGGATCGTAGACGCGGCTCAGAGCCAGAACGCCGGTGTTCTCACCGTAGGTGGTGTTGGCGGGGCCACCGACGAAGCCGGCGATTGCGGTGGCCAGACCGTCACCCAGCAGGGTGCGGTGCAGACCGGGATCCTCGATGAAGTTCTTGCCAGTGGTGGAGGAGATGGCGGACACGTCGCCGATGTGTTCCATCATTGCGGCGATGGCGATGGGAGCCATGACCAGAATGGAAGTAATGTCGAACTTAGCCAGAACGAACTTCTGCAGGCCCACAAAGCTGGCATCATGCACGGCGGTGAAATTAATCAAAGGATGCATCACACCGTTTGCATCAGGAAGCTGTGCACCGCAGAGGGTAGCGATCAGAGCCACGATGTAGCTGCCGACCACACCCAGCAGGATGGGGATGATCTTGATCATGCCCTTGCCCCAGATGTTGGCCACGATGATGATGGCCATGGCAACCAGTGCCAGCCACCAGCAGGTGGAAGCGTTATTGATAGCGGAGCCTGCCAGGTTCAGACCGATCATGATGATCATAGGACCGGTGACGATGGGGGGGAAGTAACGCATGACCTTCTTGGCGCCGATCAGCTTGAACAGCAGAGCCAGTACCAGGTACAGCAGGCCGGCCACAACGATGCCGCCCAGTGCGTAGGCCAGTTTCTCGTCGCCGCTCATGGCGGCATACTTGCCGGCATCCAGCTTGGCAACGGCCTCGAAGCCGCCCAGATATGCGAAGCTGGAGCCCAGGAATGCGGGAACCTTAAACTTGGTGCAGACGTGGAAAATCAGAGTGCCCAGGCCGGCCATCAGCAGAGTAGTCTGGATGGACAGGGGCAGACCGTAGCCGGAAACCAGAATGGGAACCAACACCGTGGCGCCGAACATGGCAAACAGATGCTGCAGACCCAACACCAGCATACGAGGCACGCCCAGAGAGCGGGCATCGTAGATGGGTTCCTGACCGAGATTGTTTTTCTTCATGACAAATTCCTCTCTTTCCTATGTAAAATTTTAAGAATCAACGGGCAAAAAAAAATAACCGGTAAAAATACCGGTTAAAAAACGAAAACGGAAACAAGGGAACAGTCAACGGAAACGACAACTTTGTTACGAGCGCATACCGTCATGACTGTTTACCTCCCTTAGAATTTTCTTGTTTATTATAAGAACCTGTGGGGTAATTTGCAATGCACAGTTTTTCCAATCATTCGACAGAAAACGCCATCGTTATTCGTGCGTTTTGCCCAAACGCTTGCGGAGTATCGGACACAACAGGGCGGTGACAACGATTTTCAGTCCATCCCCCGGCAGAAAAGGAATCATACCTGCCCAGAAAATGGCTGAGGTGTTCATGCCCTTTCCCATATAGCCGTTTAAAATCAGCGCCATATAGGGCAGACCCACTATATACAGTGCCGCCAGTCCTGCCGCGCAGGAGATCGCCAACTGCCACGGTTTGATGCAGTTTTCCGTCAGCTTGCCGATGAGCCACGCCGCCGGAATCAGACCCAGCAAAAAGCCGAAGGTGGGCTGCAGCACATAGCCAAAGCCGCCGCCTAAGGTGAAAACGGGGATCCCCAGAAGCCCCAACGCTACATAGACAAGCTGGGACAGCGCACCGTATTTCGCACCCAGCAGTACACCTGCCATGGCGGTGAACAAAAATTGCAGCGTAATGGACGATACGCCAAGCGGGATCCGAATGAATGCGCCTGCGGCAGTCAGGGCGGCGAACAGGGCGGCATAGGCAGCGGTGCGGATCTTCATGATGGTAAACCTCGAAAGAAAGAATGGGTTTACCATACAATAAAACGGGGGAATTGTCAACCTTATTTGGAAAAATAAGTTTACAAATGACAAAAGGGGTGATAAAGTGGGGACAATATGGAGACAGGGAGAGATGTATCTTGAGTCAGGAGCGTGTGTATCAGGTATTATCGGCGGCGAGTGACGAATTTGTGTCCGGTCAGCAGCTCAGCGAACAGTTGGGCATTACCCGTGCGGCGGTATGGAAAGCGGTGGAGTCCCTGCGCCGTCAGGGCTACGACATCGAGGCACGCAGCGGCTGCGGTTATCGGCTGCGCTGCATGAGTGACCGACTGGGTGAGCGTGAGATCGGTGCGTTTTTGAGAAAACCCCGAAAAAACATATATGTATATGCGTCCATTGACTCCACCAATACCCAATGCAAACGACTTGCCATGGACGGGGTCGCAGACGGCACGGTGGTCGTTGCCGAGGAGCAGACCGCAGGGCGCGGCCGCAAGGGGCGTTCCTTTCAGTCGCCCCAAGGGCTGGGCTTATATCTGTCTATCCTGTGGCGGCCACAATGCGAGCCGGAAAAGCTGCTGCCGCTGACCTCGCTGGCGGCGGTGGCGGTGTGTCGTGCCATCGGGCGTGTCACGGGTGAGCGGGCCGACATCAAGTGGCCCAACGACCTGCTGCTGCGGGACAAAAAGATCGCCGGTATTCTGACCGAAATGGCGCTGGAGGGCGAGAGCGGACAGATCGACTATGTGGTGCTGGGCATCGGCATCAACGTGCATCATACGTCCGCAGACTTCACCGAGGATGTGGCGGCCATGGCCTCATCTTTGGATGCGGTGATCGGCAGGGCGGTGTCCCGTCCCCAACTGGCGGCAGCTTTGATCGAGGAGCTGGATGTGCTGCGGTGTGAGGTCATGGGGCGACCGGAAATGTACCTGGACGAGTATCGGCAGCGGTGCGTGACTGTCGGACGGACGGTGCAGCTTTTGCGCGGTGAGGAGCGGCTCGCGGCGCAGGCAATAGATGTGGACGAGCAGTTCGGGCTCATCGTGCGGCATGAGGACGGCGCACAGGAAACCATACGCAGCGGCGAGGTGTCGGTGCGTGGACTGTATGGGTATGTGTGAGAGATAGTTTTTCCCTCCGGGGGCCTACTTTTTTCATCAGCGGAGAAAAAAGGTTATTTCGCGGTTTCGACCGCGAGGTACTTTCTGTATGAGCAGAAAGTACCCAAAGACTCATTTAAAACCAAGGTTTTAAAGATTCCTTACGCGACTATGCTGCGGAGGAAATCTTCATACATTATGCCACGCGAATGGATACGGATCTCATCGTTGGTGCAAATATGACCCACGTTGCAACTGATTGCTGCCGCAGACGGTGGAACGGTAGGAGTATATGCTTCTACATTTTGAAAGAGTGAGTGAACGAACGGGTTAGACGCAGAAGCAATTCCTGATTTAGATTTGTCTTTATCTATGCCATCGCAACGCGCGGTAAGTACTTTCGATTCCTTTTACGCCTATACGCGCCGAGGAAGTTTTGAAACCTACGGTTTCAAATGGCGCTTTTGGGGAAATCGCCGAAGCGCTGCCTGCGGCAGATGAAGCGAGGCGGTTTCGAGGATAAACCCCGTTTGGCGGCTGCGATAGCAGACGGGAAACGGATGGTTTGACGGTGGGCAATCTTTTGTCGCTAATGACAAAAGTACCTCGCGGTCGGAACCGCGAAACTAATTCCAAAAAACTAATCCCTATAATTAAGAAACCAATCCCCGATCAAGAGGTAACGATATGAAAGAGCTATTCAATCTGTTTCTGACCTTCGCCAAGGTAGGCGTGATGACCTTCGGCGGCGGCTATGCTATGCTGCCCGTTTTACAGCGGGAGATCGTGGAAAACAAACAATGGGCCACCGATGAGGAGCTGACGGATTATTTTGCCATTGGACAATGTACCCCTGGCGTCATTGCCGTGAACACCGCCACCTTTATCGGACGCAAACAAAAGGGGATTTTGGGCGGAATTGCCGCCACCCTGGGCGTGGTGTGTCCTTCGCTCATTATCATCAGCGTTTTAGCAGGGCTGATTGGCGGATTTTCTCACCTTGCGTGGGTACAGCACGCCTTTGCCGGTATCCGTGTGTGCGTGTGCGTGCTGATCTTCAACGCCGTTTTGAAGCTGTGGAAAAGCGCCGTCAAGGATGCTTGGGGCTGGGTGATTTTTCTCGCTGTGCTGGGGGTCAGTCTGTTCACGCCCCTATCGCCTGTTCTCTGCGTGTTGAGTGCGGCGGTCATCGGCATCGCTGTGCAGACGACAGGAGGGAAGAAGGCGTGATACAGCTATTTATCGAGTTTTTCAAGACAGGTCTGTTCGCCGTAGGCGGCGGACTGGCGACCCTGCCCTTTTTGCAGGATATGGCGGTGCGGACAGGGTGGTTCACCACCGCGCAACTGGCGGACATGGTGGCGGTGTCGGAATCTACACCCGGCCCTATCGGCGTAAACATGGCCACCTATGTGGGCTTTACCGTGGCAGGCATCCCCGGCGCGGTGGTGGCAACGCTGGGACTGATCGCCCCGTCGCTCATCATTATTCTGATCATCGCCGCCTTTTTGCAGGCATTTCGAGATAACCGCTATGTGAATGCCGCCTTTTACGGACTGCGCCCGGCTTCCACCGCCATGGTGGCGGCGGCAGGGATCGGGGTGGCAGCGCTGACGCTTATCAACACGGCGGCAACAGGACTTGCCGCGGTCAACTGGAAAGCCCTTACTCTGGCGGCGGTCATTTTGGTGTTGACCCAGTGGGTGAAGCTGACAAAAAAGTGGCATCCCATCGTCTTTCTTCTGGCAAGCGCCGTGGTGGGCGTGGTGTTCTCATTCTGACACCTTTTCTACCCCAAAACATAGGATGAAGGGAGAAAGGATGGATGATATATGGAAGAAAAACGGACGCTTGCGCCGGGACTGACTGCCAGTTGGCGCAGTATGCTCGCCCAGAACACCGGGAAATGGGTGGCCGCTGATTTCCTCATCGGTACAGGACGGGTGGTACATCGGGAGGGAATCCTACATACCGTCGGCAACGACTATCTGGTGCTGTACGATGAGGGACGCTTTCTCAGCGCAGACCTCTATACGCTGAAATTCGCCGTGTTTGAAGATAAAAACGCATAATAGGTTGCCTTTTTTTCGAAAACAGACTATCATAGATTTATATGACATTTTGCAACGAAGGAGAAAGAATACATATGAGAAATTCGCGTATTTTAGGAAAGATGATGGCTGTATGGTCAGGTTTATCCTTTGTGGCGGTGGGTATTTTTTTCATCGTCATCAGCATACTGATCCTGCGCGCACCGAAGACCGACTACATTCCCACTACTGCGACCATTGTGGACATTATCGAGAAGTACGATCCTATGGATGATGAGATCGACCACCAGGTATTTGTTGATTATAAAGCGAACGGGAAGAGCTACCGTCACGCGGCGTTGGGAAGCTACAGCTCCTCTATGCAGGTGGGCGATAGAGTGGACATCGAATACGCTGCCGATGATCCGTCTCACATTCAGACGCCCGGCAGCGGAAAAATCGTTTATATCGTGCTGGGTGTTGGTATTCTGTCTACGCTGGGCGGTGCCGTCATGACCGTTAGAAGATTCATCGGGTGATGGGGTTTTCAACTGCAATACTGGGAAATCATGGCATTATTTCCCAGTATTTTTTTTGCTGTATTTTGACTTGCCAAAAACGCTAATTTGTGGTAAAGTGATAGACAATGGACATATATGTGGATGAGGAATTCTGGTTTCTTCAAATAGTGAGGGAAAGAACAGGACGTTTGCCTGCAGATAAGGACTGACTGAGATGGATCTTCAGAATGAATCCACAGTGATATGCTGTATATTTATTATGGAAATAAGGAGCTAATTGCGCAATGAAACCATCTGAACTGAAGCCGTGGATGCAATTCTGGGGAGAAAACCTGCCGGATATTTCCCTTTGCGAATGCGGTGTGTTCCAGTTTATCAAGGATCACAATGTGGGACACGAAAACGACACTGTGATTCGTTACTTTGACCGCTGTATCACCTTCGGCGAATTTTACCGCAAGGTAGAGGATACCGCCAAGGCATACGCCAAGCTGGGCGTGAAAAAGGGTGACATCGTCACCATGTGCTCCGTTATGACACCGGAGACCATTTACACCTTCTATGCCATGGATCTGCTGGGCGCCGCCGTGAATCTGGCAGACCCCAGAACCAGTGCGCGCGGTCTGCACGGTTACATTGAAGAAGCCAAGTCCACGGTGGTCTGCGCTTTGACCGTTGCCTATGACAAAATCAAGGAAGCGGTGAAGGACACCGATGCCAAACATGTGATTGTGATTTCTCCGGCAGATTCCCTGCCGCCTTTGAAGAAGATCGCTTACAAGCTGACCAACCGGGAAAAGCCGGATCCGGACAGCCGTGTGATGCTGTGGGATCAGTTTATCGCCAACGCCGCCAAGGAGCCCGATGTGACCCCTGTGGCGTTTGACAGGAATCAGCCCGTGCTGATCGTTCATACCGGCGGTACGACCGGCCGTCCCAAGAGCGTGATGCTCAGCAGCTTTGCCATTAACGCTTTGGCACAGCAGATGGTGGTGAAGCGCGGCAAGCGCCATGAACGCTTCCTGAATGTGATGCCGCCCTTTATCGCTTACGGCTTTGGCTGCGGTGTGCATACGCCGATGGCTGCCGGTTTGGAGATCATCGTGATCCCCAAGTTCGATCCCAAGGATTTCGGCAAGCTGCTGCGGAAATACCGTCCCCAGCATACCGCCGGTGTGCCCCTGCACTATCAGGTGCTGGCCAATGATCCTTCTATGAAGAACGCTGATCTGTCCTTCCTGGTGACCACCGGCGCCGGTGGCGATGCCATCTCCACCCAGGCCGAGGATATGGTCAATGCGTATATGGAAAGCCATAAGTCCAAGTATAAGCTGTGCAAGGGATACGGCATGACCGAGGTTTGCGCCGGCGTGACCGCCTGCATCAAGGAGATCAACAGACGCGGCAGCGTGGGTATCCCTATGTACATGACAGAAGTGGGCATCTTTGAGCCGGAGACCGACAACGAGCTGGACTTCAACTGCGAAGGCGAGATCTGCGTCTGCTCGCCCACCATGATGCTGGGCTACTATGAGATGCCCGAGGAGACCGAGAATGTGATCCGCCGTCACAGCGACGGTAAGCTGTGGGTACATACCGGTGATATTGGCAAAATGGACGAGGACGGTTACCTCTTCATTGTCAACCGTATCAAGCGGGTGATCATTCGCCACGATGGCTTTAAGGTATTCCCCTTCGCCATTGAAGATGTGGTGTGCGGCATAGAGGGCGTGGAAAATGCCTGCGCCGTTGCCATTCGTGACCATGACCATGAGCAGGGGAATCTGCCCTTCGTTTTCGTGCAGGCCAAGGCCGGTGCGGACACCGCCGCTCTGGAAGCGGCGCTGCGTAAGACCTGCAGCGCAGAGCTGGCAGAGTATGTGCTGCCTGTGGGATACGAATTTGTGGAGGAAATGCCCTACACCAATATCGGTAAGGTGGACTATCTGACGCTGCAGAAGCGAACCGCCGATATGGATTATTAATGTTTTGTTGATACATTGTCCGACAATAAATTTTAACAGGAGGAAAAGAGAACATGAAAAAGCGTATCTCTAAGGTGATCGCCCTTGTCATGGCACTTTGTCTGGTGCTTCAGCTCAGCACGGTGTCCGCTTTCGCGACCACTCCCAATGAGAAGCCCTATGACAGCTTCGCTATCTACGGCGACAGTATCTGCCTGGGCTTCAGCACCGAAGCGGCAAGCATGGGTGATACGGTGACTTACGACATCGAGGGTAACTCGCTGATGAACAAGTTCCCGCATTGCTATCCCAGCGTCTTTGCCAACAGAATCGGTTTGGACACGGATTATAGCGACGGAACCACCGATCTGCTGAACTTCGGCGTCTGTGCTGCATGGTCCTCTGATATGTACCAGATGCTCACAGATCCCTATTATCAGTATATCTACAATATGAACAACTACGACGAAAATACGATTTTCGTCCTGCCTGAGGAGTACACCGGTTGGCGCTTTATCGTGGACACCGAGGCCGAAGGTTATGATGTGGGCGATATGGGTACCTGGCAGTATGTGATGGATGGCTGGGACTATGCGGGTATGGAGGAATATACCATTCCTGCAGGCTATCCTGTCCATGTGGGTTACATGGTGGACTACTGGGGTACTTCTTACCTGACCATGAACTCTGTCATCTCCGAAAAGTACAGCTTTGTATCTGAGAAATGTCTGGACAGCGAGGGTCACTTTATCGACACCAACGGCGACGGTAAGGTGGACAGCGCCGATATTATCTACTATCCCGCTGTGTTTAATGATCAGACTTGGGGCTACGATCCCGACAGCAGCATGGCTGACACCCTGGGCAGAGCCATTGCCAATCCTCAGTTTACCAAGTATTATTACGATATGATGGTTGACGGTGTGAGAAACTCTGATCTGGTGGCGCTGGCCATCGGCGGCAATGACATCTACCACAGCTTTATGCCCTATCAGCAAAATTCCGGCACTTTGCTGGGCACGCTGGTCTATTTGATCTCCTATGCCCTGCAGATGAATATGTCCGTGGGCGATATTCTGCAGATTGTCAACGATCCCGGTATGTGGGAGATGATCGTTGGGGACACCGGTATGGTGTCTATGGTGATGGCTGCCGGCGATTTCGGTGACGTGGGCGCCGGCTTTGACGCAGGCAGCATGGATGCCGGTATGGCGCTGGGTGCTCTGGTCAATGCCAGCTCCGTACAGGATTTGCTGGAGTATTACTCCAAGGATCATATCAACGCCTATCTGGCGGATGTTGTGGACGATTATAAAGTCAACACCGAGAAGATCATCCAGCGTATGCTGGAGCTGAAGCAGGATGATGCCGAGCTGGTTCTGATGGGCCACTTCAATCCCTACGGCCTGCAGAACTATCTGGAAATGCTGTCTGAGAATCTGGAAAGCGGCAAGCTGTTTGAAGATGTGTCCGGCGATGTGCAGACTTTGACCACGCTGCTGCAGGCCATTATCGGCACCCCTGAGGATTATCAGGCCATCAGCCAGATGTCTGCCGAGGAGCAGGCGGAGATGATGGCTACTGCCGGTCTGGAGCTGGATAACCTGCTGGATGTTTTGCAGAATAACCCTGATCTGAGCGATGCAGAGCTGACCAAGTTGGTGGTCAACCTGTCCTATCCTCTGTCTGTTCTGGTGGTAGGTACCGGCCTGTCCGATGTCTATACCGAGTTGAACAGCTTCGTTCAGGAAATGGCTGACAAGTACGGTCTGGCTTATGTGGATGTCAGCGGTGCGCCTACCAGCGGTCGTTATGACCCCCACCCCACTGCTGCCGGCCATAAGTGGATTGCAGACCGCCTGTATGAGACGGTGGTTCCCTCTATTTCCGCTTCTGTTTGCCGTGCAGGTACCGGTCGCGGCACCATTACCGCCAAGGGTACCTCTGCGTTCCGTCTGCACGATACCATGGAGTACCGTTTCGTTCCTGCCAGCGGTTCTAAGATCAGCGCTGTCTATATCGACGGTGAATTGTTGAATCCCAGCGATTACAACGATGTCTATACCAGCGGCACTTATGTCTTTGAAGACATTACCCAGGGTCACACCATTTCCGTACAGTTTGACAAGACCATGGACTTTGCACCTAAGTACACCGTCGATGTTCTGGGCAGCTATGCCGGCTATCAGGCAGGCGAAGGTCTGTACAAAGAAGGCGATAAGGTTACCATCAATGCCGGTACACTGGAGGGCTATCAGTTCTGCGGTTGGCTGACCAACGGCGTGGAGCTGAAGAACGCTTCTGCCACCAAGACATCTTTCGTGATGCCCGGCAGAGATGTGAAGATCGCTGCGACATGGAGACCTGTCAGCGAAGAACCTGAGACACAGTTCAACACCCTGACCTTTAACACCAACGGCGGTACGCCCGTGGCGGATGTGATCAAGGCAGAGTGCACTGAGATTCCTCTGAATGCCGTTACCACAGTGAAGGAAGGTTATACCTTCTTGGGCTGGTACTATGACGAGGCACTGACGCTGCCTGCGGATACGGTGACGCTGTACAACAACACCACCGTTTACGCCAAGTGGATCGCCAACGATCTGGTGGATGCGGAAGATCCTATGATCTGTGCAGGCATCTCCCTGTTCGGTACCGGCCGCGGCACCATCAGCTCTCTGGGCTGGACCAAGGTGGAAATGAACGGCACCAAGGAGTACCGTATGGTTCCCGCTGCCGATTCCAAGATCAGCGCGATCTTTGTGGATGGCCAGTGGCTGAACCCCTATCTGACCGAAAATGCCAAGATCTATCAGAGCGGCGTTTACACCTTCGAGGATGTGACCGGCAACCACGCCATCCTGGTGCAGTTCGATAAGACCCTCGACACCACGCCCAGATATATGGTGGATGTTCTGGGTTCCTATGCGGCCAATGAAGCAGGCGAGGGTCTGTATAAGCCCGGCAGCACTGTGTATATCAATGCCGGCAGACTGGATGGCTATGTCTTTGCCGGTTGGGTGACTGACGGCGTTGAGCTGGCCGATCCCACCAATGCCTCCACTACTTTCGTGATGCCTGCCGGTAATGTCCATGTGATGGCCAAGTGGACGCCTGTGTACAATCTGTACTTTGACACCAACGGCGGCAGCCAGATCGTTCATCTTACCGCAATCAAGGGTACCGAGCTGGATCTGACGAGCTATGTTCCCACCAAGGACGGCTACAAGTTCGTGGGCTGGTATGCCGATGAAGCACTGCAGAACGCTGTGACGAATGTTACCCTCAAGGGCAACATGACCGTCTATGCCAAGTGGATCCCTGTGGATGTTCCCGCTACCGGTGACCATAGCAACATGGGCCTGTGGATCGCTCTGATGGGCGCTGCAGCCATTGGCGCTGCCGGCGTGATCGTGTGCAAGAAGAAAAAGGAGAATGACGAGGGCTGATCTCTCCTTTGTCAATGGAGCATCTGAAACCGAACAATGATAAAAACCGACCGCTTCCAAAAAGCGGTCGGTTTTTACTGTTCTGATGAAGTGATCATTCTACGGCGTCAAATAGCTGCCACGGATAGTCCTCAGGCGGCGGTGCGGTCACTTCCAGCATCTGACCCGTCACCGGATGGCGCAGCGATAGGCGACATGACCACAGCGCAGCGCTGCAGCGGTCATCACGACTGCCGTAGCGTATATCGCCCAGCAGAGGCAGACCACGGGAGGAAAACTGCACACGGATCTGATGCGTGCGGCCGGTATGTAACCGGATACGCACCAAGCTCAGCTCGTCGGTACGTCCGATTTCACGATAGCTCAGTCGTGCCTCGCGCACGCCTTTACGCATCCGTTTTACCACATAGCTCTTGTTATGGGCGGCATCACGGAACAAAAGGTCGGTCAGCGTATCCTCCGGCTTTTCCGGATGGCCCCGCAGCACCGCCAGATATTCCTTGGTGATCTCATGCTGCGCTATAGCGGCAATCAGCTTGCCGGTGACTTCACGGCGACGGGAAAACACCATCACGCCGCCTACGATCTTATCCAAACGGTGCACCGTGGCAATATAATCGCTTTTGCCCTGTGCGCGATAATGCTCACGCAGCAGCGCCGGCATACACCGCCCCTTTTCGCTGTCCTCCGACAGCACGCCTACCGGTTTAAGACAGATGACCAAATGGGCATCCTCATACAGTATAGTCAAATCAGACATCTTGTGTTCTCCTAAAAGAATTTCCGGCGTCATACGGCGCCGGAAATCGGTAAATCTCTGTGATCAGCGGCGACCGCGATAGGAGCGGCTGCGATAACGCTTGCTGCTTCTGCCATAGCGGCGATCCCGACCGCGCAGACGCCACCACACGGCAACGGCTATGGCGGCGATCAACAGGATGACCAGAATGATCTTCACCGCCGTTAGACGGAAGAAATCGAAAATGGCATCCTTGACCACCAAAAAGCGGTTGGCATTGACATCCGACAGCGCCAGCAGCGGCACGGTCACATAATCGGTGCCGTTATAACTGATCGTGATCTCGCCCAGTACATCTCCGGCGGCGATCGGCGCATCGGCCACTTCATTGGTCAGCTTCACCGTGCGTGTCAGCTTTTCCACCGACACATTGTTGGGCAGCAGTATCTGCGTGTCGTTTGCCGGATGCACCAACACACAGTTGGTTTCCTTGGAAAGATCCACGGGTACTTCTTGAATCATCTCATCCTCCGTCAGAACCGTCTGCATGGAGAAGTTGTCAAAGCTCCAGTCGAACAGACGAGTGGTTTCGGAAAAACTGAGCACCCTGGTGTCGCCGTTGGGCAGATCCTGCACATCAGCACCCAACACCACGCTGATGACACGGCGGTCACCGCAGACGGCGGAGGATACCAGACAGCGTCCTGCTTCATCCGTGCTGCCGGTTTTGATGCCCTCGGCATAGGCATTGATGTCCTCGCGCTCATAGTAATAGCCCGTGTCGCGCCATGTGGAGATCAGAAAATTGGTGGAGTGCAGCTCACGAGCGCCGGATTTATTGGTGGCAGGCACTTCATACGCCTTGGTATTGCAAAAGGTCATGAACTGATCGTACTGCATGGCGGCGCGTGTCATCAGATAAATATCCCAGCAGGTGGTGTAGTGATTGGGATCGTGCAAGCCGGAGGGATTGACGAAATGCGTCTTTTCACAGCCCAGCTCCTCCGCCTTCTGGTTCATCTGCGCCACAAACGCTTCCCGACTGCCGGCAACGGCCTCCGCCAGAATATTCGCCGCTTCGTTGGCAGACACCACCAACATACAGTACAGCAGATCCTTCACACTCATCTTCTCGCCCGGCACGATGCCGGCGGTACTGCTGTCCTCGTCGATGTCGATCATCGCCGCGGTGGAGGTGGTGATCATCTGATCCATGGTCAACTGACCCTTGCTGATGGCATCCAGCACCAAAATGGCGGTCATCACCTTGGTGATGCTGGCCGGATACAGCTTGTCCCGGGCATTTTGCGCATACAGCGTCAGACCGCAGGTTTCATCCACCAGTAATGCCGCTTTTGCCTTAATTGTAATATCGGGTGCGCCGGCAAAGATGAAATCGTCCTCTTTAGACGGCTGTGCATAGGCCGGAACGGTCAAACACGCGGTGGCCAGCAGCAAACATGCCAAAAAAACAGATAAAAAACGGCGAATTTTCATAGTCCTTTTTCTCCACTTATGCTATAATAGGTTTGTGCCTGTTAATTTGACTGCCCCGATGGGTGGGGTACAGCCGAAATACTTCCCTTCTATTATATGCAAAATAAATAAGGTAGTCAACACCGCAGCGCAGAGGAAGTGGAAGAAATCTTCCGATCTTACAAGGAGGAAGCCGATGAAAATTTTAGTAGTGGACGATGAACAGGTATTGGTCAAGGGCATTACCTTCAACCTGCAAAATGAGGGCTATGAGGTGGACGGTGCCTATGACGGCACTACCGCCGTAGAACTGGCACGCAAAGGGGGATACGACCTGATCATCCTGGACTGGATGATGCCGGGGCTGTCCGGCAGCGAGGCATGTATGCAGATACGCGAGTTTTCCGATGTGCCGATCATTATGCTCACCGCACGAAGCGAGGACGCCGATAAACTGATGGGATTTGCCTGCGGCGCCGATGATTATGTGACAAAACCGTTCAATATATTGGAACTAAAAGCGCGTATACGCGCTCTTTTGCGGCGCAGTACCACCCAAACCCAGCGAGAAGAACAGCGCAGTCTGCTGACTGTGGGGGAGGTATCGCTGGATACGCAGCAGCGTGTGGCGATGCGTGACGGACAGACCATCGAACTGACCGCCAAGGAGTACGATCTTTTAGAGCTGCTGATGAAGAACCCCCGGCGCGTTTTCAGTCGGGAACAGCTTATGGATCAGGTATGGGGCTACACCTATGCCGGCGACTACCGCACGGTGGATGTGCATATCCGCCGCCTGCGTGAGAAGCTGGAGCGGACGCCGGCGGCACCGGTGTATATCATCACAAAGTGGGGAGTGGGTTACTATTTCAAAGGGGAAAGTCAGCCTGCAATTTAAATTCGGCTTCAGCTATGTGGCCATTATCATCGCCGTGCTGGTGCTGCTCAACTCCTATCCGCTGCTGGTATCACAGGATCTGGTATTCCGCTCTAAGGAAACCTCCATGGCAGGCAGCGTGAAAATGATCGAGTCGGCGTTGTCAGGGCTTGAGAAGCTGACGGAGGACAATGTCCGTCAGGCGCTGAGCGGTGTGGAGGAAAACGGTGTCAACCGTGTATTGGTGACGGATATTGCCGGACGGGTGCTTTACGATACCCGAGAGACGGAAAACGCACAGGGGCAGTATGTGTTTTATACCGAGGTGGTACAGGCGCTGCAGGGATACGACGCTTTTTACTGCGGCTATGACAGCGAGGCGTTCCTGAGCCGCACGGCTTCCCCTGTGGTTTACCGCAACCAGATCATCGGGGCGGTATGCGCCTACGAATACGACACCCAGCAGGCGGAGCTGCTGCGCAGCTTCCAAATGAATCTGCTGCGTATTTCCGTGATCATTGCCCTGCTGGTGGTGGGCTTGAGTGCGCTGCTGTCCCGTGCGCTGACCTCGCGCATTACCGATCTTCTGCAGGCCATTCGCCGTGTGCGTGAGGGTGCCTATTCTCACCGGGCTATGGTGCGCGGCAATGACGAGATCGCACAGATCGCAGGGGAGTTCAACAGCCTGACGGATCGTCTGCAGACCACGGAGAACGCCAGACGGCGCTTCGTATCGGACGCCTCCCATGAGTTGAAAACACCGCTGGCCGGCATCCGACTGCTCACCGATTCCATTTTGCAGACAGAGGACATTGACCCCCGTATGACACGGGAATTTGTGGGCGACATCGGACAGGAAGCAGAGCGGCTCAGTCGCATCACAGAGGACTTGCTGCGTCTGACGAAGCTGGACAGCGGCGCTGTGGAGGAAGCGACTGCCGTACCGGTGGCACCGGTTTTGGAGCGTGTGCGCCGTATGCTGGGCATGGTCGCCAAGGACAGGGGCGTTTCTCTGTCGTTTGAGGCAAGCGAGGATGCGGTGGTGCTGGCGACCGAGGACGATGTACACCAGATCCTCTATAATCTTATTGAAAACGGTATCAAATACTCCGCTGCCTCCGGCTTTGTCCATACCAATGTGTTTGCGGAGGGGGATCAAGTGGTCATGCAGGTGGAGGATAACGGCGTGGGGATCAGCGATGAGGATCTGCCTCATATTTTTGAACGCTTTTACCGTGTGGACAAGAACCGTTCCCGTGCTGTGGGCGGCAACGGACTGGGGCTGTCCATCGTGCAGGACACCGTCGTGCGACGGGGCGGCTCTATCGAGGCAGGTCACCGTCAGTCCGGTGTAGGAACGGTGTTCACTGTGCGCCTGCCCAGAGCAAAAGGAGGTGACATGGCATGAAACGCTGTCTGACGCTCATTCTTGCCCTGTTGCTCCTCGTGCTGACGGGCTGCCGAAACGATACATGGGACGATCGAACCTATTTGAAGCTGTTCTATCCTGCCCCGTTGGAACAGTCCCGCGGCGGCGATGCCATTGCCCACATGAACATTCCCTGGGACGACATGGCGCAGTCTGATTTGCAGTTGCAGGCAGAACGGGTCATGGCATTACTGATGGGGGACTGTGATGCGGACGGCTTCAAGGTGCCGGTGCCTCACGGCGCACTTTTGCAGGATTGCCGTGTGGAAAACCACACCGCCTATGTGGATTTTTCCGATGCGTACTGGATGCTTTCCGGCATGGAGCTGACCATTGCCGACTACTGTGTGGCTTTATCGCTGACCCAGATCGCCGGTGTGGAGCAGGTATCCATTACCGTAAACGGTCGGGAGTTGGCTTACCGTGACAGTCAGCGCTTCGCGGCAAAGGATGTGCTGCTGACCGCCGCGGATGAGCCGGTACGCACCTTGCATACCGTGCTGTACTTCCCGAACGAGCAGGGACAGTTGATCGGCGAAAAGCGGGATCTGACGCTGCATGAAGGACAGGTGCGCTGCGGTGTGGTGATGGATGCACTGCTTGCAGGGCCGGAGGATAAGTCGCTGCTGCCGCTGCTGCCGGAGGACTTTTCCGTACTGACGGTGCGTTTGGACGAGGGGACTTGCTATCTGAACCTGCCCTCTTCCGATGGGGCGCTTTTGCCACAGGAGGAGGAAGCACAGCGACTTTTGATACAGGGTATCGTCCGCTCCCTCTGCGCCATCAGCGGCGTGGAACAGGTGCAGATTTTACAGGAAGGCATGGTGCTGTCCCGTTTCGGACGACTGGATGTCAGCTTGCCGCTTACCCCCGACAACATATAGGACAACACATAAAAAAACGGTCATGCTTCAGTGATATGTACCCAGTTTTCTGGACACAGTCATTAGAATTGAAAAATTAGTTC
>JAUMWJ010000047.1 GCA_030529655.1 Eubacteriales bacterium
GAACTAATTTTTCAATTCTAATGACTGTGTCCAGAAAACTGGGTACATATCAAAGTGGCATTTCTCAAACGTCTGTGGTCGGAAGAGGCGACAATTTGCCCTAAATGCAAGCAAGGAACGCTTACTTATCTCCATAAAAAGGCGAAAAAGAGCAACAACGATTGGAAATGTCCCTTGTGCGGTGAAATCTACCGCACGATCAATATGATGATGGAGTTACCTAATAAATAAAAAATCGACGCCCAGAAGCGTCGATTTTTTATTTACTCATCAATTTTGGGTTTGTCATCTTTATAGGCAAAGATGACGCCGGCTGTAATCAAAACGGCACCGATGATACTCATAAGTGAAATCGGCTCATCTAACAGCAGCCAACCGACAAAAACGGTGACAAACGGGGAAGCATAGAGATAGTTATTGGTAACGACCACCCCAAGACGCTTAAAGGCAATATTCCAGATGGCGAAACAAACAGCATTGCCGAACACACCCAAAAACAGCCAGGAAATCAATACAGGGGGCTGTGTGAAAAGGGGGGTCAGATGAGGCATGCCGTCAGTCAGCAGCATCAATGGGACGGCAGTAATAAATGCCCACAAGAACACACGGCGCGTGACAATGAAGTTGTCATAGGCCTCTGTATACTTTTTGATCAGAATAGAATAAACAGCCCAAGCGAGAGCTGCAGCCAAAGCCAACAGATCGCCAACGGGGCTGAGATGAAAACTCAGCGTACCGTTCAGCACCACCAGCACAACACCGGCAATGGCGATTAAAGCACCGATATAAACAAACTTACCGAGCTTTTCATTGCTTCGAGAGAAAAACTGCGCCAAAATGACAGTCAGAATAGGAGAGAGTGCCACAATAATACTGACATTAGCCGCATAGGTGTGGGACAGTGCCGTGTTTTGCAGGAAGAAATAAAAGCTGCCGCCCATAATGCCGATGAGAACAAACATCAGTTCGTCTTTTAAGGGTAGTTTAATAAACTTCGGGCGCAGAATCAGCAGCGTCAAATAGGCCAGCCCCATGCGTAATGGGATAATTTGAATGGCGGAAAATCCGGCATTCAGCAGGTTTTTCGTCAGGACAAAGCAACTGCCCCACACTAAGATCGTAAAAATAGCAAACAGATGACCGATCAGCTTTTCGGTTTTAGACATATCAATATCTCTCCTAAAAATAAAAATCAAAGGAAGAAAGTTGCCCGGTCATGCCGGGCAACTTAGAAGGTATTAGTCTTCGGGAACTTGAGGAATTTCTCCATTATAAACAGACTGAATCATGCTCTGCGCCTTGTTGACCAACTCGTAGTCAGGATACATCACATAGGCATTGCCGCCGCTATAGGTATAATCCATACCGCCGCTGCCATACACAGAATAAGAAGTAATATTCCAACCGGACATGTTCTTCTGCTGCAATTTGATCAGTGCAGAAATATCATTAGAAGACATATTGGTGATAAATGCGCCGGATACAGCATCAAGCACCTTGTTAAGATTTTTTATGATAGATGCGGAGGTGGCTTTATTGACGATGGCCTTGATCACAGCCATCTGATTTTTGCCGCGTTGAATATCGCCGGCGTTAAAGGAATATCGTTCGCGGGAGAAGGCCAGTGCAGAACGGCCGTCCAAATGATTCATGCCCTCGTTAAAGTGGAAGGAATCGTGATAGAAACCTGTACCATCCTCATTGGGAATTTCCATCGAATTGGTATCAAAATCGTAATCGGACATCACATCAATGCCATCCAGAGCATCCACAATTTGAACCAATCCGTTAAAGTTTACACGCACATAATAGGAAATATCCACACCGTATAAATTGCCCAAAACAGCCATAGACTCATTGATACCGTAAACACCGGCGTGTGTCAATTTGTCATATGCGCCATTAAAATTCAGGGGCAGATAGTAATCGCGGGGCGTGTTGATCAGAAGGATCTGATGTGTTTTCGGGTTGATAACTGCCAAAATATTAACATCGCTTAAGCTCTTTGCATTAATATCGCTGTTACGGGCATCGATGCCGCTGCAGTAAACCGCGAACGGTTTTGACAAGTCAATATCCGCCATTGTGGGGTTATCGATTTCGCGCTCAATGGCATACTCATAAATAATACGGGTCTGATTGGAGAAGTCTGCGTATTCCTCATTGCTCTCCAGAATGGGAATGTATCCTTCATTTAAGATGATCGCATCCACTTCGTCATCATAGAGCGCATCCGTTAGAACGGTGGGGGAATCGTAACCTTGTGTTTTGACCTGATGTCCCAGTTGATTGGAAATATCAGTGAGCATACCTTCGTTCAGATCTTTATCTGAATTTTCCAGATAACCGAACACATAATCGCCGGTATCGCTGATCGTCTGAGCTGAGTCATCCTCCATAACAATGATGGCAGTAACCTCTTTTTCGATCAGCTTACCGCTTATCTTGGCAATCATGCTGCTGACAGAACCGGTAGCCACAAGGCCGTAGATCATCACCACGGATACAAGAATCGCAAGCACACCGCAGATCAGCTTACCCAGCTTATTGTAGCGCAGGGGAAGCTGTACAAATATGTGGGCGCCGTTGATAATGATAAGTACAAGCATGGCCAGAATTGCCCAAAGATCCGACAGCATATCCGACGCCATGAGCTGAACAAATAATGCAGCGCTGCTGGCCAGCAGAAGCAGCATTGCAACAATTCCAAAGCGGTCTAATCCTGTGCGATATAAGCGCCCTGACTTATCTCTTTGAGAGGATGAGGTCGTGTTTGGCACATTTCGAGAGTTCATGTTGATGTTCCTTTCCAGAGAAAACAGTATATCTTCGGTTGTAGGACTTTTGTACTGCAACTAATCACATAAAGTACATTATAATACATTCTTTTCATAAATACCAGAAAAATTTTTGTTTTATTATTATTTTGTATAAAATGAAAGGGAAAAAAGGAGATACAGAAGCAGAAATGTAAAATCAGTTGAATTATCGAGACAAACATGGTAAACTCGTCAATACAAAATGTTTGATATCATGAGGAATGACACGGATACTATGAATTAAGGGAGGTAAAAAGTGTGAAAGCAGCACTTGTCATTATGGCAGCAGGACTTGGTTCTCGCTATGGCGGAAATAAGCAGGTAGATGGTGTTGGCCCAAACGGTGAGATCCTGATGGAGTATTCCATTTATGATGCTATTCGCGCCGGTTTTACAAAAGTGGTATTCATCATCAAACCTGAGATGCACGAGATGATGCAGCGCCTTTGCGGCAGCCGTCTGGAGAAAATGACCACTCACGACGGAGAAATGGTGGAGGTATGCTATGTGTATCAGGATTTCAGCAGCGTGCCGGCATTTTATCAGATTCCGGCTGAACGCACGAAGCCTTTTGGCACGGCGCATGCGGTGCTTTGTGCCAGAGACTGTGTCAATGAGCCTTTTTGCGTGATCAATGCAGACGATTATTACGGAGTAGATGCCTACCGTGCCATATATGAAGAGCTGTGCCGTCTGCCCCAAAGCGGGAAGGCAACGATGGTTGGTTATGAGCTGAGGAATACTGTCAGCATCAACGGAACAGTGTCTCGCGGTGTATGCCGAGTGGAAGACGGAAGCCTGCTGGGTATCCGGGAAACACTGAAAATTCAGTTGTTTGCAGATGGAAGCATTGCAGATGTGGCAGATGGCGCACATAACGAATTGGCACCTGATACAGTCGTGTCGATGAATTTCTGGGGCTTTATGCCAACGATTTTCACCGAGCTGGAGTGCTACTTCCGTGATTTTCTCCATCATATAGCAGACGGCGATATAAAAGCGGAATGTTTGCTTCCCAATATGGTAGGAGAACTGGTGAAAAAAGGGGAACTGGAAGTGTCTGTATTACATTCGGCAGACCGATGGTTCGGTATGACATATCATGAGGATCGAATGAATGTCGCCAATGAGTTGAAGCATCTGCATGTAAATGGAACCTATCCCGTTTCGCTGCGCGATTGATTAAAAAAAGAGGTGCGTGAAGTCCTTCACGCACCTCTTTTGCTGACCACTATGTTAGCGGCTCTGGTTGTTCTTATTGTTGGTATTCTGATTGGTGTTCTGGTTATTCTTGTTGTTGGTGTT
>JAUMWJ010000001.1 GCA_030529655.1 Eubacteriales bacterium
CCATCAAGATCATCGGCGACCATACCGACAAGTATGTTCAGGCCTACTTCCAGTATGACTCCAAGAAGACCGGCGGCGTTACCATCAGCCATCTGCGCTTTGGCGATAAGCCCATCCGCAGCCCCTACTACATCAACAAGGCTGACTTCGTGGCTTGCCACAATCCCAGCTATGTGACCAAGGGCTTCAAGATGGTGCAGGATGTCAAGCCCGGCGGCGTTTACATGATCAACTGCCAGTGGGATGACGCTGAACTGAGCCAGCACATTGATGCCGCTTCCAAGCGTTACATCGCCAAGAACAATATCCAGCTCTATACCATCAACGCCATTGATCTGGCTATCGAGATCGGTATGGGCAAGCGTAACAATACCATTCTCCAGTCCGCATTCTTCACCCTGGCCAAGGTCATGCCTCAGGAAGAGGCCATTGCCTACATGAAGGAGAAGGCCAAGGCTTCCTACCTGAAGAAGGGTCAGGACATCGTGGACATGAACTACAAGGCCATCGATCTGGGTGCTTCCGCATTCCATAAGGTGGACGTTCCCGCTGATTGGGCCAATGCTGTTGACACCAAGGCTGCTGCTGAGAAGGCCGGCAAGCCCGAACTGGTGAAGATGGTCTCCAATATCCTCGATCCCGTTGGCAAGATGGACGGCGACAGTCTGCCCGTTTCTGCCTTCGTCGATCACGTGGACGGTCAGTTCGAGCTGGGCGCCTCCGCTTACGAAAAGCGCGGCGTGGCCGTGTCCGTTCCCACTTGGGATGCCACCAAGTGCATCCAGTGTAACCAGTGCGCTTATGTCTGCCCCCACGCTACCATTCGTCCTTATGCGCTGACCGCTGAGGAAGTTGCTGCTGCTCCCGCAGCCGCCAAGATCGTGGATGTCAAGGCCGGCAAGGGCAAGGGCGTGTACCAGTTCACCATGGCTGTCAGTCCTCTGGACTGCATGGGCTGCGGTGTCTGTGTGGGTGCCTGCCCCGTCAATGCACTGACCATGGTTTCCATGGAAGGCGAAAAGCCCCAGCAGGAAGTGTTCGACTACTGCGTGGCTAAGGTTTCCGATAAGAAGGATATGCAGGACAACACCGTCAAGGGCAGCCAGTTCAAGCAGCCCATGCTGGAGTTCTCCGGCTCCTGCGCCGGCTGCGCCGAAACCAGCTATGCCCGTCTCGTCACCCAGCTGTTCGGTGACCACATGTACGTTTCCAATGCGACCGGTTGCTCCTCCATCTGGGGCGGCCCGGCTGCTACCTCTCCCTATTGCACCAATAAGGAAGGCCACGGCCCCGCATGGTGCAACTCTCTGTTCGAGGATAACGCAGAGCACGGCTTGGGTATGTATGTGGGCCAGCAGAAGATCCGTGAGGATCTGGCTGCCATGACACGCAAGCTGGTGGAGATCCCCTATGCACAGTCCGCTCTGAAGGAGGCCGCTCAGGCATGGCTGGATACCATGGATGACGGTAACGCCAATGCTGAACCCGCCAAGAAGTATGTGGAAGCTCTGATGGCAAGCGTCGGTACCACCGATGAGGCCGTTGCCTTCTTTGAAAGCCCCAAGGCCAAGGAGCTGTACGGCGACAAGCAGCCTGAGATGCTGGCCAAGGCCAAGGCCGATAAGGATGCCGGCGTGAAGTACTGCGGCTGCGAGGCCTGCCAGCTCTGCCTGGAGATCCTCAGCAAGAAGGAATATCTGGCCAAGAAGTCCATGTGGATCTTCGGCGGCGACGGTTGGGCATACGATATCGGCTACGGCGGACTGGATCACGTTATCGCCTCCAAGCAGGACGTGAACATCTTCGTCTTCGACACCGAGGTCTATTCCAACACCGGCGGTCAGGCATCCAAGGCCTCCAACATCGGTCAGGTCTGCCAGTTCGCAGCAGCCGGTAAGGAAGTCAAGAAGAAGAGTCTGGCGGAGATCGCCATGCAGTACGGCTACGTGTACGTGGCTCAGGTGGCTATGGGCGCCAATCCCGCTCAGACCATCAAGGCCATCACCGAGGCCGAGGCCTATCACGGTCCTTCCCTGATCATCGGTTACGCTCCCTGCGAGATGCACTCCATCAAGGGCGGCATGATGAACTGCCAGAAGGAAATGAAGAAGGCCGTGGATTGCGGTTACTGGAATCTGTTCCGTTACAATCCCGAGTCCGAGGATAAGAAGTTCACCCTGGATTCCAAGGCACCTGCCGGTGGCTATCAGGAGTTCCTGATGAACGAGGCTCGTTACTCCCGCCTGACCCGTGAGTTCCCCGACCGTGCCGGCGATCTGTTCGCCCGCAACGAGGTGGAAGCACAGAATCGCTATGAGCATCTGCTCAAGCTGATTGAGATGTACAACAAGTAAAGTGCTGTTCATAAAAACAGGGCATCCGTTTTTTCGGATGCCCTGTTTTGTATCCCTTAAAATTGCCAAAATCATGGCAGATCAGTTGACTTGCCGGGTAAAATTATATAGAATAAACCAAAACATCAAGTTGTAGAAAGAGGAATGATGCCAATGAGAAGGATTCGGTTTTGCATTGCTCTGCTGGCAGCAAAATGCATCTATTTCGGTATGCGTCTGCTGCGCCGTTCAGCGACCCATCTGCCCGGCTATTTTGCCGTGAAGATCTGTCCGGATTATCTGAAATATATAGATAAGGCAAAACAGGTGATCTGCGTAAGCGGATCTGACGGCAAGACCACAACGGCGAACCTGATTGCCGACTTGCTGAAAAACAGCGGTTATCGGGTGGCAAGCAACCGTATCGGATCGAACACAGAGGCCGGCATTGCCGCCACCATGACGAATGTTGTCAGTTTGCTGAACCGCTGCCGTGTGGATGTGGTGGTGTTGGAGGTGGACGAGCATTATACACGCATCGTCTGCCCGAAGGTACGGGCGGATTATCTGCTGGTGACCAATCTGCTGCGTGACTCTCTGCAGCGTAACGCCCATCCGGAATATGTGTTCGGCAAGATCAATAGGACCGACGCACCGCATATGAAGGTGATTTTGAATGCGGACGAGCTGTGTTCGGCGTCGCTGCTGCCGGAAAATCCGCGGCTCTATTTCGGTATCGATCAACTGCCAACCGATTTGCCGCAATCGGAAAATCTGATCAACGACTGTCCTCTTTGCCCTCAATGCGATCACAAGCTGATAGGCGATTATGTGCGTTATGCCCATGTGGGTCATGCCCACTGTGACCATTGCGGATACCGTTCGCCGTCTGCCGATTGGGCTGTGACGGAGATCGACTACGAAAAGGCGATGCTTCAGGTCAGACACGGTGAGCAGCGTTTTGCGTTCCCTATGGTGAACGACACGCTATTCAATATTTATAATGAGATTGCCGCCATTGCGCTGCTGATGGACATGGGTATGATGCCGGAGAAGCTGTCCGAGGCACTGTCAAACACGGCGCTGACCAAAACACGCTATGCCGAAAAAACCGTAAATGGCGTGAAAGTCATCAACATGATGGCAAAATCCAACAACTCGCTGCCTGTTTCGCTGGTGTTTGACCACATTCGCAAGTATCCCGGCAAAAAGGCGGTGGTAATGGCGTTGGACGATCTGGACGAAAAGCGTTCTTCGGAGCGAATCGGCTGGATCTACGATGCGGATTATGAATTTCTTGCCGGTGAGGACATCGGCCAGATCATTGTCACCGGCGTGCGCTGCTATGACCATATGGTGCGCTTGCTGTTGGCAGGTGTCATGCCGGAGAAGCTGGTGTGCTGTCAGGACGAGCTTTCGGCACTGTCGCAGTTGAAAAAAGAGGATATTGACACCGTGTTTTTGCTGCATGATATGTCAAGCTACGCCCAGTCTGTTCAGGCAGAGCAGAAGATTTTGGAAGTGTTAGGTGATGCCCGATGACCATTGAAATTTTATATCCGGAGCTGTGCAATCTGTACGGAGATCGGGGCAATATGCAATATCTGCGGCATTGCGTGGAAGCGGAGTTTATCGAAACCGGACTGACGGACACTCCGTATTTTGCCACTCATAAGGTGGATATGGTGTACCTGGGCTCGATGACGGAAAAATCTCAGCAGCGGATCATCGACCGTCTGCGCCCTTACACGGCACGGCTACAGGAAATGGTGGAACAGGATGTTGTGTTTTTGCTGACCGGCAATGCCATGGAGGTGTTTGGCCGGTGCATCGAAACGGAGAGCGGCGACCAAATCGAGGCGCTGGGCCTTTTTGATGTCAGTGCCAAGCGCATCATCCCTCAGCGCGCCAACTCTTTGTTTGTGGGTACTTTTCAAGAGCAGCAAATTGTCGGTTATGTCAGTCGTTTCGGCCACCTGTCCGGCGTAACGGAGAAAAATCGGCTTTTCAAGGTGGAAAAAGGTCTGGGGAGCAGCCCCGATTGCCCATGGGAGGGTTTTCATACGCATCATGTGTTTGCCACCTACCTGCTGGGGCCGCTGCTGGTGCTGAATCCGGACTTCACGCGGTATCTGCTGGGCTTGCTGGGCGTGAAAGAGGCGCAGATCGCATTTCCCGATGCGGTTGAGCGTGCCTATCGCCTGCGTTTGGAGGAATATCGCCGCAATATTGTGTTCGGCGAGCATAAATAAAAGAAAGACAGCCACAAAGCTGTCTTTCTTTTTGCTTATTTTGCTCTCTCCAGATAAATCATCAGCGCGGCGATATCAGCCGGAGATACGCCGGAGATCCGGCTGGCTTGTCCCAGATTCAGGGGACGAATGATTCCTAATTTTTCCCGTGCCTCCAGACGCAGACCCTGAATGTTGTCGTAGTCCATATCGGAAGGGAGGGTGTGCCTCTCCAGCTTCTCAAATTCTGCCACCTGTTTTTCCTGCCGGCGGATATACCCCTCATACTTGACGCTGATTTCCACCTGTTCACGCACTGCCTTGTCCAAATTCGGCGCAGAAGGGTCAAATATCAGCAAATCGTCGTATGTGATCTGGGGGCGGCGCAGCAGATCGATCAGACGGCAGCCGTCTGTGACGATCGCCGTACCGCGCCGGGTCAACAAAGAGTTCAGTTCCTCGGTAGGAGCAATGCCGGTATGCTCCAGGCGGCGAATCTCCGCTGCCACGGCATCATACTTCGCCTGCACCTTTGCAAGTCGCTCGTCTGACACCAATCCGATCCGATGACCGATGGAACAAAGGCGTGCATCGGCATTGTCCTGCCGCAGTACCAAACGGTACTCCGAACGGGAGGTCATGATACGGTATGGCTCGTTGGTGCCCTTGGTGACAAGATCATCCACCAGTGTGCCGATATAGCTTTCGCTGCGCTTAAGGATCATCGGTTCCTCGCCCTTGTGCTTCAGCGCGGCGTTCACCCCTGCCACAAAGCCCTGCACGGCGGCCTCCTCATAGCCGGAAGAGCCGTTAAACTGTCCGGCGCCGTATAGTCCTTCAATGGCCTTGGTTTCCAGGGTGGGTTTCAAAGCCAACGGATCAATGCAGTCGTATTCAATGGCATAGGCAGGCCGCATCATCTCCGCGTGTTCCAGACCCGGTACGCTGTGGAGCATTCGAAGCTGTACCTCCTCCGGCATGGAGGAGGAAAAGCCCTGAATATACATTTCCTCTGTATTAAGCCCCATGGGCTCGATAAACAGCTGATGGCGCTGCTTATCGGGGAAACGAACGATCTTCGTTTCGATAGAGGGACAGTACCGGGGACCGATGCCCTCGATCACGCCGGAATAAATGGGACTGCGATCCAGATTATCCATAATGATCTGATGGGTTTCCGGTGTGGTATAAGTGAGATAGCATACCGCACGATTTTCCGGCGGCACCTCGGTTTCAAAGCTGAAAGGCAGCGGCTCGTCGTCGCCCGGCTGGACTTCCATCTTGGAAAAGTCAATACTCCGTGCGTTGACACGGGGCGGTGTACCGGTTTTGAAGCGGCGCAGCGGCAGACCCAATGCCAGCAGACTTTCCGTCAGTTGATTGGCGCCGTGCATACCGTCAGGGCCGGAATCTTCGATACAATCGCCGATGATCGTGCGGCCTTGCAGATAGGTGCCCGTGCAAATAATGGCGGCTTTTACATCGTATACGGCGCCGGTACGCAGCACCACCTGCGATACATGACCGTTTTGGGCGCGCACCTCCACCACTTCCGCCTGACGCACAGTCAGATGGTCGGTGGTTTCCAGCGTGTGCTTCATCACCTGCTGATAACGGCGTCGATCCGCCTGTGCGCGCAGTGACCACACCGCCGGGCCTTTGCCGCGGTTCAAAAGACGGTATTGGATACAGGCGCGGTCAGCCGCCTGTGCCATTTCGCCGCCCAAGGCATCCAGCTCGCGCACCAGATGCCCTTTTCCTGTGCCGCCGATGGCAGGATTGCAGGGCATATTGCCCACCGCATCCAGATTGATGGTGAAGCATATCGTGTCAACACCCAAACGGGCAGCGGCCAGTGCCGCCTCGATACCGGCGTGTCCGGCACCGATCACGGCAATATCAAATTGTCCGGCATAAAACTCGTTCATGTAGTTGCCTCTATCTATACATTATTATACAGGGTATTATATCGACTGCACGGCAAAAACGCAAGGAGAAAGTGGATGCGACATGACAGGAGTTTCCCCGTCAAAAGCGGAAATATATGGCGCAACGGAAGATATTTTTCGCAAAAAAGACAGCCGCCGCACAAGAAAAACAGAAAAATAAAAAAATTTTTCGTGAAAAGAACGAAAGAATCGCCCTTTTTTTGCCAAAAAGGCAAAAAAGTTGTTAGCGGCTTGACAATTCAGGCATCCAAGAGTACAATGATAGAACCAATTATGAGGAGGTAAATCAAATCATGGAAAAAAAGAGCACCAAGATTGCGTATCTGGTAGCATGTGCCCTCGTGGTCGTACTGCTGGTCGTACTTGGCATCACCTTCAAGGGCGCAGAACTGCCCGTATTTACTGATGGTGAAGAAATTATTGAAGCAACTACCCCGTTTGCAGGTACCTTCTGGTCCCTGCTGCCCCCCATCGTGGCAATCGTGCTGGCTCTGATCAGCAAGGAAGTGTATTCTTCCCTGTTCTTCGGCTGCTTGGTTGGCGCTCTGCTGTACACTCAGTTTGCTCCCTGGGATACCATCACTGCTGTGATCGGCGCTGATTACGGTATCATCTCCGTGCTGGCTGACTCTTACAACATGGGTATCATCGCCTTCCTGGTTATGCTGGGCATCATGGTTGACCTGATGAACAAGGGCGGCGGCTCCGAGGCCTTTGGCCGCTGGGCTACCAAGTCCGTCAAGTCCCGTGCCGGCGCACAGCTGCTGACCATGCTGCTGGGCGTGCTGATCTTCGTTGACGACTACTTTAACTGCCTGACCGTCGGTGCTGTGATGCGTCCCGTCACCGAGAGCCATCATATCTCCCGCGCAAAGCTGGCCTACGTCATCGACGCTACCGCCGCTCCCGTCTGCATGATCGCTCCCGTGTCCTCTTGGGCAGCTGCTGTTTCCGGTTATGTCAATTCTGACTCCGTCAACGGTTTCGAGATGTTCATCAAGCAGATCCCCTTCAACTACTACTGCCTGCTGACCCTGGTCATGATCATCACCATTTCCCTGCTGAACATCGACTACGGTCCCATGCTGAAGCATGAGTACAATGCTCAGGTCAAGGGCGACCTGTTCACCACTCCCGAGCGTCCCTTCGCCGGCGCTGACGATTATGAGAAGCCCAGCAAGGGTAAGTCCTCCGTGCTGGATTTGCTGCTGCCCGTTATCGTTCTGATCGCTGCCTGCATCGTGGGTATGATCTATTCCGGCGGCTTCTTTGAAGGCGCATCCTTCATCGATGCGTTCTCCGATGCTGACGCTGCTGTTGGTCTGTCCATCGGCTCCCTGATCGGCATGATCTTCACCTTCGTTTACTTCTGGCTGCGCGGTGCGATCAGCTTCGAGAAGAGCTTTGAGTCTGTTCCCAACGGCTTCATCCAGATGGTTTCCCCCATCCTGATCCTGACCCTGGCCTGGACCCTGTGCTCCTTCACTCGTTTCGCTCTGTACTCCAAGTTCTTTGTCGTTGACGCTCTGGCTGGCGCTGAAAGTCTGAAGCAGTTCCTGCCCGCTATCATCTTCGTGATCGGTGCAGCCATCGGCTTCGCTACCGGTACTTCCTGGGGCACCATCGGCATCATGGCTCCTATCGTTGTTTCCGTGTTCGATTACAATGTTGAGCCCACTCTGTGCGTGATCGGTCTGGCTGCTGCCTGCGCCGGCGGCGTTTGCGGCGACCACTGCTCCCCCATTTCCGATACCACCATCATGGCTTCTGCCGGTGCTCACTGCTACCACCTGAACCACGTGTTCACTCAGATCCCCTATGCAATTACCGTGGTCTGCGTGTCCTTCGTGATGTTCATCCTGGCTGGCCTGATCCAGAACTGGATCATCTGCCTGGCTATCGGTGTTGTCCTGATGATCGCAGTCCTGCTGGTCATCAAGGCTATCGTTTCCAAGAAGCACGCTGGTATGTTCGCTGAAATGGCTGAAGCCAACAAGGAACTGGCCAAGTAAGAATTGTACTTCTTGTACATAGCACACTTACCAAATAAGGAACAAGGCTCCGATATGTGTCGGAGCCTTGTTTTTATAGATTCGGATAAAAATAAAGAGATGCCATGCGGCATCTCTTTATTTAAATAACCATATCAGAAATTATTTTCCACAAACTTATTAAACTTCTTTGTGTCCAAATCGTCTTTATAGCTATTGCGGAAGCGCTTGACAGTAAGACTGTTATATTGCAGGATCTGACGATACTTCAGAAAACCGGCTACCAGCGGAACACCGCCGCACAGATAACCCATCGGAGCTGTGCGATAGCAGGCAACTGCTTCCGCGGCAAAGACGACAACTGAAATGATCACACCTGCAATCTGTTTTTTCGGATGTAACTGTTTGACACGCTCCTCTTTAATGATGCCCTCTTTGATCATCATGTCGGCAAACCGTTTTTGCACACCGAACAGAGACGCCGCATTCAAAATACAGGGTGCTACCACAAAGAACGCGAACAGGGCAATCACCACATCAAAGAAGAACACAAGAAAACCATCCATAAAAGAACCCTCCTATATTGATTTGTCATAATATGTGCGTAAATAACTGCCGTGAAATTATTGATCATCCACCACAATGATGTGCATATCGTTTCGCGCAATGGCATACATCATAGCGGAATAGATAACGGAAAACTCCAAAATATCGCCCACATGGACTTCCTGCTCACACTCTTCAATGTCAAGAATACAGTGATCGGATGAACCACCCAGCACCTCTGCACCGGCAAGACGCGGAATCAAGCGTGAAGCATCACCCACATCTGCATGACCGATACCCAGTAAGCACCGCTTACGCATACCGCGATCCACATAGGTGGGTCGGCGACAGAAGGCGTCTATGACAATGGTGCCTACCGGATGAGATGGCTTGGTCTTGACCTCCAACACCTGTGCGCGAATGGTAAAGGCGTCCATACAGAGATATTTCATGTCATGGATGCCCCAGTCCACCTGCAGATCTTTGGCATTTAAGATACCCTCCCCGATACGCAGATGATTGATCCCGTCCGGCATCGTATCCCAATGCACCAGCGTGTAGGAGCTGGTGGCTCCGCCGGAGATTACCTCCAGCTTGCGGCCGATTTTGCTCTCAATCTCGCGGGCAATGGCGACCAGATCCTCCATCTTATCCGGCATGGGTTGAATGGAGCCATAGCAGCCGAGGTTTACACCAATGCCGGCCAGATGCACATGGGGCAGATCCTGCTCCACATGAACGCAGGCGCGCACCATTTCCTGCTTGTCCCAGAAACCCTCGCGCAGATCGCCCAGATCGGCCATCACAATGACGCGGTGTGTCTTGCCCAATTTTTGGCAGGCTTCCTCCGTGGCATCCAGTACGGCGACCTCACTTTGCAAAGAGGTGTCGCACCAACGCACCACATCTTCCAGCTCTGAGAGCATGGGAACGCGCAGCAGCAGATACGGACCGGGCACCCCTGCCTCGCGGCAGCGAATGACCTGTTCAATGCGGCTGGTGCCTAATTCCGTCGCACCGCCATCGAGAAATGCGCGGGCCACATCGGGATGTCCGTTTGCGCCTTTGATGACGCCGCAAACTGTGATACCGTACTTTTGGCAGCGCTGTACCACCTCATGTGTGTTCCGACGCAGCTTCGGCAGATTGATTTCCAACTGTGGGTATTGACGATCCATAAGACAATTCCTCGATCACAAGAAAATGGGATATGATAAACCCAGTACTATCTTATTAAGTATAGCATAATTTCTGCGGCAATGCTATATATATTTTCCTTTTACGACATATTTATGCTGTAAGAGGTCGTGTTGCTTCATACAGCCAGTCCTTTTCCTCTGGGGTGAGGTAGGGAGAAAGAGCGTCATAGACAGCAGCATGATACGTATTGAGCAGCAGCAGCTCCCGCTCGGTCATTTGCGTGGGATCGATGGCGCTGCGGTCAAAAGGCACCATCGTCAGCGCGTCAAATGCCATAAATTGACCGCAGTCCGTCCTTTCTGCCTTGCGACAAAGCAACAAGTTCTCCAAACGGATCCCGTAGTGATTTTCCAAATAAACGCCCGGCTCATCGGAAAGAACCATGCCCTCGGACAATACGGCGCCGCCGTTACGCTGGCGCAGATGGATGCTTTGCGGTCCTTCGTGAACATTGAGCAGGTATCCCACGCCGTGTCCTGTGCCGTGGTTGTAGTCCAACCCCAGCTCCCACAGGGGCGAACGGGCCAGATAGTCCAGATTCGCGCCCGTACAGCCGTGCTTGAAATAGGCGGCTGCCAGCGACAGATGACCCCGCAATACGGCGGTGTAATGGGTTTTCTGCTCTCGGGTCAGCGACCCAATGGCAACGGTACGGGTCACATCGGTGGTGCCTTGCCAATACTGACCGCCGGTGTCCATCAGGAGAAAACTGTTGTTTTCCAAGGCACAGTTAGACTCTGCCGTCGGCTCGTAGTGAACAATAGCGCCGTGTGCGCCGGAAGCGATAATCGGTGCAAAGCTCTGCCCCAGGTAATCGGGACAGGCAGCGCGCAGTCGTTCCAGTTGATCTGCAATTTCCAACTCTGTAGTACACAGCGGCTGCGAGCGCAGCCAGTACAGCAGTTTGGTGAGTGCCACGCCGTCATACACATGACAAAGCCGCATATTTTCCTGCTCACTGGGCGTTTTTTGCGCCTTAAAAAGCGTCGTGGGATTGGTGCGTACAATGGGTATTACACTTTCCGGCAGGGCATGGCACAGCGCCACATTGACCGCGTCCTCGTCTAACAGCACACGACTGCCATCGGACAGGGAAGTCAGATCCTCATAAATCTGCTCATAGGGTTTTACGGTGATACCGTCATCGTGTAAAGTGGCGGTCAACGCAGCACCCACCGCTTCCGGTGCAGCGTAGAGAATTGTTTTGTCCGGTGTCAGCAGCGTATGGGACATAAATACGGGGTTATAGAGCACATCGCCGCCACGGAGATTATATAGCCACGCAATGTCGTCCAAAGAGGACAGCAAATGGCAATCAGCGCCCACCTCATCCATGGCACGGCGCAAATCAGCCAGCTTCTCACGACGGGTTTTGCCGGTGTAAACAGTGGGCAGCTCCCAGATAGGCGCAGCAGGGAAGGGCGGCCGATCCGACCACAGCTCACCCACCAGATCAACAGTTTCCTCATAGCGAATTTGTAATTTGCACAGAGCTTTTTTCAACTGCTTCGCATAATCGGCACGCACTGTTCTGCCGTCGTAACCCAGGCACTGGCCGGACTTGAGGGTGGCTTGGAGATAGGTGGGGATCGCCGCATCCTCACCCATTTTATGAAGCGTAATGCCACTGCCGCGAAGCTGTTGGGCTGCTTGTAAAAAATAGCGTCCGTCTGTCCACAAACCTGCCTCGTCCGCCGTGATCACCAGTGTGCCGGCGCTGCCCGTAAAGCCGGAGAGATAGGCGCGGCACTTGAAATAGTCCCCTACATATTCCGAGGCGTGGTAGTCCTCGGACAGCACCAGATAAGCGTCGATACCGCGTGAGCGCATGAGCTGTCGCAGCACCGTTATACGGCTTTGATACCTGTTTTCCTGCATAAATAAGCCCTTTCTTATCAAAAATGAAACTGTTGCCGCAAAAGCATAGGCAGTTGATCCCGATTTTCCAAAGTTACTTCCACCACTGTCACCGCCTCATGTGCGGCAATTTGCCCAAGGAAGGGGCTGTCTGCCTGCTGCAGAACGCCCAATATAGGCGTATCACCGTCCAAAGCGGCAATAACCGCTTGCTGAAAAGCGTGGGCGTTGGCTTCCGTGGGGCCTAATTCGTCCATCAGTAAGAGCTGTGCTTCCTGATTTTGTGACAATGCGGCACAGCCCAGCGTGTCAAAATGCGCTGCCGTGTCATTCGATGGCTCACCGCAGAGAAACAGTAAATTTTCCGCTGTGGGCCGTTCATTGGGCCGCAGCATATGGACGGAAAAGCGCGGTGCATAGACGCTGTCGGTACGCACGGTGCGAAAACCGCCAAGCAGGCAGGGCTGTGTGGCGAGCAGGCGGTTGATCACCGTGGATTTACCGACCTGTTTCGCTCCGGTCAGAAAAAGATGGCGTTTCATGGTGTGATCCTCGTTCATTAGTATGGCCATAGTATATCACAAGGAAAATGGATTGAAAATAGCGGCATAGAAATTCGGTGGCAGGATATACTAAGGAATTTGGCTCCTTTTGTGACATATCTCTGCATAATTTGCTGCAAAAGGAGCCGTTTTTGTTCAAAAAGAGGAAAACACTTGACATTCCGTCGGTTGTCTGATAGCATAAATAGACGCTTAATGCCTTTTTATGGCAGCGGGAGACCCAATGAATGGGGTGAATCCGATGAACCCATCGGTAGGAGACCTTCTTCTCCGAACCCGACAGCTAATCTCGTCAGCGCAAGAGGGAAGTTCAGGGCGGAGCATCGTCCTTTATACTGCTTTTTTGCGCTGTGCCTTTGGCATGGCGCTTTGTTTTTGCAGATTTCCCGGCAGGAAGATGTTGTGCATCAAAAATTATGGAAGTAGAAAAGAGCAAGAAATGAAGAACAAACAGAGATTTAGGTTTGGCCTGTTTTTAGTCACCATCGGTATTGTATACGGTGACATTGGCACTTCCCCTATGTATGTGATGAAATCCATGCTGGAGGGGAACGGCGGCATCAACCAGATCAATGATGAATTTATCATTGGCGCATTATCGCTGGTCATCTGGACGATTACGCTGCTTACTACCATTAAGTATGTCATGATCGCCATGAAAGCGGATAACCACGGAGAGGGGGGTATCTTCTCTCTGTATTCGCTGGTTAAGGAGCAGGGACGCTGGCTGATCTTTCCTGCCATGCTGGGCGGTGCAGCGCTGTTGGCTGACGGTGTTTTGACCCCCGCGGTTACTGTGACAACCGCGGTAGAAGGTCTGCGAAGCATCGAACCCATGGCGGAATTTCTGGGAAGCGGTCAGGTAAAGGTTGTGATCATTACGCTGGCGATCATTACGGTGCTGTTTTCCCTGCAGCATACCGGCACCAGTAAGATCGGCCGTGCCTTTGGCCCCGTGATGCTGTTGTGGTTCTTGTTTTTGGGCGGAACGGGTCTGGTGCATATTGCGTCCATGCCGTGGATTTTGAAGGCGTTCAACCCCATCTATGCCGCAAAGATCCTTTTCAGCCCCTATAATAAGCAGGGCTTTATGATCCTGGGAAGCGTATTCCTCGCCACCACCGGCGCAGAAGCGCTGTATTCCGATATGGGTCATGTAGGTCGGGAAAATATCTATTTCAGTTGGCCGTTTGTGAAGTGCTGCCTTATTTTCAACTACCTCGGTCAAGGCGCATGGATCATTGCCAATCAGAATAATGCCGACCTGTTCTCTGTTCAGGATATGAATCCGTTTTTCCTGATGCTGCCGGATGTGATGCGCCCCTTTGCGGTCATCCTCGGCGCGGCCGCGGCTGTTATCGCTTCGCAGGCGTTGATTACCGGCTCCTATACATTGGTTTCTGAGGCGATCCACCTGGATCTGCTGCCCCATTTGGAGGTGCGTTATCCTTCGGAAACAAAGGGCCAGTTGTTCATCGAAAAGGTCAACACGATCCTTTGGATTGGCTGCAGCATTGTGGTACTGTATTTTCGTTCCGGCGCAAAGATGGAGTCCGCCTACGGTCTGGCGATCACCATTACCATGCTGATGACCACCCTGCTGATCAGTGTATACCTCCTGCGTATCCGAAACAGAAAGATACTGTCCGGTGCGGTTCTGGCGGTATTTGGTGTGTTGGAGGCGGTGTTCTTTATATCCAGTCTCGGCAAGTTCACCCACGGCGGCTATGTCACCGTGATTCTCACGCTGATTCTTTTGTTCGTCATGGTGGTGTGGTATCGCGGAACACGGTTGGAGCGCCGCTTCAGCACACATTTGACGCTGTCGGACTATATTCCCAATCTGGAAAAGCTTCATAATGATTTGTCTGTCCCGCTTTTTTCCCACAACCTTGTGTATATGGATAAAGAAAGCGATTCCGGTCTTATTGACCGAGATGTTCTGTACTCTATTCTGGATAAAGACCCCAAGCGCGCACAGGCGTATTGGTTCGTCAGCGTCAATGTACTTAACGATCCGAATACGATGAACTATGAGGTGGAGACGTATGGTACCGACTTCATTTTCCGTGTGAAGCTGAATTTAGGATTCCAGCAGAGTCCGCGTATCAATCTCTACCTGCGTCAGATCGTGCAGGATTTGCAGCAAAGCGGCGAATTGCCGGCTCAGGAAAAGAAATACTCGATTTATGGGCCGTCATCGGTGGGCACTTTCAAATTTTGCATGATCCATAAGTCCGTTACAACGAAGAGCGAATTGTCCAGCCTTGATGAGCTGATCATGAACACGAAGTACACCATCCGCCATGTGGCCGGCTCAAAGATACAATGGTACGGTCTGGATACGGCGAATATCATCACCGAAAAAGTGCCGCTGATCGTATCGGGCGGCGGCAGCACGCCGCGCATCCGGCGCATTACTAAGAAGTAATACCTGCCGGGCCGTTTCTTTGCGCTGTGGTAACGCTGATCAAAGAGAAAAGCTGACGTAAATTGCGTCAGCTTTTTCTCTTTGGCTAAGGGAGTCGGATATTGTCTTTGCGGTTTTCCCGCAGATAGAGGTCGTCCGTTAGTCACATCATAGGAGAGATAGGAAGCAATGTGCAGTAACTATGAAAGCTATTGATGGCGCGGTGAGTGAAAATCCTATTTCGATGAAAAAATCCTCGGAAACCGAAGTTTCCGAGGATTTTGGTGGAGACTGCTGGACTCGAACCAGTGACCTCCTGCGTGTGAAGCAGGCGCTCTAACCAGCTGAGCTAAGCCTCCATTGGTGACCCGTACGGGACTCGAACCCATGTTACAGCCGTGAAAGGGCCGTGTCTTAACCACTTGACCAACGGGCCATATGAACAAAAACCCTGTCGGGTACCGGTGAGATGCAAGCATCTCACCGGTGCTGGTAGCGGCGACTGGATTCGAACCGGTGACACCGCGGGTATGAACCGCGTGCTCTAGCCAACTGAGCTACGCCGCCATGCAAATTACCTCGACAGGCAAGTGATAATATACCATATGATAACGCCACCTGTCAACACTTTTTCTATAAATTTGCCAAGATTTTTTTGCGAAAAGCGCATGACAACATTTGATACATCTTTTGCTTCCCTTTTTCCCTAAAAATTGTTATACTGATAAAAAACAGCAAGAGGAGACGATTCCATGAAACGATATTGGATAGCGGCGCTGCTTGTTTTGGCGATGCTGATGGCTTTACTAAGCGGTTGCGGCGGAAAAAAGCAGAATGAATCGGACGAGGAGTCAACGATGCCTCAGGTGCAGACAGATCCCGATACGCTGGTGTGCACCAACGGAAACAAGACGCTGCGTTTTCATAAAGAGGACGGCAAATGGGTCTGGCTTGACGACACCGAATTTCCGCTGGATGAAAGCTATGTGCAGGAATTGCTGGACACATTGCATGGACTGGAAGCTCTCGTGCCTATCGCATCAGCCGGAGAGCTTGCGGAATACGGACTGGAGTCGGTGAAGGCCTATGTGCTGCTGCGCGATCCGTCGGGAAGCGAAACCTGCTTTTATCTGGGTAAGGCCGCAGATGACGGGTATTATATGTATGACGGCACGGTGGAGCACGGCATTTATATAGCCCCCACCACGCTGATGCAGCAGATCAGCCGCAGTATCTACGATATGGCGCTGTTGCCCACACTGCCTAAGCTGACCCTGAGCAACATAACGGCAATGACCGTGACCGCCGGAGAAGTGGAGCAGCAGTTCACCGTAAAGGACGGCAAATGGTATCTGGATCAGGCGGATGTGACGGAGAAGATGACTGCCGTGACGGACGCTTTGGGGCGGTTGGCGGTGGCTGGCTGTGTGGATTATCGACCGTCCTCCGGTGCCGCCGGCATTTGCGGCTTAACCAAAGATGCCGCCGTACTGACGGTCAGCTATCAAAGCAACATGGTGTTTTCGCTGACAATCGGCCTGCAGCGCAACGATCATGGCTACTATGCCACCGTCAACGAGGACAGCACGATCTATCTTCTGCCCACGGAGCTGGCACAGCCGCTGCTGTCGTTGGCAAAAGACGGACTGTAATTCGATTTCGTTCCCTGTAAACCCCGCTGAAGCTATTGCTTTCGGCGGGGTTTAGGTATAGAATGGGGAAAAGTTGGGACAAAGGAGGGAACACCGTGCGACTGCTTATTGTGGAAGATGAAGTGCGCTTGGCTGCCACACTGGCAGACCTGCTTCGCCGCCACGGCTATACTGCCGATATCTGTCACAATGGCATTGACGGACGGGATAACGCCGCTTCCGGCATCTACGATTTGGTGATTCTGGATGCCATGCTGCCGGGCATGGATGGGTTTTCTCTGCTGCGCCATCTGCGTGATAACGGCAGTACATTGCCTGTGTTGATGCTGACCGCTCGCAGCGATGTGGCAGACCGTGTGCGCGGTTTGGATTGCGGGGCGGATTATTATTTGACCAAGCCCTTTGAACCGGAGGAGTTGTTGGCGTGTATTCGTTCGTTGCTGCGCCGCAAGGGTGAGATCCGCAGCGAGGATACCGTCACTTTTGGGGATCTCTGCCTGGAGCAAGGCACCTTTATGCTTACCTGCGGTGAGCGTTCGGTGCGATTGAGCCGCAGAGAATATGACTTAATGGAGCTGCTGATACGCAACGGCAAGATGATTGTCACCAAGGAACAGATTCTTTTGAAGGTCTGGGGCTACGACTCAGACGCCGAGGATAATAATGTGGAGGTCTATGTGTCGTTTTTGCGCCGCAAGCTGAGTCATTTGCACTCGCAGGTGCAAATCAAGACAATCCGCCTTGTGGGTTATTGCCTGGAGGTGACGGAATGAGCGGAAAACTGCGCTGGAAAGTCGTGGGGCTGAATATGCTGTTTGTCACGGCGGTATTGCTGGCGATATTTATTGCCGTGGTATCCTCTGCCCGTATCAGTCTGCGGCAAAATACAGAATTGCAGCTTCGGCAGGCACTGGACGGCAGAATGGCGCAGGGCGGCTTACCCTGCTTTGTGGCGGAGGTGTTCCCCAGCGGTACGGCACATATTTCCGGCAGTGCGTATGATCGGTTGGACGAGGATACGCTGCGGAAGCTGGTGCAGGATTGCATGGCGCAAAGTGAGGATGCCGGCGTGCTGCCTGACTATCATCTGCGCTATCTCCGCACGGCAGGATTTGTCACCGTCCGCATTGCCTTTGCCGATAGCTCATTGGAGCAGGCCACTTTGCGGAATCTGATCATCACATCATTGCTGATCGGACTGGCGGCGTTGGCGGTGCTGTTTGGCTGCAGCTATGTCCTGTCGGGATTTGTGACGCGACCGGTAGAAAAAGCGTGGCAGGAGCAACGCCGGTTTTTGTCCGATGCGTCCCATGAACTGAAAACGCCGCTGACGGTGATTTTATCCTCAGCAGATCTGCTGGCGGAGAACGGAGAGAATGTGTATGTAGACAACATTCGTTCGGAATCCCGACGCATGAAGAAGCTGGTGGAGAGTATGCTGACCCTCTCCCGAGCTGATGATGGCCATCATATGACGCTTATGCCGCTGGATTGGTCGGATTTGCTGGCGGATACGGCACTGTTGTTTGAGCCGGTGGCATTCGAGGCCGGCCATGAGCTGCGCTATCGCATTGAAAAGGGAGTGCAAATAAACGGGAATGATGAAGCGCTGCGGCAGTTAGCTGGTATTCTACTGGATAATGCCATCAAATACGCCGCAAGCGATACGCCCATATATTTGACCTTAGCCAAGCGGGACAAGCGCGCTGTGCTGACGGTGGAAAACAGCGGTGCGCCGATACCGCCGGAAAAGGCGGCTCGATTATTTGAACGGTTTTACCGTGCCGACGAATCCCGCAGCGGCGGTGATGGCTTTGGATTAGGTCTGTCTATTGCACAGAGTATTGTGCAAGAACATAAAGGAACCATCCGCTGTGAGTGTGATGAACGCTCCACGCGGTTCATTGTGGATCTACCCCTGCAGAATGGAGGAACCCTCTGATGACATATGATTTACTGATACGCGGCGGCACGGTGGTGGATGGCACCGGCAGTGCCGCCTATGGCGCCGATGTGGCGGTAAAAGACAGCAAAATAGCCGCCATTGGCAATCTGGATGATGTGCAGGCAAAGCGCACCATTGATGCCGATGGCTATTTGGTAACACCCGGCTTTATCGACATCCATCGCCATGCTGATGCGGCGGTATTTCGTCCGCATTTCGGCGATTTGGAGCTGTCACAGGGCCTGACCACCATTGTCAACGGCAACTGCGGTCTGTCCGTGGCGCCTTTCGGCGAGGAAAATAAGGCGGCGATCCTATCCTATCTCCGTCCCATTACCGGCACAGTGCCAACCGACATCTGCACCGACAGCATGGCGGGCTACCTGAATCAGCTTCATGACCTGCCCATTCATGTGGGTATGCTGGTAGGTGCCGGCATTTTGCGTGCCGATGCTGCCGGCTATCAGGTGGAGCATCTGGAGAAAAAACACTACGATGCCATCCGGGCCTCTCTGGAGCAGGCGCTTGCAGAGGGCGCTTTGGGTGTGTCGCTGGGTTTGGGCTATGCCCCGGAGTGCTTCTATACCACCGATGAGCTGATGGAGGCGCTGCGTCCGCTTGCCGGAAAAAACATTCCCGTCACCGTCCATATGCGTCAGGAGGGCGGTGGTGTCTGCGAGGCGCTGGAGGAAATGCTTACCGTAGCAAAAACGCTGGATATTCCTGTGCATATCAGCCACCTCAAGGCAATGGGCAAGGTAAACTGGGGCAAGAAGATCCCCCGTGCGCTGCAAATGCTGCAAGATGCCCGTGCAGAGGGATTGAATGTAAGCTGTGATGTGTATCCCTATACGGCCGGTTCCACTCAGCTTTTGCATATCCTGCCGCCGGATTTTCTCGCCGGCGGATTGGACGCTGTGACGGAGCGGTTGAAAGACGCCGCTGTGCGTCAGAAGCTGGCTGAGCGCATTGAAAGCGGTGAGGGCTTTGATAATATCGCCGGTCTTGCCGGCTGGGATGGGATTTATCTCACCAGTCTGCACCGTGAAGAAAACCGCATCTATCAGGGCAAGAATCTTGCGGAAATTGGGGCTATGATGGGCAAAACACCCCTGGATGCCTGCTGTGATTTACTGGTCAGCGAGCATTGCGAGATCACCATGATCGACTTCATGGCGTCTGAGGACGATATTGCCGCCATTTTGTGTGATGAGTGGAGCAATCTCATCTCTGATGCCACCTATCCCACGGAGGGACAGCCGCATCCCCGTGTATACGGCACATTTACCCACCTGCTGACGCACTTCGTCCATGAAAAAGGCGTGCTTGGTGTGGAGGAGGCCGTGCATAAGATGACACAGCGTCCGGCGCAGGTGCTGCAAATGGAAAGAAAGGGTGTGCTGGCAGTTGGCATGGATGCCGACATCAATGTATTTGCGCTCCAAGAGCTTCATGAGCCCGGTACATACGAAAACCCCTGTCAACTGGCGCAGGGTATGCAATATGTGATCGTTGGCGGCGCTGTGGCACTGGCAAACGGTCAGATCACCGGCATAAAGGCCGGAAAAGTGATAAGGAGGTAAGGAAACCGAATGGATATGATGGAACAGGGTGAGCTGATTGCCCTTTGTCAGGATTTGCTTGCCACACGCAGCTATTCCGGCGAGGAAAAAGCGGTGGCGGATCTGATGTTGTCCTTTATGCGTGCCAAGAAATTCGACATGGCCTATACGGATGAATACGGCAATGTGCTGGGCTGCATCTGTGGTAAACGCCCCGGCAAGCGCATTTTGTTTGATGGTCATATTGACACCGTCCGTGCCGACAATGTAAGCGACTGGCACCATGACCCCTTTGGTTCGGAGATGGACGGTGGCCGTATTTACGGCCGGGGCGCTACCGATATGAAAGGCGCTGTGGCGGCGTTCCTGTTCGCGGTGGAACGCTTTGCCCGTCTGACAAACCGTGATTTTGCCGGTGAGATCTGGGTGGCCGGTGTGGTGCATGAGGAGTGTTTTGAGGGCGTGTCCGCTCGCAAGATCAGCGCCGCCGTAAAGCCGGATCTTGTGGTTATCGGCGAAGCATCGGAAATGAATATCAAGTGTTCTCAGCGTGGCCGCGCGGAAATTTTGCTCGAAACCTACGGCGTACCCTGCCATAGCTCCAACCCCGAAAAGGGTGTTAATGCGGTGTATGCCGCCTGCCGTATCATTGACCGTTTCCGTGCTCTGCCGCCTGTTGAGCAGGAGGGGATGTTCGGCAAGGGTATCATGGAACTGACCGATATGAAATCCGAGCCCTATCCCGGCGCATCGGTGGTACCTCACTATTGCCGCGTCACCTTTGACCGCCGCCTGTTAGTGGGCGAAACTCGGGAGAGTGTATTGGCCCCCTTGCAGGCCATTATCGACGAGATGATGCAGGAGGATCCTACGCTGAAAGCCAAGGTGTCCTTCACCGCAGGCGAGGAGAAGTGCTATACCGGCGCCACCATTGCGGCCGATCGGTTTTTCCCGGCATGGCGTGTCCCTACCGACAGCGATTTCGTGCAGGCGATCTACAAGGCCGTGTGCGATATGGGCTATCAGCCCCGGCTTACCGGCTACAGCTTCTGTACCAATGGCAGTCACTATGCCGGTGAGGCAGGGATTCCCTGTATCGGTATTGGTCCCAGTCGGGAAAATCTGGCGCATACGGTGGATGAATACATTGAGGTAAAGGAACTGCTGGACATCAGCCGCTATGATACGGCTGTGCTCAACGCCATGATGGATCCCGTAACTGCCATTGATTGAGGTAAATCATATGTTGCAACAACTGATAGATATTGTGCGCCGCGCCGGCGAGTTGATTTGTAATGCCCGTGATATTGAAAAGGATACCCACGAAAAGACGGGTGCTTCCGATCTGGTCACGAAATACGATGTGGCGGTGCAGGCGTTTTTGAAAAAGGAACTGCTGGCCCTTGTGCCTGAAGCGGACTTCCTCGGCGAGGAGGGTGAGCACGATACGCTGACCAAGCCGTGGGTATTCGTGGTCGACCCCATTGACGGCACAACAAATTTCGTCCGCAATATGTTCTATAGCAATATTGCCGTGGCGCTGGTGCATGAGGGCAGCGTGGAGTACGGCGTGGTGTATAATCCGTTTACCGATGAGTTGTTTTCTGCCAAGCGGGGCGGCGGTGCGTATCTGAACGGCCGCCCCATCCATGTCAGCGATCATGATATGGCCCATGCTATCACCATGTGCGGCTCTACCATTTATGACCGCAGCTATACAGATCGCTCTTTTGCTCTTATGCGTCAGCTTTATGATTTGGGATTGGACTTCCGCCGTTTCGGCTCGGCGGAGCTGGATGTGTGTTATGTGGCCTGCGGCCGTGTGGAGGTGTTTTTTGAGTGCCGCCTCAATCCGTGGGATTTTGCCGCCGGCAGTTTGATCCTTACTGAGGCAGGCGGCAGCATCACCCGACTGGACGGCAGCCCCATTGATCCCTGCTGTGCCGGCTCTGTGTGGGCGACTAACGGTATTTGCCATGAAGTGCTGTCCTTATTGCACTGAAAAAAGGTCTGGCTTGGGTGCCCAAGCCAGACCTTTTCGCTTATTGTTTGGTTGTTTGATTGGCCCAGTATACGCATACCAGAATGATCGCCACACCCAGCACCTGCCAGAGTCCGAACGGCTCTTTTAGCAAGATCACGCCTGCCAACACGGAAACTACCGTGGTCACATTGCTGAAAATGGATGCTTCCGACACGGATACATGTGCGTTGGTATAATTCAGCAGCGAGTAGGCCACCAGTGAAGAAAGTACACCCAAAAAAATGACGGCTGCCCAAAAGGCACTGCTGTGAATGGCAGGTAAAAATGCCCCGCCCAGATCACCTATGTTCTGGATCAGTGCAGCCGGCACGAATACCACCATACCCACGGTGAACATGACATAAGTAACCTCCAATGGCCGGAATTGTTTGCCGGCCTTGTGGCTCAGGGCGTAGTAGGTCACATCGCAGGCCACGGTCAGCACGAGGAACAGCATACCTAACCAGGAAATCTTGACTTCGCCGCCCAGATCCACCAACAGCACACCGCCTACGCATAACAGAGCGCACAGCACCTGCCGCAGACGCACTCCTTCGCGCAAAATCAGCACATCCACCAGAATACACATCACCGGTACCACCGCAATAATAGTTCCTGCCACGGCGGAGGAGGTGTAGAGAATCCCGTAGCTTTCAAAGATGAAATATAGCGTGGGCTGCGCGATACCCAGCAGCACCAGAGAGCCGATGGGCTTACCACGCAGGGAAAAAGCGAACAGCGGCTTGCCTCGGAGCTTGCCGATCAGCGCATTCACGCCGATCAGCAGCGTCATCACCACGAAGGAGGCACTGAATCGAAAGGCCAACAGCACGGTAGGTGCTGCCACATCCAATGCCATTTTGGAAAACATAAAGCTGAAGCCGAAGATGGTGGATGCCGCCAGTGCTGCCAGCAATGCCCGCTTATGTGTTTTTTGATTCATAGTAAGTCCTCATTTTGTACATATTTAATTTACTATACCATTGATTCCCATTTCTGGCAAGAAATACAGGCATTTTTTCTTGCCCGCGGCATATACTATCCGGTACGAAAAAAGGAGGGTTTGCAAATGGAACCGTGGAAATCAATGGATGTCGATGATTTGATCTATCAGGATGAATGGGTCATCAGTCAGCGATAAAATGTGGATTTTGTGTACCAAACACACTTCGCGTATGCAAAAAAAAAGACCGCTTTTGGCGGTCTTTTTTTGTATACGGTTTTCAGCCCCACAGGGCGGTAAGCATGGGAATGATCTGTTTTTTGCGGGACATCACGCCCGGCAAAAAGACGGTGTTGCCCTTTGGCTCCACGTCGAAAGCCCGGCGAATGGTGTCATCATTGCCGACAAACAGCAGCTGCGAGCCCTCTTTCAGCACATCCGTCAGCATCAGGATCGTCATGTCGTAGCTGTGCTCTTTTTGTGCCCGTTCCATCACCGTGAAGAATTCATCCTTCCGTTCAAGCATCTTCATAGAGTCTGTGCAGGTGATCTGACCTACACCCAGTACCTGACCGGCGATGTGGAATTCCTTAAAGTCGCTTCGCAGCAGCTCAGCGGCCGACTTATGCTCTGTGACATCGACGGAGAACAGATCCCGCCCCAGATCCTCCAGAGAAATGTGGGCAATGCGCGCCAAACGCTCTGCCATCGCAATATCGCGAGGTGTGCAGGTGGGCGACTTGAACATTACCGTGTCGGACAGTATGGCGGCGGCCATCAATCCGGCCATGTTAGGCGAGGGCATGACGCCATGCTCTTGGAACATACCGGTGATAATGGTCGTGGTACTGCCCACCGGCTCATTTCGCATCCGTACCGGCTGTGAGGTTTGAATATCGGCCAGACGGTGGTGATCGATGATCTCCAGAATATCGGCCTGTTCCAATCCGGCCACCGCCTGGGACATTTCGTTGTGATCCACCAGCACCACACGCTTACGGCGCGGACGCAGCAGGTGGTAGCGTGATAGCGTACCCACCACGCGCTCGTTCTCGTCCAGCACCGGATAGCAGCGGAAACGGCTTTCCAGCACAACCTCTTTTACATCGTCAATGTAGTCATCCAGATGAAAGCAGACAAGATTTTCCGTGTGGCAGGGACGGGCAATGGGAATTGCCTGATAGATCAGCCGTGATACACGGCTGGCGTCAAAGGGCGTGGAAATGATGCAGGTGCTGCCGGCATTCTCCAGCCATTGGGGCTCCACTTCGCACTGGCACAGGATAATGGCGCTCACGCCGACTTCCAGCGCGCGTCGTATCATATCCGGCTGACTGCCGCACAGCACGATGGTATCGGGAGAGGAAAACTGCAGACTGTCGCAGGTTTGCGGCAATGCAATGCAAATGTTGCCGGACAGCGTTTGCACCATATCGCCATCGCTGACAATACGACCCTCCAGAACGCTGAGCAGATTGAACAGCGGCACTTCATCCACATGGGGATTGCTGATGGTCATCATGCTGTAGGTGGCAATATCGCCGGCGGACAGAGTGCCGTACAAGGTGCCGTCCTCGTTCGCCACCGGAATGACGGAGATCCGCTGTTCGCGCATCGTGTGCCAGGCGCGATCCATAGTGACGCTGGCATTCAGAGCCGGGGGCGTATCATAGTCCAGATCCTGTACCTGAGTACGCACATTTTTCACAAGATGGGGAGCGTTAAAATGGAAGCGATCCAGCATACGGCGTGTTTCATCGCTGACCTGCCCCAATCGGGCAGCCACATACTCACGATCACCCAGCGCATTGCGCAGCGCGGCATAAGCCATGGAAGCCACAATGGAATCGGTGTCCGGATTGCGGTGACCGACCACAAAGATCTCGTTCATAAGTTGCTCCTATTCTCCGCCTATCTGATGGTAAAAATCAGCGGTAGTTAATGATAAAATTATTTTATCAAAGCCAATAGGGAAAAACAAGCCGTTTTATTGCCAAAAAAATAAGCATTTTATGCGGCATTTTTGGCCCAGGTGTTATTCACCAGGCGGTTGAAATCCACCCACTCGCTGCTTGGAAGCTCGCCGGCGTGTTCCATGACCTTCTCCAGATTCAAGAGTGCCTGTTCCTCCAGAACCGGTGTCAGCTTCCACGCGTCGATAGCGCGATGACGTGCCGTTACAGTTTCCAACACGCTGATGTCGGTGTCGGGGAACTGGTCGGCGATCGCCTCGGCTACTTCACGGTCGCTGTGCTCGGCCACCCATTGCTGTGCTCGTGCAATGGCGTTGGTAAAGCCCTGCATCACATCAGGATGCTCCGCCATATAGCTTTGCGAAGCGAAATAGGCGGTGTAGGGCACCTCGCCGGTGGCCTCACCGATGGAGCAGAGGATATAACCCTGACCGGCCTCCACGACTTCCGTAGCGGTCGGCTCAAACAGCGTCACATAGTCGCCGTTACCGCCGGTGAATGCCCCTGCCATCATGTTGAACTGCACGGATGTGTCCACCACTGCGTCCACATGGGGCTTTACGCCGTTATGGTCCATCACATATTCCAACGTCATTTCCGGCATACCGCCTGCGCGACCGCCGATGATGGTTTTTCCCTTAAGATTTTCCCAGCGGAAATCCTCATTGGTGCGCCCCACTAAGAACGAACCGTCCCGTTTGGTAAGCTGAGCGAACAGCATGGGATAGTCCTCTTTGCCCTGGTTGTAGACATAGATGCAGGCCTCTGCGCCGGCCAGACCGATGTCGACCTGACCGGATACCACGGCGGTCATGACTTTGTCGGCGCCGCCGCCGTTGGTCAGCTCCACATTCAGTCCTTCCTCGGCAAAAAACCCCTGACTAATGGCCACATATTGCGGCGCATAGAATACGGAGTGCGTCACTTCGCTAAGACGCACGGTGACAAGATCTGACTTGCTGCCGCAGCCGCAAAGCAGCAGTGGCAGCAAAAGACACGGCAAAAGGAAACAAGCGAGAATTTTTTTCATGGCATTACCCCCAGAAAATGATTGATTATTTTTTCCACCCACAGCACCAGGGCGTACATGACCACAGCGGCAGCGGCAAGGAGCAACACGCTGGTCATGACCAGATCCATGTTAAACACCTGCGAGCCGTAGACGATCAGATACCCCAAACCGGCGCGTGAAACGAGGAACTCACCCATAATGACGCCCACCCACGAAAGTCCCACATTGACCTTCAGCGTACCCAGTAGTGTGGCGTAGTTGGCAGGGAACACCAACATCCAGAGAATCTGATGCCGTGAAGCGCCCAAGGTACGCATCAGGCGGATCTTTTCTGTTTCTGTGGCCATAAAGCCCTGATACATATTCAAAATGGTCACGATCAGGGAAATGGCCAGCGTCATCACGATAATAGAGCCGATACCGGCACCCATCCAAACGATAAAGATGGGCCCCAGCGCTGTTTTGGGCAATGCGTTGAGCACCACCAGATACGGATCAAGGATCCGTGACAGCGAGTCAGACCACCACATGGCAATGGCAACAGCCGTGCCAAGGAGTGTACCCAGAGTGAACCCCACTACTGTTTCCAGACATGAAGTGCCGATATGCAGCCATAGATCGCCGCTTTGGCAAAGATTGATGAAGGTGACGGCCATGCGGCTGGGACTGCTGATAAGGAAGCCGTCAGTCAAGCCCACACGGGTGACAAGCTCCCATACACCAAACAAGGCCGCAAGCAGGGCGAACTGCCAGACACGGATTTTGCGTTTACGGCGCCGTTGTGCAAGCAGATAGGCCCTGCGCTGAGGGGAAGGAGATTGCTCATTCATGAATATCCAGCTCCCTCCATATTTGATTAAAAAATGTGTGAAATGCTGCTGTGTCGCGCCGTGCCATGGGATCAAGCTGCCGCAGGGCACCCATGTCACATACGGTTTTCACAACAGCGGGTCGGTGGGAGAGCACCACCACCCGATCGGAAACGCTGATGGCCTCGGCGATGTCGTGTGTGACCAGCAGCGCGGTTTTGTGCTCTTGGCGAATGATGCGGTAAATATCAGCCGAAACAGACAGCCGCGTCTGGTAGTCCAGCGCGGAGAACGGCTCATCCAGCAGCAAAATACGGGGCTGCGATGATAGGGTACGAATCAGCGCACAGCGCTGACGCATACCGCCGGATAATTGGCTAGGCCGTTTGTCGGCAAAAGACTCCAGCCCATAACGCTGCAGCAGGTCGCGCACATGGGATAACCGCTCCGGCGTGGCAGCGTGTCGAATGGCAAGGGGCAAAGTCACATTGTCCCAAATGCTTTTCCACTCAAATAACTGATCTCGCTGGGGCATAAAGGCGATACGGCTTGACGGCTCTGAGACGGTCACACCGTCCACCTCGATGGAGCCGCCGGATAACGGTTCCAATCCCGCGATAGCGGCAAGTAAAGTGGATTTGCCGCAGCCGGACGGCCCGACAATACTGACAAATTCGCCCTCCTCCATATCAAAGGATATGTCACGCAGCGCTTCTACCTCACCGTCCGGTGATTGATATGTCAATGCGGCGTTTCGGATTTGGATCATCATGCCCATTCCTACCTCCTTTGACTTATTTGTTTGAGAGAATTACTCTCCGAAGTCATTATATGTGTAAGGCAGGACGGTGGTAACAAAAAAGGGACTGCTTGCCGTGGCAAGCAGTCCTATGTAAAGTAAAAGTCAGTTAAACACGGAAGAAAGCCAAGTATATTTTCCGATGGGCGAACCGCCGTTCCAGGTCATGTAACCGCCGGTATTGCCGGTGTCACGAAGTGCCCGGATCTGCGCGGCCACCTCATCCGGCCCGTAGGTGTTGTACGGTTCACGGATGGCGTCGTAGGCCTGTATCCAGGTGCGTACAGCGGCAGGGGAAGCGGTTTCCTTCTGACGCTGTGATGCTTTTGCGCCGAAGGCGTGCATGGTGTCATAGGGATGTTCCCAGGGCCGATAGCTGCCCGATGCACCGTAGTGATCGGGATAGGGCATGGCGGAAATGGCATCCACCACTGCGCTGATGGCAGGCCAGTACTGCCCGTAGGCGGTCACATAGTCCTCCGCGCACTCACCAAACACATCGGCAGAGATGTACACGCCGGCGTTGTGCAGTCGTGCGGCGGCATATTGCAGGAATCGCTGTACCGCCTGTGCCTTGCTTTCGCCGTAGGTGTTGCGGTAGTCAATGCTGCCGTTCTCCTCGTAGCGCCATGTGCCGTCGGGGAAGCGGCAGTAGTCGAACTGGATCTCGTTGAAGCCCATCAGCTCCACTGCCTCCAGCGCCAGATCCACCTTGTACTGCCACACGGTGCGGTTATATACGCTGGGCCAGTACATCCCCACCACCTTCAGCGGCGCACCGCTCTTGTCGGCGATCAGACATTCCGGGTGATCCAATGCCAGATTGGGGTCATTGAACGCGGTAATGCGACCGATCACATAGTAGCCGGCACCTTTCAGCGCGGCAATTCCCTGTCGGTATTCCTCTGCGGTGTTGCAGGCATCGCCGTAGGCGCTGGGGGAGAACGCCTGCATTACAGGGGAAGCGTAGCCGATGGCGCCGCCGTCCATAATGTCCACCACGAAGGCGTTGATACCGCAGTTGTTGGCGATAGCCACATAGTCGGCTGCTCGGGTAACGGATTCCACGTTCAGATAAAGCGCCTTCACCTCATCGGGCATGATATTGTCCGTAAAATGGGGCTTGTCAAATGGCAGATAGTCCAGATCGGCTGCATTACCGCCGCCGTAGCTGTCGCCGCGCGCGGTGTGTAAGGCAAGCAGCTCTTTGCTGTATACCGCCGTAGCCGAGTCCTCGTCAAGACAAACATTGGCAGCGGCAATATAGCCGCCCTCCACCAGATAACGCTCCACGCTGCCGTCTTGCTGCAGTCCGTCATAACCTGTAACGGTAAGTGCCTGTCCTCTTTTCACCAGATCACCGGGCACAACACCCGTCTTGTCCAGCAGATTGACGGTGCGCTTTACATAGACCGCAGGCGTGGTGACCACCTCGGAAATGTCAGATACCAGATTCTCCTGCGGCAGATAGCCAAAGCTCTCATCTTCCCGCAGGATACGAATGAGTGTATCCTTCTCCTGCGATGTTTCCGTCACGAAATGCACGGTACTGCCGCGCACCAGACGGTCAATTTCGTTGCCGTCCTCATCATAGAGTGCTGCCGTTTCCGTAGGGGAGGCAATGTAGCCGTCGGCTATGGCGAGGGGCTTGGCATTGTGGCGCACAATGATGGCAATGACCAGCGTGATAACGATCACCGCACCGGCGATCACAGGTATGATCCACTGTGTCTGCCTTTTTTTCCGTTCCTGTACAGCAGGCATAGATAAAATCCGTCCTTTCCTAATATCTATGGTTTATTATACGGAATCCTGCGACAGAAAGCTACCGTTTTCGTGTTATTTTTTTATTTTCCTTTATAACTCGCAATGGACAGTGCCGCACAACCGTGCTATACTCGATGTAATAAGATACCATAGGAAGAAAAGGGAGTGTTTTCATGGAATCCACGCTGCGAAGGACATGGGCGGAAATCGATCTGGATGCCTTGGCTCATAATTACAGTGTACTGCGCCGCCATGTGGGTCATGCCAAATTTTTGGGTGTCGTGAAGGCAGATGCATACGGCCACGGCGCCGTGCAGGTATCCCGTGTACTGCAGGAGCTGGGCGCAGACTATTTGGCGGTGTCCAGTATTGACGAGGCCATGGAATTACGCGCCAACGGCGTCACCATGCCGATTTTGATTCTCGGTCATACGCCCAAGGAGCAGGTAGGGCGTTTGATCGAGCACCATATCACCCAGGCGATCACCTGTCACGCCAAGGCCCTGGAATACAGTGAGGAGGCGGTGCGCTGCGGCGGTACGCTGACGGTGCATATTAAGGTGGACACCGGTATGTCCCGTTTGGGCTATTTGTGCGATGGTGACCATTTTTCCACCGGTGTAGACGGCATTTGCGCTGCCTGCTCCATGCCGGGACTGTCTGTGGAGGGCATTTTTACTCACTTTGCCGTATCTGATGAGCCGGACGAGGATAGTGTGGCCTATACCAAGGCGCAATTTTCTCTGTTCTGCCGTGTGATCGATGCCGCGCAGGCGCGCAGCGGCCATCACTTCGCGCTGCGTCACTGCGCCAATACAGGCGCCACGGCGTGTTACAGCGAAACCCATCTGGATATGGTGCGACCGGGCCTGCTGCTCTATGGCTGCGGCGCGTTTGCCCAAAAACTGGGACTTCGTCCGGTGATGACGCTTAAATCCACTGTCAGCACCATAAAATTCTATGCGCCCGGCACATCGGTCAGCTATGGCCGCCTATTCACCACCGACCGTACCACCCGTATGGGCGTGTTGCCCTATGGCTATGCCGATGGATTTTTCCGCTCACTCTCCAATCGCTGCTCGCTGATGACGGAATATGGCGCAGCACCTCAGCGCGGCAAGATCTGCATGGATATGTGCATGATCGACCTGACGGAGCTTCCGCAGGTGGATGTAGGCGATGAGGTGGAGATTTTCGGCAAGCGCAACAGCGTCAACGATCTGGCGGCGCTGGCAGGCACGATTCCTTATGAGCTGACCTGTGCGGTCAGCAAGCGTGTGCCCCGTATTTATCTGCGCGGCGGACAGGTGACAGATCGTGAGCTGCTGCTTCGATTTTAAAGGAAAAAGGCGATCCTTTCGGATCGCTTTTTTTGGCATCTTGCCGCGAAAAATGTCATTTTGCGGTGGACAGCACCCTGACAACTGTGCTATACTGATACTGAAGAATTATGTAAATCAGCTTAGCTGTATCGATAGATAAAAGGAGACGCCACATGAAATCACTCCGCCGCGGAACATCTATTATATTGTGCCTGTGCGTACTTGTGACGCTGGTACCGGGCTTGTTGCTGCTGTTTGCCTCCGCCACGGCGGCTGACGATCAGGAGGAAGCGCTGCTGGGTACGCTCAGCGCCCGTTACGAATCCTCCGGTCCCGGCGCAATTTCCAGCGGTGTGGGCGATTCCGGCGGCAAGTCCTACGGGTCCTATCAGTTTGCCAGCAGATACGACATACCCAAGGCGTTTTTCCAGTGGTGTCAGAAATCAAGCAACCTACTTTATAAGTCTTTTGGCGATACGCTGAGCGCGGCATATCAGGACGATGGATCGTCCTATAACGAAAAATTCGATGCAGCATGGAAGAAGCTCGCTTCGGAAAATAAAAGCGGCTTTGAACAGGCGCAGCGCAATTATGTACGCACAAGCTACTATGACCCCATCGTCACCAAGGCAGAGGCCAATATTTCCGGCTTCAAGGTCAGCAATTACAGTATTGCCCTGCGTAATGTACTCTGGTCCCGTTCGGTGCAGCACGGCTCCGGCGGTGCATTGGAGGTGCTGCAAAAGGCATTTGCGGCCATCGGCGGCTTTTATAATCAGCCGGAGAGTGAGCTGATCGATGCCATTTACGCCGAATCCGGCAGATTAACGGACTCAAGCGCAACGAAAATGTCCGGCGACACGGCACAGCGCTACGGTATCAGCGGCAAAAGTCTGGCATGGTATGACGGCTGCAGCGGCGATGTGCAGCTTGGCGTGTATATCCGTCTGCGTATCAATGAGCCGGCAGACGCGCAGGCGATGCTGGCCAATTACGGTTATCAGGACGATAAGGTGGGACAGGGCACCTACCGCATCTTACTGCCCACCAACGCGAAATTGGGTGTGGTGGCAGGAAGCTCCGATCTGACGATCAACACCGCGTCAGACAATGATACACAGCGCTTTTTGCTGACCTATTATGCCAGCGGCTATTATGTGATCACCGGTGTATCCTCCGGCAAGCGTTTGACGGCGAACAGTGACGGCACAGTCACCTTAACAGCGCCCACCACCAATGATAACCAGATGTGGCAGGCGACAAAATCTGACAGCGGCTTTACGCTGAAAAACCGCGGCACCGGTACATATCTTACCGCCTCCACCTTCTCTGCCGGCAGTAAACTCCAGGCCGGCAGCACCGCCACACAATGGCAGCTGCAGCGTGCCGGAAGCGACTGGACGCTGGAGGGGATCAGTTGTCCGTCCTATACCTCCGGCTTGACCGAGGGCAATTCCGGCTACTGGCTCCGTGGAACGCTGCGCTGCGCGTACCCTATTTCCAAGGTCACCGTACAGGTGGTGAACAATGCCACCGGCAAGGACGCCTTCACACCTGCCACGGCAACAGGCATTAATGCTACAAGCTATAATTTAAGCAAGCTGGACGATGATGTGGCATTCAGCCGATTAAAGGCAGGCAGCTATACCTGCGTTATTACCGCCACCAGCTCTGCTCCCACGGACGGTACATTTGTCTGGAAACGGGCATTCTATGTGGTGGCGAATCCCAGCACGGTCACGCTGAATGCCAACGGCGGCAAATGCGACACCGCCACGCTTAGGGTCAATGTGGGCAGCGTTTACGGCGAATTGCCCACGGCAACGCAGGACGGCTGTACTTTCCTGGGCTGGTATACGGAGGCCTCCGGTGGCACGAAGATTGAGCCGAATACGGTGGTGCCCTCCGGCAATCGCACGCTCTATGCCCATTATCAAAGCACTACGCAGTATAGCTATACCTTCTACAACTATGACGGCAAAACGGTGGTATCCTCGGGCAAGCTGAATTCCGGCAGTACGATCCCCGTACCCACATCGCCCACCCACCCGTCGGATAGTCAGTATTATTACACATTTGCCGGTTGGAGCGGCTATACCGACGGCATGAAGATCACAAAGGATGTAACCTTCACTGCCCGGTTTGACAAGCATGAAATCGCCAGTGCCGACAAGATAACAACGGATGCCTACCGGATCAGCGGCAGTTACCTGCGTGCCATTTCGCTGGAAACAGAAACAAAAACGCTGCAAAGCCATTTGAAGCCCAGCGAGTTTGTCACCATCCATAAGGGCAGTGCCACGGCGTCCGGACTGGTTGGCACCGGTATGACGGTGGACTTTGCGCCGGCCGGCAAGGTGACGCAGACGCTTACCGTAGTTGTCACAGGCGATTTGAATGGTGACGGCAAATGCACCTTGACAGATATGGTGCAGCTTCGTTCCCATCTTTTAAAGAAGAGCACGCTGAAGAATGCGGCGTTGCAGGCGGCGGATGTGAACGGTGACGGCAGTTGTACATTGACGGATATGGTGCAGCTTCGGGCCTACTTGCTGCATCGCGGCAGTATCAAGGCCAACTAATGGGAGGAACCTATGAAAGCAAAGATGAAAAAATGGATGTCCCGGCTTTTTGCAGCGGTTCTGATGTTTGTCATGGCGTCAAGTATTATACCGCAGCGCGCTGAGGCGGCCGGTGCCAGTCTCAGCGGCAGCAGCTCGCTGCGTGCCGGTAATACGGTCACGCTGACCTTCTCTGTCAGCGGCAGCGGTATCGTTGCGCTGCAGGGCACTTTGAATTATGACAGCAGCAAGCTGGAATTTATCGGCATGGATCAGCTCATCGGCGGTTCTTGGGGTGTGGAAATGAGCGGCAGCAGCTTTATGGCGGATGACAGCAAGCTGTCCAGTCCCATTAACAGCAGTGCCAACATTCTTTCCGTCACTTTCCGTGTGAAGTCCGGCGTGTCTGCCGGCTCTACGGTGTCTGCCGGCATAACCGGTATCACCGCATCCAACGGCAGTAAGGACATTTCCCTTGGCAGCGCCTCCTGGAGCGCCAAAATTCTTGCGCCGCTTTCCGGCAATGCGTCTCTTTCCGGGCTATATTGCGCCGATGCTGCGCTTTCTCCGTCTTTCTCCGCTGATACGACTTATTATACCGTCACGGTACCCTATGAGGTCACATCTCTGTCCCTGGATTATGATACGGCAGACAGCGGCGCTGACGCATATGTATCCGGCAACGATCTGAGCGTGGGCAGTAATACGGTCACCATTTCCGTGGAAGCGGCAAACGGCACGATGAAATATTATACCATCGAGGTCACACGCCAGCAGGATCCCAACTATAAGGCCGGTACAAATGCGGACCTTGCGACACTGACGGTGTCCTCCGGCGCTCTAAGCCCTGCCTTTTCCGCCAATGTGACCGATTATGTGGTCTATGTGCCCTATGAAACAAAGGACTTCACCGTTGCCGGTACGGCAAATGATAGCAAGGCGCAGGGTGTGACAGAGAAAACCGCCGCGCTGTCAGAGGGTGATAATGAATTGACCGTGGTCTGCACTGCCGAGGACGGTACCACGACAAAGACATATACCGTCCATGTGTACCGCATGCCTGCCTACCAAGGCGTCATGCCCACCATTACAGCGCCCGATGCCGAAGCAATGGCAAATCAGGGTGATGCCGATGAATTATTGATTCCTGCCACATGGAAATTGCCCTTTGTAGGCGAAGTACCCGTTTACTATGTAGCGGGGGCGGCCCTGTTGGTGCTGCTGGTGATTTTCTATGTGATCGGCACGCTGGTCGGTCGAGCTGCAGGCAAGAAAAAAGCCCTTAAGGGCCTGCAAGCACCGTCCGAAGAGGAAAGCGCCGCCGTAGAAGCGGTGGCTGCGCCGGAAGAGGAGCCGACCGAAGAACCGATAGCGGAGGAACCACCTGTGATGGAGGCAATCGCCGAAGAAAAGACGGGTGAAGAGGCGATCGAGGAGCTGGAGCAAGAGACGACTCAGCCGCCTGTGCCGCAGGCAGCTCCCGACGATGTACTCTGTGAGGTGAGCATTGATGAACTGCTCGAAGACATTCGTAATATGTGATCACAAAAGCAAATATTGACAGAAAAAGGACGGGGGAGACCCCCGTCCTTTTGCATTTTTTATTATTCGTCCGTTTCAATCAGACCGTAGCCGCCGTTGTTGCGCCGATACACGATGCAAACGGCGTGATCGTCCACATGGCGAAATACGTAGAAAGAGTGCCCCAGCAGATTCATCTGCAAAATCGCCTCGTCGGTGGTCATCGGCTTCACGGCGAAGCGTTTGGTGCGTACCACATGGAAGTCTTCGTCCTCCACCAGATCAAATTCCGCAGGCACATCGGAAACCAAAGCTTCAGCGCGCAGATTTTTGGCAAGGCGTGTCTTGTTCTTGCGGATACGGCGATCAATGAAGGATACCGCCTCGTCAATAGCGCCGCGCATATCGCCGTCCACATCCTCAGCCTGTGCGCGGAACAGCGTTCCGTTGGCGGCGCGAATGGTCAGCTCCACCACACAGCGGTTTTTCTTCTCCACGGCGAAGATCACAAAAGCGTCTGCCTCATCGGGGAAATAGCGATCCAGCTTACCGATTTTCTTTTCGGCGTATTCCTTGATAGAGTCGTTCAACGCGATTTTCTTGCAGGTAAAAGTAAACTTCATAGATTAGGCTCCTTTCGCTGATCCATAGGGACGGAGAAAAGGGTCGGGGAGGCGTTTCCCTTTATCCTTATTGATAGTATAACACATTGCTCAACGCTTGAAAAGTAGTATATAACAAATTTGTGCAAAATAAACAAAAATGCAAAAGCGGTGTGCCATTCGACAGATTGTCTGTGTTTTCGACGGTGGGCGACAAAAGTTCCTATTTACAAAATGGCATCAGCGGTTTACCATAAGTATCGGAAGCTTTCCAATATCCCACCCGCTTGGGCCGCTCTGTTTCAGGCAGAGCGGCTCCTTTTTTTACCAAAGGGCAAGACGGCGATTCGGCACCGGGATGAGAGGGCGTATAGACAAAAATCGGAAGGCGATCGCCTTCCGATTTTTATTTTCTTCTTCCTCTGCTGCGTTTGTTGTCACGGTTGCGGTTCAGTTCGGACATTTTGCTGTCAGATGCTGACAAAAACTGTTTCAATTTGTCCTCAAAGGACGGTTCGGCAGCCGCCACGGGCTGCATAGGAGCGGGGTTGGTGCGTGGGCCATAATGACCGTGCATAGGACGGACTTGCGCCTGCTTGATAGACAGGTTAATGCGTCCCCCCGGGGTAATGGAAAGGACCTTCACCTGTACTTCCTGACCTGTTTCCAGAAAGTGATGCACATCATCTACGAAGCGGTTTGCCACCTCCGAAATATGTACCAAACCGGACTTGCCGCCCTCCAGTGCCACAAATGCGCCGAATTTGGTGATAGTGGTTACCTTACCGCTCAGAATCGTTCCAACTGCCAGCTCCATAGTTCTCTGTTTGTACTCCCTTCGTATGATGGGACTTGCTTAGTTGTTCACATCATAAAAAATGCGTTCGCCGTCCTCGGCCAAACCCAGCTGTTCGCGGGCTTTTTCCTTGTAGATAGCGGGATCATCAGCCCGATCCAGGTCAGCCTGCAGGGAGGCGTTTTCCTGTTGTTGCTGTTCCAGTTGTGCAGAAGTGCTTTTCAGCTCAGCACGGGCGTCTTTCAACTGCTTGCCGTAGACCTGAAACAGCTCAAATCCCACTACGGCGATCAATACGAAAACAACCAGAATTGCCAGGGAGTTACGGTTTTTTCTTGCCCTTTTTTCTTTTTTCATGCCTCGAACGCCCTCCTTTGCCGGAAAAATGATCATGCATAAGGGTAAAATCCCACCTATACCTTTTAATTGTAGCGTATTTACGCAGGAATTGGAAGTATTTTTTTGTACTTATTGCCATTTTTTTTGCGGCATTTCCGACAATGGCGATGGGCTTCCATAAAAGTGCCAGAAATTCAGCGGCGGCATCGGCCCAAAAATCCCATAATGGTCGCAGCAGCCTGCTCAGCAGCAGATAGTATACCGCCAAGCCGCAGAGGAAGGCGCACAGCATGAACAGACGAAATTCACCCTGCCCGATCCGCAGGGTAAACAGGAACACGCACAGCAGAACGGTCAGGATGTAGACAGCATCCACCAAATGCGTCAGCGCATGGCTGCGCCGATGCTGTAAGCGAAGCGGACGCAGCAGGTCATAAACGGTACCGCAAACGATTCCCAAGAGCATTGCCAAACCCCAATCGGACAACTGCTGCCAAATGTAGACTTCCATCAGCCAAACAGCCGGCTAAACAGCGAGGCGCCGCGTTCCTGCGGAGATTCCTCGTAACTCACCGCATCAATATGTCCGTCCACATGCAGCTCGCCGCCGTCCAGAGAGAGCTTGCCGATGTGCAGATTCTCGCCGCTGATGATCAGTGTGCCTACGCAGGTAGCCATCACGATGCAGTTTTCGTCAAATCGCTCCACATCCTCCACACCGGATACGGTCAAACGCTCGCGGCCTTCCATTTCCAGGCGGTGCAGCAGATCACCCTGTGGCTTAAACTCATAAGTCATAGTAAAAACCTCCCATATCGTACAGTCTTCACAGTATGGTATGAGAGGTTGTCTAAAATTATGTTATCTCGTCCGCGATTTCCCGGTACATGGCGGCAGCATCGGCCTTGCCAACATTATCAGCCACAGTCAGAACCTCCACCGTGAGGGTTTTCTGGCCGAAGCGAATGGCGATTTTGTCGCCCACCTTCACATCGTAGGAGGCGCGCTGTATCCGTCCGTTTACGGATACACGCTCATTGTCGCATGCCTCATTGGCGACGGTGCGCCGCTTGATCAAGCGAGATACTTTCAGATATTTGTCCAGTCTCATAGGAAAACCTCCAAAAAATAAAAGCGCCAGCGGCGCTTTTATTTTTCATTTCTCAATTATTCAGCCACAGCATCCTTCAGGGCCTTGCCTGCCTTGAAGGTAGGAACCTTCGTAGCAGCGATCTCGACGGGCTCCTTGGTTCTGGGGTTCAAGCCGGTGCGAGCAGCTCTGCTCTTCACTTCGAAAGAGCCGAAGCCGACCAACTGCACCTTACCTTCGGTCTTCAGAGCGTCGGTAATAGCGCACAGGGTAGCGCTGACAACAGCTTCGGTGTCCTTCTTAGACATACCGGTCTTCTCTGCCACGGCGGCGATCAATTCGGTCTTATTCATGATATTTCCTCCTACAAATTTTTCTTTCGTTCGTAAATATCCTAAAACGATACAATCGTATTAAGAACGCTTTGCTTCGTTCCAAAGCCGCATCATCTCGTCAAGAGACAGCTCATCAATTTGCCGTCCCTGTGCCGCTGCGCCGTGTTCCACGGCGGCAAAACGATGAATAAACTTTTCACAGGTTTCGTTGATAGCGTCTTCCGGATCGGTGTGAGCAAACCGGGCCACCTTCACGGCGGCGAACAGCACATCGCCCAGCTCCTCACGCACATTACTCTGTGTGCTCACTGCCTGACGCAGCTCGGCCACTTCTTCCTCCAGCTTATCCAATGCGCCGTTGATGTCGGGCCAATCGAAGCCGACCTTGGCGGCTTTTGTCTGCAGTTTTTCGGCGCGCCACAGGCCCGGCAGACTGCGCGCCACGCTGTCAAGGGCCTGCGTGGTGGATACCTGCCCCTTTTCCAGCCGCTTCAGAGCATCCCAACTGACAAGAACACTCTCTGCGCTGTCCTCGTGTGCATCGCCGAACACATGGGGATGGCGAAACAGCAGTTTCTTCACCACACCGTCGATCACATCTGCCATGTCAAAGCGTCCGCGGTCTTGCTCAATGTCGGCATGGAACACCACCTGCATCAGCACATCGCCCAGTTCCTCGCGCAGCATGGCGGCATCGTCGTGGTCGATGGCCTCACAGGCCTCATAGGCCTCCTCCAACATGCCCCGTCGAATGGAGGTGTGTGTCTGCTCCCGATCCCACGGACAACCCTCCGGAGAACGAAGAATACGGATGATTTCCAGCAAGTCGCTGTAATCATAACGAGATTTCACTTCAAAATTTACCATACTTACTCTCCTATTGCAAGAGTTTTTCGTGTCAAGGAGCAAAAACTTCCTTAATTTCGTAGAAAACGGGCCCATTTTTCGCTTTTAGGCAGACCTGCTATATCTTCCCGTGTAACAGCACCCAATGCCACAGCCAGCACAGCATAGGTCACAATGGCCAGCATCACAGCGATCAGCACGGCGAACCTGCCGGAAACCACCCGGCATAAGAGATTGTAGCTGCACCGTGCGGCAATGCCCATCACCGCAGCAGCCAGAGCCGGCCGCCAGAAGACCTGAAAATAGTCCGGCTTTTCCGGCACACACCGCCAGATGGCGATCAGATTCAGCAGTACGATCAACCCATAGCAGTACAGAGTGCTCACCGGAGCGCCACGGATACCGATAGCGGGGTTAGCCACCATCAGATAGTTGGTCACCACTTTCATCACGCCGCCGGAGAGCAGCGTCCAAAGGGGGATGCGCTCCTTGCCGTAGGCCTGCAAAATGGCGTTGGTCATGGTCATAAAGCACACCAGAATACTGGCAAAGCCCAACACGCGCAGGTGCTCGGCGGCTGCGGCAGCCGTGTCCGGCACGGCGAAGTAAAGCAGGTCCATAATGGGCTGTGCCAAAACGGATAAACCCACACCGGCAGGAATCGCCAATAGGGCAGTCATGCGAAAAGCGGAAGCGGTGTGGCTTTTGGCGGCGCGATAATCCCGCCGTGTGAGAGCTGCGGTAATGGCGGGAATCAGACTGATGGTCACCGGATAGATAAAAGCGGTGGGCAGCGCGAACAGATTCACCGCATAGGTGTACTCGCCGTATAGGGCGGTGGCAACGCTTTCGCTCAAGCCCAGGGAGTTTTGCAGCGTACCCTGTACCAACGACTGATCCAGCAGGTTCAGCAGCGTCATGCCGCAAGCGCCGATGGTAATGGGTACACCGATGGACAGCAACCGGCGCAGGATGGTGCGTCTGCTTTGGGGTGTATCGTAGCTTTGACGGTAACGGCGGCGGCGCAGCAGATAGACCAGCAGCGTCACCATGCCGAGAAAGGTACCCACTGTCACGCCGGCAATGGCACCGGCGGCACCTATGTATTTGGAATAGCCCTGCCCTAACAGCCACCAGACCAGCACCATGCCGACGATCAGCTTGGTCATGGACTCGATGATCTCGCTCAATGCGGTGGGGCGCATATTGCCCTGTCCCTGGGTATAACCGCGGACAGCGGACAGCACGCACACAAACAGCACAGCCGGTGACAGCACACGGATGGCAGGCACTGCCATGGAGTTGTGCAGCAGGGCAGCCAAGGGCTGAGCCAGGAAGAACATGACAGCGCTGCATAGAACACCCAAAGTCAAAAACAGCGTGCTTGCCGTGCGGAAAACACGCCGCTTCTGGTTTTCATGCCCCAACGCTTCTGCTTCGGAGACCAGACGGGAAAGAGCCAGCGGTAATCCGGCAGTAGAGATCACCAGCAGCAGGTTGTAGATGTTGTAGGCGGCGTAGAACGCGCTCATACCCTCTTTGTCCAGCAGGTTGGCAATGGGGATTTTGAAGAGCGCACCGATCAGCTTGGTAATGACCATGGTAAGCGTCAGCAATGCCGCGCCGCCCATAAAGCTCTGCTTTGTGTTGCTGCTCACGCAAGGTCACCTCCTGTCAGTAATCTCGCCCAAAATGTCTGTCATTTTGGGCGAGGGTCTTATTTTTTCATGTTTTCATGAAAGTCACGGAAAGCGGCCAGGTTGGCAGTGATCTTTTCCGGACGCTGGATATATTCGTTGGGGAATTTGGCGTGGAACACACGCTCAATGCGGTTGTTAACAGGGTCTACCATTTTGGTGGAGCCGCCTGCGCCAAGGGAGAGGATGCTGTGCAGCTCCTCCATGATGTAGATATTATACAACCCTTCCGCGCCGGATATGCACCAACCTACATTCTCAAAGCTGCCGGACATGTATTTCTGGCGATAGAGATAGTAAGGGGAAAATCCCGCCTTTCGCAGAGTGGGGTTGGCGTAATCCAGCATTTCGGCCACATCCTCGGCGGTGGGAATGGTCAGTCCCTCCAATAGGATACGGCTGCCCTTTTTCAGCGACAGGGTGTGGATGGTAATGTTGTCTGCGCCGTAAGTGAGGCACTTATCTAAGGTGCGTCGAAAGCCCTCCGGCGTGTCCTCGGGCAGACCGGCGATCAGATCCATGTTCACATGGGGAAATCCCATGGACATGGCCAGTGCCATGGTATCCTCAATGTCCTTGGCGGTGTGCTTGCGGCCGATGGCACGCAGCACGTGATCTTCCAGCGTCTGGGGATTGACGCTGATGCGATCGGTGCCGTGGTCAAGAAGTACCTGCAGCTTGTCACGGGTAATGGTGTCGGGCCGTCCCGCCTCAATGCAGTATTCCACGCAATCCGACAAATCGAAGTGCTTGTTGAGATGCGTCAGCAGACGGTCCATCTGCTGCGCCGACAGGGTGGTGGGAGTGCCGCCGCCCATGTAAAAGGACTTGATGTGGAGCCCCGTTTCCTTCACCATCTGGGCGGCGTCGGTGATCTCCTGACACAAAGCGTCCAGATACGGCTCCATCAGGCCAAAGGATTTTTCCACCGAGGCCGACACAAAGCTGCAGTAGGCGCAGCGTGTGGGACAGAAGGGAATGCCGATGTAGAGGGAAATATCGTTTGGCTGCAAGTCCCTCTTAGCGGCAAGCCCTGCCTGAGCCGTTTCAATGGCAAGCTGCCGACGGGCAGGGGATACGAAGTAGGTGTCTGCAAGGAGCTTGTCCACCTGACGGGGCGATTTCCCCTCCTCCAAAAAGCGAGCGGCCAACTTGCCGGGACGGATACCCGTCAGTGCGCCCCAGGAGGGTGTCACACCGGTTATTTCACGAGCCGCCTTAAAAAAGCTCAGCTTTACGGCTTTTTGGCGCAAACGCTCCTGCTCATATTCATCCGGCTCGCTGTCGATGATCTCACGGGAAATACCGCGAGCCACCTTGCCTCGATAGAGGATTTTGGTGGTAGCGGTGGTGAACTTGTCGCCTTGGGATAAGTTCACCCATGCACAGTTGTCGTCCTCGCCGTCATAGACAGGACGCTCATCGGGGAAAAACGCCAGCAGACTTTGCTCCACGGCGTATCGGTCATCGTGACCGCGAAAGATAAGTTTCATAAGGTCATTCCTTGCTTCATATAGGGATTGAACCGCCGTTCATAATCCAGCTCGCTGTCGCGCTCGTGACCGGAATAGACATGGAAGCTGCCCTCCATCCGTCCCAGTCGTGCCAGAGAGGACAGCATTTCCCGATAGTCACCGCCGGGAAAATCGGTGCGGCCGCAGGAGGCACGGAACAGGGTGTCGCCGGCAAAAATGACATCGTTCACCACCAGACACACGGAGCCCTTGGAGTGACCGGGGGTGTGCATCACACGGAGGGTCAGCTCACCCAGGGCCAGCTCATCGCCCTCATCATAGTAGCGCTGATGCTGCTCATCAAGACGCCGGAACAGGAGATCGCCGCCGGGGCGGTCGGTGACATCGGCCTTGTGGATATAGACAGGCACGTCGTATTTTTCCAGCAGGGGACGCACGGCACCCCAATGGTCGAAATGGCCATGAGACAAGAGGATATACTGCAGGGTACAACCGGAGTTGTCTACCATTGTCTCCACCTGTTTCGCATCGTCTCCCGGGTCGATCAAGGCGCAGACTTTGGCGTTTTCATCTTGCAGCAGATAGCAGTTGGTCATAATAGGGCCGACCACCATAGTGTCAATTTTCATAGCGTTCTCCTTATAGCTGATCGGTGTCCACCACCAAAGTCAGCGGACCGTCGTTGAGGGATTCCACCTTCATATCGGCGCCGAACTCGCCGGTTTCCACATGGAAGCCCTTGTCACGGCATACGGCGATGAATTTTTCGTACAGGGGAATGGCGATTTCAGGACGAGCGGCTGCCAGAAAATCGGGACGGCGACCCTTTTTACAGTTGCCGTACAGTGTAAACTGGGAGACCACCAGGATCTCACCGTTTATCGCCTCAAGACCACGGTTCATCTTGCCGTCCTCATCCTCAAAAATACGCAGCGAGGTCAGTTTATCCGCCAGCTTGACAGCCAGCGCCTCGGTGTCGTCGTGGGTGATCCCCAACAGGATGAGGAATCCCTCGCCGATTTGGCTTTTTACCTGACCGTCAATGGTAACGGAAGCGTGTTTGACGCGCGTAAGCACAGCTCTCATTGTGTTTGCTCCTTTTATAAAATATAGTGTGTCGAAAGTTGTGTTATCCGGCAGGACGAGTTACATTCATCACGCCGGAGATCTGTTCGATGCGGCGGATGACCGTTTGCAGTTGATCGCCGCCTGCCACATCCACATCCAGCGAAAGCAGCGCAAAACCATCGGAGGTGCTGCGCGCATTGAGAGAGGAAACATGGGTCTTGGTGCCGGAGAGGATGGTGGAAATATCCACGATCAGGTTAATGCGATCCTTTGCCACCACCTGCAAGGTGGTGCGATAGGTTTCGGTAATCTTATCCGCCCAACTCACCTTGATCCAGCGCCCCACCTCATCGGGACTGCGACGGGCGGGATCGGCGTTGGGACAGTCACAGCGATGAACAGACACGCCGTAGCCCCGTGTAATGAAGCCGACAATGTCATCGCCGGGCACAGGAGTACAGCATTTGGAGAATTTGACCAGACAGTTGGAGAGGCCCTCCACCACAATGCCGTGCTCACTCTTGCTGCGCTTGGGTACGGCAGGGCGCATGATCTCCGGCCGATCCTTCACGGGGACTTCTGCCTGACGCTCCACCTGATGCTGATGGAGAATCCGCTGAATTTCGTCCCGCAATCTGCCCACCAGCTTCAGTGAGGTGACGCCGCCATAGCCGATAGCGGCATACATATCGTCCAGATTGTTATAAGCCAGACGCTTGAGCACGCCGGGCAGATTTTCTTCGTTGGTCAGTTCCTTCAGCGTTACGCCGCAGCGTTTCAGCTCCGCTTCAAAGGAGGCACGGCCATTGACAATGTTTTCGTCACGCTTCTCCTTCTTGAACCATTGACGGATCTTACTGCGGGCGTTGCTGGAACGGGCGATCTTGATCCAGTCACGACTGGGACCGTGGGCACTCTGGGAGGTGATCACCTCCACAAAATCGCCGTTTTGCAGGCGGTAGTCGTACTGCACGATACGGCCGTTGACCTTAGCGGCTACCATATGATTGCCCACAGCGGAGTGAATGGTATAGGCAAAGTCAATGGGTGTGGCACCGGCAGGCAGATTGATCACATCGCCCTGAGGCGTAAAGACGAACACCTCATCGGCAAACATATCCACCTTCAGCGAATGGATAAAGTCCTCGGCATCGGCGCCCTCCTGATTTTCCAGCAGCCGGCGCACCCACTCGTAGCTGCCCTCATCACCGCTGCCCTGACCGTTCTGCTTGTACTTCCAATGAGCGGCGATACCGTATTCGGCAATTTCATGCATTTCCTGGGTGCGGATCTGCACCTCAAAGGGGATGGCGTTATCCCCCATGACGGTGGTGTGCAGACTTTGATACATATTGGGCTTTGGCGTGCCGATATAATCCTTGAAGCGGCCCAGAATCGGTTTGTACAGATCATGGACGATGCCCAGTACATTATAGCAGTCAAACACCGTGTCCACGATGACGCGGAAAGCGAACAGATCGAACACATCGTCCAGTTCCTTGTTTTGCGTGTACATCTTGCGATAGATGCCGTACGGGTGCTTCATGCGTCCGCTGACGCGGGCCTTGATACCCGCCTCATCCAGACGTTCCGTGATCTGGCGGTGAATGGCGGCCATAAAGCCGTCGTATTCCGCCGCCTTCTCGTCCAATGCCTCCTTGATCTCCTGAAAACCAATGGGATCAAGATATTTCAAGCTCAGGTCTTCCAGCTCCCACTTCATCTTCTGCATACCCAGACGATGTGCCAGAGGAGCATAGATCTCCATAGTTTCAAAGGACTTCTGCTTTTGCTTGGCAGGGGTCTGATACTCCATGGTACGCATATTGTGCAGACGGTCGGCGATCTTAATGAGGATGACACGAATGTCCTTGCTCATGGCAAGGAGCATTTTACGCAGATTCTCCATCTGCTCCTCTTCCTTGGTGGAATATTTCACCCGTGCCAGTTTGCTGACACCCTCCACCAGATCGGCCACCGTGGGAGAAAACAGACGCGCCACATCCTCGTGTGTCACGGAGGTGTCCTCGATGGTATCGTGGAGTAAGGCGGCCTCAATGGATTCGCTGTCTAAGTGCAGCTCCTCGGCAATGATCTGTGCCACCGCCAGGGGGTGGGTCACAAATGGCGAGCCGTCTTTCCGGTTCTGCCCCTTATGGGCATTGTCGGCATAGTCAAATGCCGCACGAATTTGGGTAAAGTTGGCTCCCGGGTTATAGCTGCGGACGGTTTCCTCCAGATGGTTATACATTTCCTGCGGTGTCACTGTGTGCCACCCCCTTTTGCATAGAGAATCTCTTGTAATGCGCGAATATAAACGGAATCCGACAAGCTGACTTTCTTGCCCTGACTGCTCAGCGCCAGAAAAACATCATCTTCCTGATGGCTTAGTTGCAGCAAGCCCCGCTCGGAAAATATTTCCAGACAAAGTGCCGCGCGTAAAAACGGCTCGGTGCCGCCCAGTTCACTGCTGATCTGCCGCAGAAGGGGAAGATAAGCCGTGCAGAGTGGTTGATCGGTGATCATATGCTCCAACGCGCGCCATGCCCGTACGCATTGTTCGCGAGTGGGCAGCAGGCGAGCGGCTTCCTTAGTGGTCAGGTGCTGCTCATGCAGGCATTTTTCCAGCAGTGCCAGCGTACTGCTCTCGCGAAAACTGGCGGAAAGGGAAGGGCGAATATCCACCATTTGCATTTGAATGGTACGGTTATTGCGAAATTCGTTGACCTGCAGGTAAAACGCAGCATCTACCCGCGAGCCGACGGCACAGCCGCAGTTCTCCGCCGTAGCGGAGAAGAAGATTCCCTCAAATTGCGCGTTGCCCTTACTCAGACGCAGCTTAAGGTGACGGTTCTGTCCCACATTCTGTGCCCGTTCCAGCGTAGCGCCTTGCAGGCAGAACACCGGACGGCTGTTGCCGGCACCATACGGCTCCAATGTGCTCAGTGCATCCACCTCAGCCAGTGTGACGCAGCCGGGTTTATCAATGGAAACATCAATATCCAAAGAGGAAACCGGAACGCCTTCTCCGCAATGGCTGCGTACATAGCCGTTCATGCGTTCACGGAAGACGGGGATGTTTTCCGCCTGAATGGTAAAGCCGGCTGCCAGCTCATGACCGCCAAAGCCCAACAGCAGATCGGAACAGTCCTCCAATGCGGCAAACAGGTTGAAGCCGCCCCAACTGCGGCAGGAGCCCTTTCCTACATCGCCGCTGAGATGGATCATAAAGCTGGGACAGGAAAACTTTTCACTCAAACGGGAGGCCACGATACCCACCACGCCCTGATGCCATTCAGACGAGGAGAGCACCAGCGCATGGCGCTGCTCAACGGGCATTTCTTCGATCAGCGAAAGGGCTTGGGTATAAATCGTCTGCTCTACGCTCTGTCGTTCCCGATTAAGGGCGCAAAGCTCCTTTGCCAGCTCCGCTGCCACAATGGGATCGTCACACAGCAGGAGATCCGCCGCCTTATCCGCCGCACCCATGCGTCCGGCGGCATTGATACGCGGTGCCAGTACAAAGCCGATCTGCACAGAAGTAATTTCCTTGTTGGTAAGACCCGATTCATGCAGCAGGGCATGTAGACCGATAAAATCTGAATGGTCAATAGAGGCAAGACCCCGGGAAACAATGGTGCGGTTCTCGCCGGACATCTGCATCACATCCGCCACCGTGCCGATGGCTGCCAGCGTGCAGTAACGGGCAAACAGCGCGCCTTCGCGGTCAACACCGCCCAATGCCAGTGCCAATTTCAGCGCCACGCCGCAGCCCGCCAGATGCTTGAACGGGTAACGGCAATCGCTGCGATGGGGATCCACCACGGCCACGGCATCAGGCAGTATCTCCTTACATTCGTGGTGGTCGGTGATGACCACATCCATGCCCAGCTCCGCGGCAAAAGCCACCTCGTCCACGCCGGTGATACCGCAGTCCACCGTGATCAGCAGGCGCACGCCCTGATCGTACAGGTTTCGTATGGCATCGTTGCTCAGACCGTAACCGTCCTCAATGCGGCGGGGGATATAGTGCATCACATCTGCGCCGCGTGAACGCAGATAATCCACCAGTATCACCGTGGCGGTAATGCCGTCCACATCGTAGTCGCCGAACACGGCCATTTTTTCGTGGTTGTCCAGTCCGCGGTTGATCCGATCCACGGCTGCGGCCATATCCTGCATGAGATAGGGCGAATGGGCCAGTGTAGAGTCGCACTCCAAAAAGGTTGCTGCCGCCGTTTCCTCCTCAATGCCCCGACTGGCCAGCACACAGGACACCAGGTAAGGGTAGCCCGCCGTCATCAATCGCTCCACTGCGTGGGGCGCTATATTCGTCATATTCCAGTTCTGAAACTTCATCTCGGCGGTCACCTCCCTTCATTTGCTTATACTATAATAGTTTATTATATCAAATCTTGCGCAAAAGGTAAAGGATAAAATGTGCCATTGCCATTGGCAAAAAGATGCCGTATAATGATGGCAACAAACAAAAAGAAATGAGGAAACTTCCATGCGTCCCGACGGAAAAAGAGTAAAGGATCTTCCCCCTATCGTAGCCGCGATTCCCTACATCATGCCCAAGCGCTATGATGCGCAGAATACCATTACCGAGAACATTGATGAAGAGCTGATCAAGGAATATATACGGGCCAAGCGCCGTGAAGGCGTGCGGATCAACCACATGGCCGTTATTATTGCCGCCTACTATAAAGCGGCGCTGGAGAATCCCAAGCTGAACTACTTTGTGGTGAACAGTAAGATCTATGAGCGCAATCATTTCTGCGTATCGTTCGTCATTCTGAAGAAACGCGCCGACGGCACGCCCAATGAGACCACGCTGAAGATCTATCTGGAAAAGACGGATACCATCTTCACTATCAACGACAAGATCAACGCTGTGATTCAAGCCAACGCCGGTGAGCATCAGTCCAACAGCACCGATAAATTTGCCAAGATGATGTTCTCCATACCGGGCCTGCCCAGGTTTGTGGTGTGGCTGGCGTACCATCTGGACAAGCACGGTCTGCTGCCCCGTAAGATCATCGACCTCAGTCCGTTCCACACCAGTATGTTCATCACCAACCTGGCCTCTATCAAGACCAGCTACATCCACCATCATTGCTATGAATTCGGCACCACAAGCGTGTTCATCTGCATGGGTAAACCGGTGCCCAACTATGTCAAGGGCGATCTGACCAAGAAGATGATGCCTTTGGGCGTGGTGATGGACGAGCGGATCTGCACCGGCTATGAGTATGCGGCATTCTGCAACGATTTCCGCAAACATCTGCGCGACATTTCCCGGCTGGAACAGCCATTTGACCGGATCTGAAACCCAACAGCCGACGGAAAACACCGCCGGCTGTCTTTTTATGTTGTCATAATGCGGCCATTTTTCCACTATGATGGTAGCAGCGGAATACATTTATTGTCATTGTGCCGAAAAAACCCGTTTTTTCGGCAAGATATTGTGAAACATTGGATAAAAACGACAAATTCCCCGTGCTTTTCCGTCCCAAGGTACTGGACAACAGTCGAATTTTGTTGTAAAATTTCAAATAGTATGCGGTGGTATGGCCACCCGTAAGTAAGATGAGGTGAAAGACAATGGCACAAGCTTTCTTTGGCGGCGTTCATCCCAATGATATGAAAGCCGCGACCAATGAAAAGGCCATCGAACAGCTGGCAGCACCGGCTGAAGTGGTCATTCCCATGTCTATGCACATCGGTGCACCTTGCAAGCCCATCGTTGCGGTCGGCGACAAGGTTAAAATTGGACAGAGAATTGGTGAACCCGGCGGATTCGTCTCCGCCCCCATCCACGCCAGCGTGTCCGGCACGGTCAAGGCAGTGGAACCCCGCCCCTTCTCCATGGGCGGCAAGATGATGTCTGTGGTCATCGAAAATGACTTCCAGAACACCATTTCCGAAGAAGTGAAGCCCGTTGAGGATCCCGACAGCCTGACTCCCGAGCAGCTGGTGGAGATCGTCAAGAACGCCGGTATCGTCGGCCAGGGCGGCGCTACCTTCCCCACTCACGTGAAGATATCTTCCGGCCTGGGCAAGGTGGACTATGTGATCATCAACGCTGCTGAGTGCGAGCCCTACATTACGGGCGACCATCGCACCATGCTGGAGCGCCCCGAGCAGGTCATCAAGGGTGCGACCCTGCTGGCTAAGTGCTTTAATGTTGATAAGGTCTACATCGGTATCGAAGCCAACAAGCAGAACGCTGCGGATGTTCTGAACAAGACCATCGCCGAGCTGAAGGCCCCCGTGGTGGTGGAAGTGCTGCACACCCGTTATCCCCAGGGTGCAGAAAAGCAGCTGGTTCAGGCCGTGTCCGGCCGTCAGGTTCCCTCCGGCAAGCTGCCCGCTGACGCTGGCTGCTGCATTTTCAACCTGAACACCACCTGCGCTATCTATCGCGCTGTTTACACCGGTATGCCCGTGGTGAGCAAGATCGTCACCGTGTCCGGCTCCGGCGTGATCGAGCCCAAGAATGTGGAATGCCCCATCGGCACTCCCATTTCCAACCTGTTTGACGCCTGCGGCGGTCTGAAGGAAGAGACCTACAAGCTGATCATGGGCGGCCCGATGATGGGTCTGGCTCAGCACAGCTTCGACGTGTCCGTCGGTAAGGGCACCGGCGCCATGCTGGCATTTGCCGGCAAGGAAGAGCAGTATGTGGAAGATCCTCAGTGCATTCGCTGCGGCAAGTGCGTGGGTGTCTGCCCCATCCGTTTGGAGCCCGTGTTCATGTACAAGTATCTGATGAAGGGCAACTGGGAGTTCTGGCGCGATGAGCTGCACGGCATGGACTGCATCGAGTGCGGCGCCTGCACCTACACCTGCCCCGCCCGTCTGCCTCTGACCCACGCTTTCCGTCTGGGCAAGCAGCAGGTCAATAACGCAAGAATGGCTGCCAAGGCAAAGGCCGATGCCGAGAAGGCAGCTGCTGAGAAGAAGGAGGCGTAAACCATGACTGATTACAAAAATCTGAAGCTGATCGCGTCCTCCTCCCCCCATATCCGTTCCAATGAGAACACCCGCTCCATTATGCTGGATGTGATCATTGCCATGCTGCCCGCTCTGGCAATGAGCGTGTATGTATTTGGCGCCCGCGCTCTGGTGCTGACGCTGATCTCCGTGGCAGCTTGTGTGTTCTGGGAGTGGGGCTATCGCAAGGTGATGAAGAAGTCCTCTGCTATCGGCGACCTGTCCGCAGTTGTCACCGGTATGCTGCTGGCTTTCGTTTGCCCCGTTACCGCGCCCTACTGGATGATCATCATCGGTGCATTCTTTGCCATCGTTGTGGTCAAGCAGCTCTACGGCGGCATCGGCTGCAACTTCCTTAACCCCGCTTTGGCCGGCCGTGCCGCTCTGCTGGCAAGCTATGCCACTGCCATGACCACATGGGTCGCTCCCGGCACACGCGCTCCGATTTTCGGCGCTGCGGATGTGACCACTGCCGCGACACCCATGGCCATGATGAAGGAAGGCGCTTTTGAGGCACTGACCGGTACTTACTCCGTGTCCGATATGTTTATCGGTCAAATCGGCGGATCCATCGGCGAAGTGTCCGCCCTGATGTTGCTGGTGGGCGGCATCTGGCTGCTGATCCGCAAGGTCATTTCCTGGCAGATTCCCGTGGCTTACATTGCTACCGTGGCGATCATCTGCCTGATCGCTGCTCCTGCCGGTGTCAACGCTGTGTCCTACATGGCCTACAACGTATTCGGCGGCGGCTTGATGCTGGGTGCCATCTTCATGGCCACCGACTATGCCACTTCTCCTGTGACCAAGCCCGGTCAGATCATCTTCGGTATCGGCTGCGGCCTCTTGACCGTATTCATTCGCCGTTTCGGTTCCTATCCCGAAGGCGTTTGCTACTCCATCCTGATCATGAACTGCTGCACCTGGCTGCTGGATAAGTACATCCGTCCCACCATCTATGGCGCTCCCAAGAAAGAAAAGAAGGAGGCGGCTAAGTAATGAAAATTTCTCCTAAGTTTGTTCTGAAGGTAGCCGGCACTCTGACCGCTATCTCTCTGGTTGTGGCTGCTCTGCTGGGCGTGGTCAACATGATCACCAAGGATCAGATCGCTGCCATCAACGAAGCGAACACCAAGGCCGCTCTGGCTGCCGTAGCCCCCGAGGGCGCTGCCTTTGATCCTGTTGAGATTACCGATGATGTGATCGCCGCAGCGAAAGACTACGGCACGATTTCCGAGATCTACACCATGTCCACCGGCGGTTATGCCGTCAAGGTCATCGCTTCCGGTTCTCAGGGCAACATCGAAATGATCGTCGGCGTGGATGCTGACGGCGCTATCACCGGCGTTTCCATCGTTTCCAACTCCGAGACCGGCGGTATCGGCTCCAAAGTCATGGAGAACAAGCCCAATGATGCCGGTGTGGGCGTGCTGGATCAGTTTGTCGGCATGAGCGGCGCAGGTTCTCTGGTCGTGAAGTCCAACATTACCCCCATCTCCGGTGCCACCGTTTCCACCAATGGCGTGACTGCAGGCGCTAACGCTGCGCTGGCCGCCGTGGAAGCCTTGGGCTAAGAAAGGAGGAGCAGATTCAATGAATTTCGGTAAGCAATTTAAGGACGGCCTGATCAATCAAAACCCCGTTCTGGTGCAGCTGCTGGGCATGTGCTCCACCATGGCTATCACCACATCGTTCTTCAACGGTTTGGGTATGGGTGTTTCCGTTCTGATCATTCTGACCCTTTCCAACATCTTTATCTCTCTGCTTCGTAAGATCATCCCCAGCGAAGTGCGTATCGCCTGCTACATCGTGGTGATCGCCGGTTTCGTGACCTGCGTTGACCTGCTGCTGAAGGCGTTTGTTCCCGCCCTGTCCAACTCTCTGGGCGTGTTTATCCCCCTGATCGTCGTGAACTGCATCATTCTGGGTCGTGCTGAGGCCTTTGCCTCCAAGAACTCCATCGGTGCTTCCGCAGTGGACGGCATCACCCAGGGTATCGGCTACACCATCGTTCTGGTCATCATGTGCGTGGTGCGTGAACTGCTGGGCAGCGGTAAGTTCGGCGGCGGCCTGTTGGGCGGCGGCGGACTGGGCAGCGCTCCCGGCGTGGTCATTTTCCCCGAGGAATTCGGCATCAAGCTGCTGACTCTGCCTGTGGGCGGCTTCCTGACCCTGGGCGTTTTGATCGCTGTGATGCAGTGGGCTCTGGCTAAGAGCGAAAAGAAAAAGGAGGCGAAGTAAGTTATGACAGTTACCACTTTGCTCGCCATTTCTCTTGGCGCTATTCTGACCAATAACTTTATCTTTGCACAGTTCCTGGGCATCTGCCCCTTCCTGGGCGTTTCCAAGAAGATCGACACCGCCGTTGGTATGGGCGCCGCTGTTACCTTCGTTATGGGTTTGGCTTCCGCCGTTTGCTTCGGCATCAATAAGATTCTGGTAAATGCCGGTCTGGGCTATATGCAGACTGTGGCATTCATCCTGGTCATCGCTTCTCTGGTGCAGTTCGTGGAAATGTTCCTGAAGAAGTTTATTCCTACCCTGTACACCGCTCTGGGCGTGTACCTGCCCCTGATCACCACCAACTGCGCTGTGTTGGGTGTGGCTCTGCTGAATGTGCAGAACAACTACAACTTCATCAGCTCTGTGGTTTACGGTATTACCGGTGGCCTGGGCTTCCTGCTGGCTATCTTCCTGTTCGCCGCTGTGCGTGAGCAGTTGGAGTTTGCCGAGACGCCCAAGGCCTTCGAGGGTTTCCCCATCGCCCTGATTACTGCCGGTCTGATGGCGCTGGCCTTTATGGGCTTCAGCGGCCTGCATGTCTGGTAAGGAGGTAATTGAACTATGGATATGAATATCGTTTATGCTGTGATCGTGCTGGGCGTACTGGCTCTGGTGTTCGGTCTGATCCTGGCCATCGCCTCCAAGGTGTTTGAGGTCAAGGTGGATCCCCGCCTGCCTGAGATCCAGAACTGCCTGGCCGGTGCAAACTGCGGCGGCTGCGGCTTCCCCGGCTGCGGCGGCTGCGCCGAGGCCATTCTGGCCGGTAAGGCACCTGTCACCGCCTGCGCTCCTGCCGGCCCTGAAAACGCTGCCAAGATTGCTGCCATCATGGGCATGGAAGCTCCTTCCGGCGAAAAGATGGTCGCTCATGTGCTGTGCAACGGCGGTAACAATGCCACCAAGAACTTTGAGTATCGCGGCGTGAAGGACTGCCTGGCTGCTACCAAGGTCTGCGGCGGCGATGCTGTTGCCTGCAAGTACGGCTGCTTCGGCTTCGGTTCCTGCGTGGCGGCTTGTAAGTTTGACGCCATCCATATCGGCGAGAACGGCGCTGCCGTCGTCGATAAGGAAAAGTGCACCAACTGCGGCGCCTGCCGTGAAGCTTGCCCCCGTAAGCTGATCGTGGAGGTTCCTTACTCCAAGAAGGTGTTCGTCAACTGCTCCAACAAGGACAAGGGTCCTGCTGTGACCAAGGTCTGCGCCGCTTCCTGCATTGGCTGCGGTATGTGTGAGCGTACCTGTAAGTTTGATGCTATCCACGTGGAGAACAACGTGGCTGTCATCGACTATGACAAGTGCAAGGGCTGCACCATGTGCGCCAAGGCATGCCCCCGCAACGCCATTGAGCCGATTCCTACCGCTGAGGAAAAGGAAAAGTTCAAGGCCGCACAGAAGGCTGCCGCTGAGAAGAAGGCTGCTGCCGCTAAGGCCGCTGCCGAGGCTGCCAAGGCTGAGTGATCGTAAAGATTGCAAAAGGAGGAATCGCAACTGCGATTCCTCCTTTTTCGCGTGAAAATCCTTGCTTTTTTTGCGCCATGAGTATATAATGATGAAATCAAGGCAGAGTAGGAATCTGTGTGTCGCATCTTCATGAGATGCAAGTGCCGGCGGAACGGGGAGTTGTCCGCCGGACGAAATGGCTTGCCTTGCAGTACAGGTTCCGCATCCCGCTGCCGCATATGGGTTTTTCTGCGGCGTTTATCATGCGCCGCTGCTCCTCTGTGCGGCTGATCCGGTTTCGGACTGCCGATATTTGCAGAGGAGGTTTTTTGTGAAAATTTTTAAGTCACCGTTTTCTGCCGGTTTTTGGGCGCAAAGCGTTCAGGAACTGAAAGACTTGCGCAAGCTCTGCTTTGCGGCGCTAATGATCGCACTGTGTTTTGTGCTCGGTACCATTCCGTCTGTGCCGATATTTGGCGGCGCAAAGATAACTTGGGGTTTTTTGGCACGCTCCACCTGTGCCTTGGTTTGCGGACCTGTCCTGGGCGTTGTATTCGGCTTTGCAGAGGACATTCTCAGCTTTTTCATTACCGGTGGAGGCGGATACCCTTTCTTCCCCGGATATACATTGACCACGATGCTGGGCGTGTTTATCTATTCCATGTTTCTGTACCGAACAAAAATCACGGTACGAAAGGTATTCTTGGCTAAACTCCTGACCAACATCGAAAATGTACTGCTGGGTGCGTTATGGATGTCCATTTTAAGCGGTAAGGCATGGGTCGCCACTGCTACTGCCAGCGCGGTCAAGAATTTGATCCTATTGCCGGTACAAACTGCACTATTGGTGGTTCTCTTCACTGCGTTTTTGCCCGCTCTGCGCCGCACAAAACTGATTCCGCAGGAAGTGCCCACGAAAATTACATGGTAACGTATCAAAAGCTGCCTGAAAGGGCAGCTTTTTTGCTATCTAAATAAAGTCATTTTTGAAACAGCCCACGATGTTCACAAATGTTTAACAATGCCAGCTCTTGACAAGTCAGGAAAGGGGTGGTAAACTCCATTTAGCACTCAGGGAAAGCGAGTGCTAAACGGAGTGACGGTATGGAATTGACGACTCGCAAAAAGCAAATATTGAAAATTGTGGTGGACAGCTACATTGCCACCGCCGAGCCGGTGGGTTCCAAAGCGATTGTGGATCAGATGCCCGGCAAGATCAGCTCCGCCACCATTCGCAACGAATTGGCGGACTTGACGGAGATGGGCTATCTGGAACAGCCCCACACCTCTGCCGGACGGATTCCCTCCCCAAAGGGCTACCGTCTGTATGTCAACGAGTTGATGGAGCGCAAGGCATTAAGCGACGAGGAAACGGAGAAGATCAATGAAACGCTGTCCGGTTCCATGGCGCAGGTGGATCAGGTCATTGCCAAGGCAGGCAAGATGGTGTCCAGCTTTGTGGGGTATCCCAGCTATGCGGTGGCGGATCACAAAAGTGCCGCCACGGTGCAGCGTTTTGAACTGATCAGCGTGGATAAGATGAGCTTTATTGCCGTGGTGATGCTGTCTGACAGTCGGGTCAAGAGCCAACTGATGCGCTTGCCGCTGGCCATTGACACGGAGAAGCTGCCGGAGATGAGCCACCTGCTTAACACGCACTTTACAGGCATTGATCCGGCGAAAATGAACGGACATCTGATGAGCTTGTCCGAACAGGTGACAGGCGAGTGGTTTTTGCTGCTCAATCAGGTGATCGAATATGCCGGCTCGCTGCTGCAGGAAGCCCATCACCAGCAGGTATTTACCAACGGGGCAGGGCAGCTTTTGAAGTTCCCCGAATACCGCGATATGGACAAGGCCCACGATCTGGTGAGCTTTATGGTGGATAATAAAGAGGATTTGCCCGTTCCCGTGGGCGACAGTCCCATGCAGATCCTGATCGGCCCTGAAAATGTCAACGATGCGCTGAAAGACAGCAGCGTGGTTATTGCCAGTTACGACATCGGCGACAATATGCGTGGTCTGGTGGGTGTGGTTGGCCCCACTCGTATGGATTACGCTACCGTAGCGGCACGTTTGAGCTACTTCGCCGAGAGCTTGAGCCGTATGTTCGGCAAAAACCAGTTACCCCCCAAGGAGGAGAAAGAGCAATGAGCGAACAGGAAAAGAAAAATCAGCAGGAAAACGCGGAAGAAGTCGTGGAAGAAGTCGCCGCGGAAGCTGCGGAAAATAAAGAGGAAGAAACCTTTACCGTCAGCCGTGAGCAGATGGAAAAGATGGAACAACTGGCCAAGCTGGTGTCCGACAGCAACGATAAATACCTGCGTTTGGCGGCGGAGTACGACAACTACCGCAAGCGCACCACCCGGGAGAAGGAAAATATCTACGGTGATGCCAAGGCGGACACGGTGAAGCCGTTTTTGGAGGTGTACGACAATCTGGTGCGTGGCGTGCAGCAGTTCCCTGAGGGTGACGGTCACCGACAGGGTCTGGAGATGATCGCCAAGCAGTTCCTTGATGTGCTGCAAAAGCTGGGCGTGACCGAAATCGAGGCAGAGGGTCAGCCCTTTGATCCGGAAAAGCACAACGCGGTGATGCACGTTGACGATGAAAATGTCGGTGAAAACACCGTGGTGGAAGTATTCCAAAAGGGCTTTATGTTAGGTGAAAAAGTATTAAGATTTGCCATGGTCAAAGTGGCGAACTAAAAAATAGATAATAAAATAAATTGAAATAAAAATTCTTAGGAGGCAAACATTATGTCGAAAGTTATCGGTATCGATCTGGGTACAACCAATTCCTGCGTGGCCGTGATGGAGGGCGGTGAAGCCGTTGTCATCGCCAACGCTGAGGGTAACCGCACCACCCCGTCTGTGGTGGCATTTTCCAAGACCGGCGAGCGTATGGTAGGCCAGGTGGCAAAGCGCCAGGCCATCACCAATCCCGACCGCACCATTTCTTCCATCAAGCGTGAGATGGGCAGCGACCACAAAGTCGCCATAGACAGCAAGAACTACACCCCTCAGGAGATCAGCGCCATGATCCTGCAGAAGCTGAAGGCAGACGCCGAGAGCTATCTGGGCAGCACTGTCACCGAGGCGGTCATCACCGTTCCTGCTTACTTCACCGACGCACAGCGCCAGGCAACCAAGGATGCCGGCAAGATCGCTGGCCTCGATGTCAAGCGTATCATCAATGAGCCCACCGCTGCCGCTCTGGCCTACGGTGTGGATAAGGAGCAGGCACAGAAGATCATGGTCTACGATCTGGGCGGCGGCACCTTCGATGTGTCCATCCTGGAGATCGACGACGGCGTGATCGAAGTGCTGGCTACCGCCGGTAACAACCGCCTGGGCGGCGATGACTTCGATGAGTGCGTGATGAAGTATCTGGTGTCCGAGTTCAAAAAGGCCGAGGGCATCGACCTGAGCGGCGATAAGGTGGCTATGCAGCGTTTGAAGGAAGCTGCCGAAAAGGCCAAGATCGAGCTTAGTGGCGTGACCACCTCCAATATCAACCTGCCCTATATTACCGCTGACGCTACCGGCCCCAAGCATCTGGATGTCACCCTGACCCGTGCCAAGTTCAACGAGCTGACCGGCCATTTGGTAGATGCTACCATGGGTCCCGTTCGTCAGGCCATGTCCGATGCCGGTCTGAAGCCCTCTGACCTTGCCAAAGTGCTGATGGTGGGCGGCTCCAGCCGTATTCCCGCCGTGGTGGAAGCCGTGAAGAACTTCACCGGCAGCGATCCCTTCAAGGGCATCAACCCCGATGAGTGCGTGGCTATGGGTGCTGCCTTGCAGGCAGGCGTTTTGACCGGCGATGTGAAGGGTCTGCTGCTGCTGGATGTGACCCCGCTGTCTTTGGGTATTGAGACCATGGGCGGCGTTTGCACCCGTCTGATCGAGCGCAACACCACCATCCCCGTCAAGAAGAGCCAGATCTTCTCCACCGCTGCCGATAATCAGACCAGCGTGGAAGTCAATGTTCTGCAGGGCGAGCGTGAAATGGCGGCCGCCAACAAGAGCTTGGGCCGCTTCCATCTGGACGGTATTGCTCCGGCACGCCGTGGCGTACCTCAGATTGAGGTCACCTTCGACATTGATGCCAACGGTATCGTAAACGTGTCCGCTAAGGATCTGGGTACCGGCACCGAGCAGCATATCACCATCACTTCCTCCTCCAACATGAGCAAGGAAGATATTGAAAAGGCGGTCAAGGAAGCCGAGCAGTATGCCGCCGAGGACGCCAAGATCAAGGAAAAGGTGGAGGTCCGCAATCAGGCCGATCAGATGGTCTATCAGGCGGAAAAGACGCTGAGCGAAGTGGGCGACAAGGTGCCTGAGAGTGAGAAGGCGCCCATCCAGGCCGGCATTGATAAGCTGAAGGAAACCCTGAAGGGTGACGACACCAATGCCATCAAGGCAGCCACCGAGGAGCTGACCCAACTGTTCTACAAGATGAGCGAGAAGCTGTATCAGCAGCAGGCACCCCAGGGTGGCGCAGAGGGCTGCGACCCTAACTGCGGCGGCGACTGCAACAACGGCGGTCAGTACTACGACGCTGACTACAAGGTCGTGGACGAGGACGAGAACAAGTAATTTTCATTCACAAATGAGGGGCAGGGCTTCCTGTCCCTGTTTGTGGTGTTAGGAGCAATATCTATGGCACAGGAAAAACGAGATTATTATGAGGTCCTCGGCGTATCCAAAGGTGCATCCGAGGACGAGATCAAAAAGGCCTATAAAAAGCTGGCTCGCAAATATCATCCGGACATGAACCCCGGCGACAAGGAAGCGGAGGAGAAGTTTAAGGAGGTCAACGAGGCCAACGAGGTGCTCTCCGATCCTGATAAGAAGGCGCGCTATGACCAGTTTGGTTTTGCCGGTGTGGATCCCAATTACGGGGCAGGTGCCGGCGGATACGGCGGCGGTTTTGATTTTGGAGATTTGGGCGATATTTTCGGCAGCTTTTTCGGCGGTGGATTTGGCGGCGGTCAGCGTCAGCGCAACGGCCCCCAGCGTGGTGAAAGCATTCGTATGAGCGTGTCGGTGGACTTTGCCGAAGCGGCTTTCGGCTGTGAAAAGGAGATCACCGTGGACCGCAGCGAGCAATGCCACACCTGTAAGGGTAACGGCTGCGCGCCCGGCACCACACCGGAGGTCTGTCCCGAATGTCACGGCAGCGGCACGGTGACACAGGCACAGCGTACGCCGTTTGGCGTCATGCAGACCCAGGCGGCCTGCGGCAAGTGCCGCGGCACAGGCAAAATCATCCACCAACCGTGCCCTGATTGTCACGGAAGCGGTCGCGCACGCAAGCGCAAGACGGTGAAAGTCAACATTCCTGCCGGTATCGACAACGGGCAGACCATTTCTCTGCGTGGGCAGGGTCATGCCGGGAAAAACGGCGGTCCCGGCGGCGATCTGCTCATCACCGTGATGATAAAGCCCCACGATATTTTCCGCCGTGAAGGCACAGCGGTGTTCTGCGAGGCACCCATCACCTTTACCCAGGCCGTTCTGGGTGGTGAGATGGAGATTCCCACCATTGACGGCAAGGTGAAGTATACCATCCCAGAGGGCACACAGACCGGCACGGTGTTCCGCCTGCGTGGGAAGGGCATCCCTGTCCTCAACGGTCACGGACGGGGCGATCAGTATGTGACGGTGACCATCGAAACACCACGGGGACTCAATAAAGACCAGAAAGAGGCACTGAAGAAGTTTAGCGATACGCTGGGCGAGGGAAACTATGAAAAGCAGCGCAGCTTCTTCAAGAAGTTCAAGAAGTAACGATATGTATTTGGCTGATTATCACATTCACTCCACCTGCTCACCTGACGGCAAGCTGACCATGGCAGAAATTGCTGAGATTGCAGTGCAGCGTGGACTGCAGGAGATCTGCATTACCGACCATGTGGATACTTACGACTGGCACAGCGGTGAGGTGCGCACCGACTACGATTGGGAAAAGGCGTTTGCGCAGCACCGTGAGGCCGTGGAACGCTATGGTGACCGCATTGCCATTAAGTTAGGCGCGGAGCTGAGCGGCGTAATTCGCTATCCCGGCGAAGCGGCATATTTGATGCAGCATCGCAAGGATCTGGATTTTGTGATCGGTTCTGTTCATCTGGCGGCGGAGAAATTCGGCTGGTTCGATCTCTACTTTATAGAAGAACACGACATGGCCTATTATCGGGATGTGATCGAACACTATCTGCGTGATACGATCACCCTTGCCCAATGGGGCCAGTTCGATGTACTGGGTCACATGACGCTGCCGCTGCGCTATTTGCATGAGCATCATCAGGTGGACATGACATTTGACGATGATATGGATGCGGTGGAGGAAATCTTCCGCATCATTATCCCCAAGGGGATCGGTATCGAGTGCAATACCAATCGAGGCGGTATACCGCTGCCCTACGACACCATCTTGCGGCGTTACCGGGAAATGGGCGGCGAGATCATCACGCTGGGCAGCGATGCCCATGCAGGTGAGCACATCGGCTGCGCCATTGAAGCGCGGCAGCAGTTGCTCAAGGATTGCGGATTCCGCTATTTTACCACATTTACAAAGGGTGAGCCGACATTCCGGCCCCTATCATGAGGAGGACAACACCATGAAAATTGCCATTGGCTGCGACCACGGCGGATACCTGCTCAAGCAGGATATTCTGATCTGGCTGGAAGAACACGACATTGATTTTGAGGACTTTGGCTGCTTCAGCCGTGAGAGTGTGGATTATCCCATCTACGGCGAAAAAGTGGCCCGTGCCGTAGCAAGCGGTGAATACGATAAGGGCATCGTGATCTGCACCACCGGTATCGGCATTTCCATTGCCGCCAATAAGGTCAAGGGAATCCGCTGTGCCCACTGCACAGATCCCTTGAGCGCGGAAATGACACGCCGTCACAACGATGCCAATGTACTGGCATTGGGCGCCGGTCTGACCGGTACCAATCTGGCACTGCGCATGGTGGAAGTGTTTTTGAACACCGAATTCGAGGGTGGCCGTCACGCTCGCCGCGTGGGTCTGCTGGACGACATCCAGCCTTAACGCTATGGCAACGAGGGGATATAGTAGTTACCGCGGACGCAATAAGGGGAAAATCGCTTTGATTATTGCCCTTGTGGTGATTTTACTGGCCGCGGTCGGTTTTCTGGTGATCCAGAATTACCGTGTGTATGACAATGAAGGTAATGTCCATTGGAATTTGCCGTTTATGCCGCACAAAGAAACGCAGGAACCGGACATTGATCCCAACGATGTGGAAATTGATCGGCAGGAGCCTCAATTTGTGGCAGGAAAGGATCTTACACCGTTACAGGCAAAGGAGTTGCCTCTGTGGTGTCTGAACGACGATCCTGCGTGGATGCTTACCGATGCGCCCCAAAGCGTGGTGGTCAATGTGAAAAACGCCGATGGTGCGCTGTTGTACAGCGCAAAGGCGGCAACACCGGAGGGCGTGTCCAAGGGCGGAGAATATACGCTGGCGAACTTGCGTACCATTCTCGACAGCAACCACGGCACTGTGGCGCGTATGGCTTGTCTGTGCGACAGCGCATATGCCCGGGCGATGACCGAACAGGCGGCGCTTTGCGGAGAAGACGGCACTTTGTGGTGGGATCCTTACGGACGCTGTTGGTTGGATCCTGCCAAGGAAGGTACACTTACCTATGTCAAGGCGCTGTGTCAGGAATTGGTGACGCTGGGCTTTGATGAGATCGTGCTGGATTACTTCGGTTATCCTGCTTCCTGGCAGGGTAATGCAGACCGCACGGCGGTGCTGACACAGTTCATGACCGCCCTGCGTGAGTCATTACCGGAGGGTACGCGGATCAGCCTGCTGCTGCGGGAGATGCCCGGCGCAGAAAACGGCTTGACAGCAGAGCTGCTGAACGCATCGTTTGATCGTATCTATACCGATAACGGTGTAAATACTGAGACGCTGATAAAAATGTTGCCTGCGAATTTTGACGCGGCAACACGCCTTGTTCCCATCGTGTGGAGAGCCACGGAAAATGGCAGCTATATGATTGCCACGAATTAAATAAATAACGGGTGCGTTTCTTGAGGAACGCACCCGTTATTCGTTGCTTTTTTTCGTTTGAAACAGCGTCATTACGCCGGTCATGAGCAGATAAATGCCAAACGGCTTGCGAAAGACGGCGGTATCCACCGAGGTGGCGATCCATGCAGCGGCTACGGCGGCGACTGTACCCAACGGGATGGCCTGCCGCAGAACATTCTTTTCCAGCAAACCGTTTTTCTTATGCCAGATTAGCCCCATTCCGGCGGTGGGAAGGAAGTAGAGCAGATTGATGCCCTGTGCGGTGGACTGATCCACCCCTAAAAACAGCGTCATGCACAACAGCAGCAGTGTGCCGCCGCCAACGCCCCATGCAGATAAAATGCCTGTACCGAAGCCGATCAACAGCGGCAATACGAAGCTCGTCACAGCAGATACCTCACGCCGCCATAGAGTAAAAATGCCGCAAAAATACGCCGCAGCCATATGGTGGGCACATTTTTGAACAGCTTGCCGCCCACCAGACCGCCCACCAAGCCGCCGATCAGATACGGCAATGCGACCATCAGATCAAAGTGTGTCCGAAATAGATAGATAGCGGCGGAAATGACACAAAAGGGAAAAATCACCGCCACACAGTTGGCAAAGGACTTCTTTTCCTCCACACCGCACCATTTTGTCAGCAGCGGCACCAATGCCATGCCGCCGCCACCGCCGAACAAGCCGTTAATACCGCCTGCCACCATGCCGCTGATTTGCAGCTTTACCTTGTTATTCATTGCACCGCCTCCTATGTATGCCACCCGATCCACATCGGATGGCATGGCACTCAGCCCTGCTTTTTGAAGCTCTGGCAGTCGGTGCACTGATCCATAGAGGGATGCTGCTCATGGGTGCCGACCTGAATATCGGTCAGGCCGCAGTAGTCCATATCCTGACAGTGATGCGCACAACTGTTCACGGTACATTTAATGGCAGAGTTCGGTGTGCAATGGCAGCCGTCATTGGTACAGGTTTTCGTCATAGTACGGTTCCTCCCACAAATAAAAAGTCAGGCAAAAATGCCTGACTTTAGTGTAACCTGTTATGAAGTGAGTATGCGTCACAGAAAAATTTTCAAAATTTATATGCCCAACAAACGGGAGGCAAAGGTGAAGTAAATCAGCAAACTGGTGGCATCCACAATAGTGGAGATAAAGGGGCTTGCCATCACCGCAGGGTCAAGGCCGATCTTTTCCGCCAAAAGCGGCAGACTGCAGCCGACGCACTTGGCAAAGACAACCACAAAGAGAATGGTCAGACAGACCACAAGGCAGACGATGGGCGTTACCGCATCATTACCCAGCAGCATGCGATCCACCAACTGCATTTTCACGAAGTTAGCGGCGGCCAGACAGATACCGCACAGCAGGGAAACACGAAGTTCTTTCCAGATGACCTTCAGCGTGTCGGAGAAATCCACTTCAACCAGACTCAACGCACGGATCACCGCTGTAGAGGCCTGTGTGCCGGAGTTACCGCCTGTACCGGAGAGCATAGGTATGTACGCATTGAGCACCAGACATTTTGCCAAAGCATTCTCGTAATGATTCAGAATCATACCGGTAAAGGTGGCGGAGAGCATCAGAATCATCAGCCACGGCAGACGGGCACGCCATGTATCCCAAGCGCTGGCACGCAGATACGGTTTATCAGAGGGCAGCATAGCTGCCATCTTTTCAAAGTCCTCGGTGGTTTCTTCTTCGATGACGTCCATTGCGTCGTCAACGGTGACGATACCGATCAGACGCTGCTCCATATCCACAATGGGCATAGCCAGGAAGTCGTATTTACTCAGCGCTTGTGCCACGTCTTCCTTATCATCCAGCGTCTTGGCCCAGATGACATTGGGATCCATGATGTCCTCAATTAGGTCGTCTTCTTCTGCCAACAGCAGATCGCGGACAGACAAAACGCCCAGCAGATGACGGGTGGGATCGGTGACATACAGGATATTGATGGTTTCCAGATCACCGCCGATACGACGGATTCGCTTGAAAGCATCGGCCACCGTCATATCCTTTTTCAGCGACAGGTACTCCACCGTCATGATAGAGCCGGCAGAGTCCTCGGGATATTTCAGAATTTCGTTGATGGACTTGCGCATTTCCGGCTTGGCCTTATCCAAAATACGAATCACCACGCTGGCAGGCATTTCCTCCACGATGTCAACGGCATCGTCCAAGTACAGCTCGTCCAGCACTTCCTGCAGCTCGGTGTTGGAAAAGCCGTTGATCAGCATTTCCTGACTGTCCGGCTCCAGTTCAACAAACACTTCGACCGCCAACTCTTTCGGCAGCAGACGGTACAAAAGAGGCATCTGCTCCTCGCCGGCTTCCTCCAGAATCAGCGCAATGTCGGCAGGTTCCATGGGCAGGAACAGGTCACGCAACGCCGCGTATTGTTTACTTCGTACCAAATCCTCGATTTTCTCCAGATATTGGTCCATTTTGCTCTCGTAATCAAACATGGCCGTTCCTCCTTTCCTGCAAAAAATAAATCCGCAAAAGACCGACAGATGGGCCCATTGCGGAATAACACTGAAAGACCACGCACCCTGCGTGATCCAACCACCGTAACAAGCTTTAGCATCGCGGGGCGATGAAACTGCGTTAGATGATACCTTGGTTTCGATATCGCCTGTTCAAACCCTCTCGTGGTGTCTCCACCATTTCGCGGCAGCAGTCCGTATCCCTGCGGTAGCCTTACCTACCGGACTATACAATTATAGGATAATAGTACGGCAAAATGAGAAATGTGTCAACCCCAAAAGGAGAAAAATGAGGGGGGGAAAATTCGGCAGGGTTTAAAAAAGTGAAAATAACACTTGAATTTGCGGTGCGGATAGGATATAATACCAAAGTCGATAAGCCGGTGTGATGGAATTGGTAGACGTAGTGGACTCAAAATCCACCGCTGGCGACAGCGTACCGGTTCGAGTCCGGTCACCGGCACCATGAAAACAGACGCCCTGATCTGGGCGCCTGTTTTTGCTTATATCCTGAGGGCGGTTTTCCGCCTGTATTTTGCGGGAGGTTATACCATGCAAACGCTATGGCCGATTCTGGTGGTGATTGCTGCCAATACCGTTTACAATATCTGCGCCAAGCAGACACCGGAGGGACTGAACGCCTTTGCCTCTTTGAGCGTGACCTATTTTGTGGCAATGGTCATTTCATTGGGGCTGTTTTTTGTTACGGCGACGGACAAGAACATCGGCCATGAGCTGACCAAAATAAGCTGGACATCCTTTTTGTTCGGACTCAGTGTGATAGGGCTGGAATTTGGCTATTTGAACATTTACCGTGTGGGCTGGAAGGTCAGCGTGGCATCTCTGGTGGCCAACATCGCTTTGGCAGTCATTTTGCTGCTGGTGGGATTGCTTCTTTACCGAGAGACAATTTCCCTGCGGCAAGTTATCGGTATGGCTGTGTGCGTGGTGGGTCTTGTACTGATCGGAAAATGAGAAAAACGGCAATCTTCCTTGGGAAGTGATATGTACCCCCAATACTGGACACCCAGTATTGGGGGTATTTTCATGAA